>CATZCM010000005.1 GCA_958417225.1 uncultured Eubacteriales bacterium | reverse complement strand
ATATGGCAAAGGAAGGAACCTCAGCTGGCTCTGGACATATGTTAGGCGAAAATGGAACTCAGACCAATAGTACAACTACAGGCCGAAATGTGAAAAAAGAGCGAGTTGATGTTGAAAATCCTGTGCCTGGAAGAGGTGAAGGGAATGTACATTATCATGAGCCTGACAACACAAAGTGGGAATATGATGTAAAATTAAAAAAACTAGTGCATCCAGATAATGACGAATTAGCGCCACCAAGGGTTCAAAAGGTCTTAAAAGAAGAATGGTTTCAGAAAGCCTTAAAAAAGGCATTAAAAATATTGGGGGAATAATTTATGCTTAGTAATTGGATTGTAAATAGAGAAATGAAAAGGTTATTAAAGAATATTTCTGATCATCCAAGTATAGAAAATTTAAAATTTGACTTTTCAGAATTGTACGATTTGTTTTTTCCTGAATTTAAAAAGGTGAAAGATTGTATTATTATTTCTAAAAAGAGTGTTAATGAATTGGAAGTGTTTTTTGATAAAGTGATGGAAAAGTACAAATATAAAACATGGTATGAGGCTGTTAATACAGATACGCGTATTGACTGTTATTTTGAGGGTAAAGTTTCTATGATGGCAAGAACTCAAATTGCATTAATAGCGCTTGAAATATGGGCATTAAGGTTGAAACAAATGGAGCCATATTCTAAATTTTGTTTAATTATGTATGGTAACGAAGATCGTGTAGAAATTAGATTTCATAAGGTTCGAGATAACGAGATTAGTTGGTTATCAGATAATCTTGAAGGTTATAAGGGGGATGCAGTGGGATATGTTATAGTCTAATTTTGTATCGAGACTAATTACAAAAAAGCAAGTGCAGCGAATGAATAATATACTGCCGGGATTAAAAGTAGCAGAAATGAGTACTGGGTTCGTGTGCCCGTGATACTGTAACCGTGGTGGAAATTACGGACGTGAGGACCCAAGTGAAAACAGCTCCGAAGCTATACTAATAAGGTTAGTTAGAACAGCTGAGCTTGAAACTGTTAGAACGACCCCGAGAAAGTTACCAGAGAGATTGCCATTCCCAAATAAACCGGGAGAGCCTGATTGGGGAAAAATCGGCTGGGAGCACTTCGAGAACTTGGATGTGAACAAAGTAATTTGGGAACGTTGGGCACCACCAATGCGAAACAGGTACTTATCATTGAGATATCTTGAGGAACTTGGAAGAAAAGAGTTTTCTTGCGACGTAGATCAACTTGGTAGCACGACGGATGAAGAACTTGTGAGACTCGAAGACGAAATCAAAAAAATGTCCTACACGCTTGCAAACAAACAGGATGATGAAATGGAAAAAGAAAGAGAATTGCAAGTTTTGTTGCGCGGAGCGTCAGGTGCGTTGAAAATTGGTGGAGGAGTTTTAGCAGTAGTAGGTTCAGTAGGAGCTGTATTTGCAGTTGTAGCAACCGGAGGACTTGCAGCGCCAATCATCGTTGGAACAGCTGGGGCATTAACTACGGCGTTTGCTGCTAGTGATGTAGTTGAAGGAGTAGGCGATGTAAAAGCAGCAGTTACTAAGGAGGGCTTAGATAAAAGAAGTTACAACCCTATTAGAGATGACGTATTTGGTGGAAATGAACTAGCTTATGCATTGACTGGAACTGGAATTTCACTTGTGACTGATATCGTAACAGGTGCAGTGATAGCGAAGATCCCGGAAAGAATCAGTGCATCAATGGCCGCGAAATCTGCAAAAAGAGCTGCAAAGAAAGCCGCGCAAGATGCAGCAAAAGCGGCAAGAGCAGCAGCAAAGGCCGAAAGGGTAGCTCAGACTGTAAAAGTTGCAAAAACAGCTGAAGTAGCGGAAAAAACCGAGGAAGCTGCAAAAGCAGTAAGTGCTGCAGAAAGGTTTTATAGTGAACTGGATGCACTTAAGCTGAAAGCTCAGGAAATTCCCCATACACTGACAGCAGAAGAAGTTCGCGCGTGTGAAGCCGTAAAATTGCAGATGAAAGGTGAGCTTTCCACAGCTGGTAAAGTTAGTGTTGAGAAAGTCGAAAAAATCGACGAGGTTGTAAAAGCAGTGGGTACTATTGACGATGTTTGATTAGGAAAAATAGGCTCAAGATTATGATAAAATAATCATATACATTGACAGCTACGGATATGTTTGACTTTTTCAACTCATCAGCACTTAGTACTGCCCCTCCGTCAGTAATTTACTTTTTTGTCATTTTAGTTAATAGATCATCAATAGACTTTGCAATTAAATACTGTTCTCAAATTATTCATTTATTATCTAGCAAATTCTTAGCATACAACATTGTATTACTCCTCTTAAATAGTTGCGAAGTACAAATCATCTAAACTAAAACTATTTACATTAACAGCTCCTTCTGATGTATGCCAATACAGTTCTGGTATCATTTGTTTTAAATCAATTAAATCAATAAACCAGTTTTCTGAACAATAATCTTCTGTGAATACAATTTCTAACATATTTACAACATTTTTTATGTTACTAAATTTATAACTTTTTCTAATAAATGCCACACCTACCTTTGCACTTATCATACATACTTTGCCGTCTTTTTGATTAAAAAATCTCGCCCACTCTTCTCCTGCACCATCATCCCAATCTAATTCTAAATTACTATCAGCTAATTGAATTTTCATAATTAACTCTTCAAATTCATTACCTAAAAATACTTTTTTGTCTCTTGCTCTTTTTAAGATATCTAGCATATTTTTCATGTTCTACACTCCTAACATTACGGATTTCCAGGACATCCAAGAATATAACCTGTCTCTGTTCTATATACATTAATATATGTAGTTAGTTCACCTTTTCCTGTTACTTCTACATAACCATTTGAAACTGGGACTTTAGCATTATTGGCAAAATCATTTATATTACCCAAACTTGGCACCCACAAATTATTTGCATCAACATCACATAAAAACTGAATTTCATTTGAATTTTTTCCATCCACATGAACCAACATATCTTGTTGATTTGGTGTATATGTTCCATTAGTCAATTCACCTTTTTTATATTGCAATTTCAGGTGCACCAAATCCATTAGTATTTTTAACACCCTCAATTACAGCGCTAGATTTGCTACCTGCGGTTTTTACCTTTCTTGCAAACGCACCGGATTCTTTTGTTACCCGTCTTGCTTTAATCCTATTTTCGATAACATTGCCAAGCCACTTAGCTCCATCTGCTGTAACACCTTCAACCGCTCCATTAATAACTGCACTTTTCAATGCTTTCTCATGTGTTTATCTGCACTCTAAACAGTATATATAATACTCTAATGCACCAACGGCTCCCACACTTAAACCTGTTGCTAACCGGTTTGAACAGGCTTGTTCCCCCCCCATTCCAGTAAAGAGTTTAAATATACAACCTGTAAGATTCAAATAGTGTAATTCTCGTAAAAGCCTTATCACTAAATAAATCCACTTGCTCTGCTTTTTCAACAAAGCCAAATTTTGAATTCTTTATCTCGTCAATTTTAATTTCTAATTCTGATAACATTTTTTTATTATTCTCAATAATACATTTTAATCTGTCTCTCAATTGTTATTTCTTACCTACCAATTCTATGTTAATTGCCTTAGGAAATTCATATTGCAGCAAACCTTTTTATAAATCTAACTTTGAGTACATTAAATTCGATCCTTGGATAGCTGCCCATACATCCTTTGTTTGTTTTACAGATGATAAAGGTACATTAAATTCAACATATACCGAATCTTCCATAGCTTGCTCATAAAACGCATTATAATCCACAGGATTAGCAACATAGCTTTGGTTTGCATTATATGGTTTTTGAACATACCCGGTTTTAACCATCTTATCATATTCAGCACGAGACATCCATCCACAGGCTTCATGACCTTTACCAAGCCGTGACTATGTAGAACCGTACTAACCTTCAATCTGAATTACTTTATCTTATAATTTGAACAAAATATTACAGCTTCATTCAATGCATTCATTACATCAACTTTTTGCATAGTATTATCATCATAAAAACAACATATTAATTTTATTTCCTCTTGATTTGACATTTCTATATCTATAGCTTCAAAATAAACAAATTGATATGGTACAAACTTTGAATTAGTCACCGATAGCTGCGCTATACAGTTTGGAAAATCAAAGTCAATAATTAATGCATCATCACTGTTTTTTAACAGAGTAATTTCATCACTATCTCTTCTCTTTAATAAAGTTTTCTCATACCATTCCATGACAGATGTTTTAATAATGCTATAATTATAATCGCTCATTTTATTTATTCCCTCCTATTGTATAGCACTCTGTAATTCTGGGCAATCTATTTCCTGCATTCAATCTATCTCGCATCGAACCTGGTACATGTATTATTCTCCAAGCATCCGTTCCTCCTTTAGTAACGGTATGCTTAGGCACATCAAATTCAACATATATACTTCCCGGTTTCGCTTGGTTGTAAAACGCATCTATTGATGCAAGATTAGAAAAATGTGTTATACCACTATAACTTTCTTGAATTTTACCAGTTTTAATCATCTTATCATAGTTAGATTATCGTGCCCTCTTTCAAACTGTAGTGCTGCCCTAAATAAATCATTTTGAGATTCATATATGCTTACAGAACCCGGCTAGCCTTGTCTTCCTTACCTTTTTGCTGCTTGTTCCAATGCTCTTTGATTTGGCATTAATATCGGGATGATTACGTGCAATCCTCCAGTCTTTTTCGCTTTTTCACTTAACTTTATGTCCATTCCTCGACCTGCTGCCGATGTTGCTATCGAGACATGTAATGTTTTGATATGCACAAAGCGAAATTAGATATCTAAGTACTCTGCTGAATAAATCGCTAAGTTTTCCTCCAAAAATATTCTATCCCTGATATTAACACCAACTTTATGCTCAAATCAATTAACATTTTCTCCTCTATAATTGATGTGAATGTATATAGAGAATATTTATCTACAATTTCTGCTACTTCTACAACCTCAGTATAACCAGATTTTTTAGGTTGTTTATGTCTCAACGATTTATTTATTTTTTGGTGTTTCGTAACCCATTTAATTGCAATATCTCCATCCGAAAAATCTTCTATCTTTTCGTCATTATTTTCTAAAGTTTCTTGAAGTGATACAAAGTATACTCTTAATTTTTTAGATAAATGATTTCTTATTAATGCCCCCCCTTCTTCAGATATTTCATCTTGCATTATTATTTTCTCAATTATATATTTACTCATATTTACGAAACAAAATAATAAGCGTTGCTGATATATAATTAAAAATTGTTCCAAACCCTAATTAAGATTTCAGCTACATCATTTGCGTCCTTTTGTCTTAAAAACGACACTACTCTGTTTTTTAATAGTATGATTATCTTTGACTCAATAATGTTTTCGATGCTGTCCAAAAAACCTTTTATAACATTTGTAACACTTTTATTAACAGCCAGTGTATAGTACATATATTTATATTTAATATTAGGAAACATAAATGCCCCATCATAATCAAAAAATGATATAGCATGATAATGTAATTCTATATTATTTAGGCTCATAATTTTTAATATTTCTCCAAAAACATCATCACTTGGATCAATTTTATACTCTAAACAATTTACTTTATTTTCTATAATTTTCACAGCTATATCATTATATAGCTGTTTTGTGTAATAATAATCAAGTATTTCTTCTTTGTCAATATTTATCTTATATTTCAATAATACATTATTAGCATATTTTTTCTTTAAATTCTCTATTTTATTTTTCTCTATAAGCATATTTTTTTTCTTAATTAAATCCAAATTCAACTTTCATCACCCCTCTTAAAAATATAAATAAACTATATACTTTCTTACTTATTTAAATTCTTTAATAATGACATAAATAAATTTTCATCTCCATCAATCGGCATTCTTTGCAGTTCCAGCAGTACTTTTGGCAACGGTTTCAGCACTTTTCGCTTCTTTAACAGCTGCACCAGTCCCACTGGCGGCCTTAGCACCCTTGGTTACAGTTTAGGCACCTTTTGCAACAGATACAGCTTTACTTGCAGCCTCTGCGCTTATGGCTATAACCTAGGTAATTTTTACTACTCTGACTTCACTTTGGATGTACTATGTGTACAGTTTCAGATGTTCATCTTTGAACAACACCTTTAAAAAACATGAAAAAATTAAAACCAATTTGTTATATGCCTTAATACTACAAATCAATGTCCAAACATTTTCCCTCAATATTTTCGATAAAAATATTATCTTTTTCGGATATTACTTTTTTCAATTTAAATATTTGAACCCGTGACAATGGTACTTTAAATCCTATTTTCCCTTTTTGGTATTTTCCTGTTAAAATCGAATAATATAATTTTTTTATAAAAGAAAACCAATGTGATAATTTTTCATTATCAGATTTATTTGTTAAATATCTTAGACCATCAACTCTATAAAAAATTAATAATGCTATACTTAAATCACATTTTTTATTATCTAAAATTATTTGTGGAATAACAAAACCATTATCCCAATTATAATTATAAGTATACATATATAAGATTTCTTGGTCTTGTATTTGAAAAATAGCCTTTTTTGTTTCATCAATATCAACATTGTATAACAATGATTTTACCTTTAAAACTTTATTTTCATTCATAATAATACCTTACTTAATCCTCTCTAAACTACGTTGCCACAAATCTACAGTTGCACCTTGACTTGGATATAATGGTGTTCAATTTTGTTGTAAATCATACACCTGTTTTTGTAATACATCAACACTTTAACCAACATCTATTCTATCAAACTGAGCTCTAACAAATTCGTTGTATGTTGAATGATATCCTCTATATCTTGACAATAGCACTTATGTTATCTGCAGTAGTTCTCAAAGATAGGCCATCAAATGGAGATTTATAAACGCTCACATGCCCCGATTGTCCTTGTCTTCCTGACCGTCCTGCTGCTTGTTCAAATGTTCTCTGATTTGGCATCAACATTGGGATAATTACATGTAATCCTCCTGCTTTTTTTGGCATCCGAACTTAATTTTATCTCTGTTCCACGACCTGTTGCTGATGTCGCAATCGTAACTTGCCTTGAATTGCCTGCAACTTTTATCGTTGCTCGGTCCTTCGATGTATTTACTCCCCCTATCACATTAACTACGAGACCTACAACCACACAAAATAAATGCACATTTTGTATTGAGTCCATTATTACTAGCACGGGGCGGCCTTTTTTGTCTCTTTTATAATTTTATTATACACCAATTCAAAAATATTTGCAATACTCCCTGGTTTCAAAAAATGTTGAAAATCTTTTCGCGATTCAAAATGCCCTTACACTCTAAAAATATTCACTTTGATATGCACTTTCTAACTGTCCCTGTTACACCTACTATGATTAAAATATTCTCTTTGCGTTACCTCGCAGTATTATCTTGATATCAATTAAAGCCCTTCTAAGGTAAATTCAACTACCTCAAAGGGCTTTCTTATAAAAAGTTGTTTATAAATTCACAAAGTGAAGTCGAAAATGCTTTAATGTGCTGCTAAATCCACCATGATACTAACGTAACAAGGATTTTAAATAAGGAGAACCTGACCAGGGTAAATCGTATCACTAGTTAAACCATTCAATGTTTTTAATTCAGTGTAGCGCGACCCCGAGCCGAGAAATCTTTCAGCTATATCCCAAAGTGTATCTCCAGATACCACTGTATACGATTTGCTACCTGACGTCCCGGATGGAACGTTCAAAACTTGGCCCGCATATATAGTATCTCCTGTTAAACCATTCAATGTTTTAATTTCTTCATACCTTGCACCGGACCCAAGGAATTTTTCAGCTATATCCCACAATGTATCCCCAGTAACCACTACATACTCAAATGTAGATGTTGGAGGTTTTGTATCGGTATCGGGTGGAGATGGCAATTGTGAAGACGACGTATTATTAAGTCCTTTACTCGTTATAATTGTTGGATAATCAAGATAGGAGATATTAAGATCTACATTGCCATTTATACCTGAAACTGAACCTGTTGATGAGTGCTGCCACATTCCAAAATTCCCAGTATACGTTGGTGAACTTGACCATTGGGCCAACCATATATCAAATTTGGAAAGTTCATTCATATTCAGGTAATTTTGCAACCAGTTTAAATTCGAATATATATTCACGTAGTAACCAGAATTTTCAACAATATCACAAAAGGTAAGAGCAATTTGAGTAGCAGTATTTCTCCCCAATGATGATATAGAGCTATCTTCTATATCAAGTGCCACAGGATACAAAAACTTATATGATTTTATTGCATTCAAGAAATTTTGTGCCTCCTGCTTAGCTTCTGACACAGACGTCGCATACAGGTAGTGATAAGCTCCTGGATAAATATTCGTCTTAGTTATGTTGTTCATATTCTGTACGAATTGTTTATCTTTACCACTTGTCCCATACGTAGCACGTATCATCGCGAAACCTACATCTGTATTCGAAACCTTTTCCCAATTTATATTTCCCTGCCATGAACTAACATCTATACCGTTCAAGATGCATCACCTCCTTCTTTCTACATACTATGCATCTTTCGGCACTAATGTTACAAAAAACAACAGGAAATCTTTTAAGTAAATTCACACTTCACATAATTTTGAAATACAATTCCCAGCGGTATAACCGGTAGAAAATGCTACTTGTAGGTTAAATCCGCCAGTATAAGCATCCACATCCACAACCTCACCAGCAAAAAACAAACCTTTAACAATACGTGATTCCATTGTTGAAGGAAAAATTTCTTTTACTGATACTCCACCTCTAGTTACTATTGCTTCATCAATAGGACGTGCACCGTCAATAGTAATAGCGAAATTCTTAATTGCTCCAACAAGGGAAAATCTCATCTGTCTAGTTACATTTTCACACTTTATGCCAAATGGAATCTTAGCTGAATTTACCATAACCGGAATCATTTTTTTCGGAAGCAGTTCATTTAGTGAATTTATTATATTTTTGTGCAGATTTTTCTGAAAATCGCGAATAATTCTTTTATCAAGCTGTTCAAACGACAGCGCCGGTTTCAAATCAATTATCATGGAACACTGTGAAAATTTTGAAAAGTCAATATTTGCCGATGCACTAAGCACAACAGGTCCCGACACCCCAAAATGTGTAAATAACATTTCCCCAAAGTCGTCATATATTATTTTATTATTTTCACCATCTACAAGCTTCACAGCAACATTTTTAAGTGAAAGGCCCTGTAACTCTTCACATCTCTCGTCATGTGATACAAGTGGCACAAGCGACGGAACAACAGGTACAATGGTATGCCCAGCATTTTTCGCTAAATCATAACCATCCCCAGTTGAACCTGTTTTTGGATAAGATTTGCCCCCAGTGCAAATCACAACTGCATCTGCATCAATAATAGTTCCGTCAGTAGTAATGACACTTGATACTTGTCCATTATTTAAAACAATTTTCACTGCACGCTTATGTAAAACATTAACTTTTCTTTTACACAAAAACTTTTCCATTGCACTTACAATATCCATCGCTCTATCAGAACACGGGAAAACCCTGTTTCCTCGTTCAATTTTAAGAGAAACTCCAAGTTTCTCAAAAAATTCTATAACATCACTTGGCCCAAAATTTCTTATTGAACTATACATAAACTTCCCATTTCGAGGAATATTCCGTATCAATTCATTTATGTCCACACAATTGTTTGTCACATTGCAACGACCTTTTCCGGTAATCGCAAGTTTTTTCCCCAATTTCTCATTTTTTTCAAGTAATATAACATTGTCACAAGATTTAGCAGCCATCCCCGCAGCCATCATCCCCGCGGGCCCACCACCAATTACAACCACATTCATAACCTTTCTCCCTTATTTTTAAGTGCGACATAATAGTTATATGCTTTCCAACCATCTTCACATATAGGAGATTCCAAACTTATAAGTTTTGGTAATGTAAATTTCATTTCCTCAACAACGCCACGTTCCAAACTACGATCCACCTCATAACGTATCTTATCCACACCATCGAAATTACGTTCACAAGAAGTATAATCTGCTACAAAAATAATTTTTTCAAGTTTAGACATACCTATACGCCCAGTCAAATGATACCTAATCGCGTTCAAAATATCCTGATCTTTTATATCCAAGACTTTTTCAGCATAAATAGCACCTGATATAGGATGCCATACTTTTTCCATTTTTGCTTCAATTGGGTCAAGTTTCAACATTGCCTGATTAAAAAGGTAAAGATGTTCCTCCTTTTCAAACTCCTTTGTTATATCATGCAAAAGTCCTGCAATTCGAGCTTTTTCAACATCAACTCCGTACTTTGCGGCAAGTCGCACTGCCTCTTCCGCTACATTTTTAACGTGATTAAAGCGTTTATCACTCAAATGCAATTTTATTATTTGTTCTAGTTTTTCTATATCCATTCATCATCCCTCCATATACAAATGTTTTTTCAAAATATATTCATTTACACTTCTTGGAACATATTTTGAAATGTCCTCACCATTAACAATCATTTTCCGTATCACCGTAGAAGAAATATTTGGGCACACTACATCTTCAACAAACGTTACCGCACCCTCACTATTTAAAAATTTCGCAAAATTTTTAAGTTCCACTATACCATGTTTTTCTCTTGGTACTGTGCATATTGATGCAAGTTCGAAAATTCTCTTATAATTTTTCCAGGTTCGTAAACTCAAAAACATATCTGCACCAACAATAAAATATATAGGAGTACTGGGAAATTGATCACATAATCTCTCAAGTGTTAGATACGTATAACTAACACTATTTTGTCCTATTTCAATGTCCGATACATAAAGTTTATCATATTGTTCACACGCTAACCGACACATTTCCATACGATGCATCGGCAAAACATTACTACTTAACGATTTGTGTGGTGGAATCCTACTTGGAACCAAAATCACACAAGAAAGTTGTAGACGTTCCATAATACTGCAAGCTAATTTTATATGCCCATTATGTATTGGATTAAACGTTCCGCCAAATACACCGATCGCCTCACCTAACATCCCCTATAACTCCTTTTTTGCTATCATCAATAATTTTATCATAACGGTTTGCAACTCTGTCAACAATTTTTTCCCAAGGTACAGCTATGGTATGACAATTTTTTTTAACTGTGTTGTACAAATCCGTGTCTGATATAGATTCCTGCATTTTGACCAAAAGTGAATCAGCCGAATTTTCACATAGAAAAGCCGTTTTTTCATCTATGCATCCCTCTGCAGCACCCGATCCACGTACCAAAACAGCCGGACAATCAACTGAAGCAGCTTCCCGCACAACAAGCGCTAACGTATCATACAATGACGGAAATAATAATAAATGTGATCTCAAATAAAATGCAAATAACATATCCCTGTCGAGTATTTTCCCCGTAAATATCACTTTATCATAAAGTCTTAATCGCTTCACGTAATCATGTATCTCGCTATCATTCATCCCCTCACCAATCATCACAAGTTTTCCCGTATGCGTTTTAAAGAACTTTTCAGTTGCATCAATTATAATGCGGATGTTCTTATGCCAATCCATGCGTCCAACAAACAAAAATATACGTTCATTCTCCTTTAAACCATACTTATTATTAATCTCATTCAGCAAAAGATCTCTATTCGCGGTTTCCGAAATAGTGTCACAGCCATTTGGCATAATTTCCACTTTTCCACGATATCCATACTCATACAAGGTATCCTTTGCAGAATGGCTCACTGCCCATACATAATCAGCTTTTTCAAAAAAATTCACAGCCTTACTAACTGCATATTTCGTTATAAGTTTCGAATGTGTACACGCATAAAAATCATCATAAAATTTAGTGTGAAAAGTAGCCACTAATGGAATATTTAATCGTTTAGCAGTTTTATATGCAAGATCCCCCGCTATATACGGTGAATGCGCATGTACAAGGTTTGCATCAAGCGATTTCAATTTTATCATAAAATTCCGATCAAGTGCTGGGACACCAATTCTGTACGGACGTTTTATAATTGAATCAATGGATTTAAATCTATACACATTATAATCAAAGTCGTCTGGTTCCGTCTCATCATAATGAGGTACCACTATCTCACAGGATCCGTACTTTTGATTAATCCACTTCGCGTAATTCATCATTGCAACGGTCACACCATCTATAACCGGAGTAAATGAATCTCCAAATTGAATTACTTTCAACTTATTTTTCAATAAATCGCCTATACTTTCAGAATTCACACAATCACTTCCTATAATACAAAATACACCATTTCTTATAAATTTAAGGCTATTAATAAAAGGCAACCTTAATTTCATTTTCGTTCGATTTATTGTTTCATAAGTTCATTCACCGTATCTTGTAATTCACTTAGTGCAACTATCTTTTTTACACTTTTGTCTCTTAAACTAACTTCAACTTGATTATTTAATATATTTCGTTTACTAATCACTACACGAATCGGTACCCCAAGCAAATCAGCATCTGCAAACTGCATTCCAGCAGAAACATTTCTATCATCAAAAAGCACATCGTACTTTTGAGAAAGTTCATTATAAATAGATTCTCCTGCTTTCCGCACTTCATCCACAGAATTATTCAAAACACAAACATGTACCTGCCATGGAGCAATACTCTTTGGCCAAATCGGACCGAAATCATCATGATGTTCCTCCAACGCACAAGCTAAAAGTCTACCAACTCCTATACCATAGCAACCCATAATAGGAATTTGAGGTTTTCCATTTTCATCTATATAGGTCATATTCATGCTTTTTGTGTACTTGTCACCTAATTGAAATATATTTCCTACTTCTATACCACGTTTTATGGATAATTGTTTTCCACATACCGGACACAAATCCCCCTCATTCACTTTGGCAACATCCTCGAAATTCTCAACATGAACGTCACGATCTATACTTACTCCTTTAATATGATAATTTTGCTTGTTAGCCCCACAAACCATATCTTTACAATTTTTCAAAGAAGTGTCAAAAACTACATCCAGTTCACTCATATCAAGCCCATATGGCCCTATGAACCCAAAACATAGATTCACTCCATCACAATCTTTCAGTGGAAGCACACCCGTTCCAACAACTTTTCTTAATTTTGCTTCATTTACCTGAAGGTCGCCCCTTATAAATACAACAATAGGTTTTTGATTATCTTCTCTCAAAAACACAGCTGCTTTAATGGTAACATATGCAGGTATACTCAAGGCTTCACATAACAATTCAATACTACTTGTATTTTCAGTATAAATTTCCTCCAATTTTGCATCGCAGTGTTCCGTAACAGGTTGAAGTTGTGCTGACGCCACTTCCATATTTGATTTATAACCACAGTGGTCACACATAACTATGCTATCTTCTCCATTATCTGAAAGATACATAAATTCATGTGCAATGCTACCGCCCATCATTCCAGAGTCAGATTTAACTGAAACAACGTTTCCAAGACCCGTTCGTTCATAAATACGTTCATACGCCTTATGTACTTTTTCATAATATTCTTGCAAATCTTCCCAAGAAGTGTGAAATGAATACGCATCCTTCATCGTAAACTCTCTAACACGGATAAGGCCACCGCGAGGACGAGGTTCATCACGAAATTTCGTCTGAATTTGATAAATCATAAAAGGATATCTAAGATATGATTTAGCCTCTGTCCGAGCTAAATGCACTGCCGCTTCCTCGTGAGTCATTCCAAGAACCATATCCCTACCAGTACGATCCTTAAATCGCACTAGTTCATTCCCAATACTATCAAACCTTCCTGATTCTTTCCATAATTCCGCAGGCATAACAACTGGGAACATAACTTCTTGTCCATCTATTTTATTCATTTCCTCACGGATAATAGCTTCTATCTTTTGAACTATTTTCTTCGCTGGTGGTAAAAGTGAAAAAATTCCTCCTGCCACTTGGCGCATATACCCACCTCTAAGTAAAAATGTATGACTTTCTAACATAGACTCTGATGGACGCTCTTTGAACCTTTCTCCTAATAGTACTGATAATTTCATAAAATTCACTCCTAAACATTTTTTATACAGCACAGTAAAACTTTGCGATTTTTAAATACCTTCTTTACAACATCACACAATTGCTTTACAAGTAATATTATATCTTTTAATACAAAAAATTGCAAGTAAAATTAGTTGTCACATACACAGCCTGTTTTAAAAATATTCCTTGCAAAAATAGTACAAGTAGTATATAATTAATATCGGAGTTTTAAACACCCACATACTAAACCATAAAAAGGAATGATTAACTTGGATTTAACATATAAAATTGCAACTCATAAAAGAAAATACATCTTATTCATATTTGATCTTGTTATTTGGAATTTATCATTTTACTTAGCCTACGCTATTAGCAGCAATAATTTTTCATTAATGGACAGAGAAAAAGAATTCATACAAAACCTGATAATTGTAAACATATGCTTTTGCGTCGTATTTTTAATATTTAAACTTTACGATAAAATTTGGCGATACGCTGACCTTGAAGATTTTTTCTATGTTGGACTTGCCTCTTTAATTGCAAACATCTTTTTTTGGACGATAAGCCTAACGTTTATATCAAACCTCGGAATTCGCACTTACATGCTTATGCTTCTTTTATCTACCGTTTTATTGTTTATGTTCAGGTTAGTATATCGACTCAACAAACTTCTTGAAGTAAAAAACTTCGAAGGACATGCTAAAAGAAGAATGCTTATCGTTGGCGGCGGCGAATCTGCTGCTTCTATGCTTCGCGAATTTTCCAAAGCTGCTGACAACAATTACATTCCAATTTGTATAGTAGACGACGATCAACAAAAAATCGGCCGACGTATTGCTGGTGTTAAAGTTTTAGGTTCTACTTACGAAATCCCTAAAATATGCAAAGAATATAAAATTGATATTATCTTATTTTCTATCTCGGCAGTCTCTGCTGAAGATAAAAAGCGTATTTTGGAAATATGTGCTACCACTAAAGTGGAAGTTAAAATTGTTCCTAATATATATTCACTTTTCAAAAACGACAAACCTGTCATGGACAAAACTCGTCGAGTAGAAGTAGAAGATCTTTTGGGCCGGGAACCTATCATATTTGACACCCAAAAATATGGCGGGTATATTATGGATAAAGTAGTTTTAGTAACAGGTGGAGGTGGATCTATCGGATCTGAGCTTTGCCGTCAAATCGCCAACCTGAAACCCAAAAACTTAGTAATACTTGACATATATGAAAATAACGCATATGACATACAACAAGAATTAATTCGCAAACGAATCCCTAACCTCTCATTTGAAGTCCAAATCGCATCTATTCGTGATGTAGACAAACTTGAAAAACTTTTCAAAGAAAAGAATTTTGATGTAATATTCCATGCTGCTGCACACAAACACGTCCCACTTATGGAGACCAACCCAGAGGAAGCAGTTAAAAATAATGTATTTGGAACATTAAACCTTGCAAAACTTGCAGACAAGTACAATGTGAAAAAGTTTGTTCAAATCTCAACTGATAAAGCTGTAAACCCCACAAACATAATGGGAGCTACAAAACGAATATGCGAAATGATCATTCAGGACATGAATCAAAAAAGTTCAACTGAATTTGTCGCAGTAAGGTTTGGAAATGTACTAGGCTCCAATGGATCTGTTATCCCTCTATTTAAAGAACAAATTAAAGTTGGAGGCCCTGTAACTGTAACGCACCCAGATATCATACGGTACTTCATGACAATACCCGAAGCAGTTTCACTTGTTCTCACAGCTGGCGGATTTGCTAAAGGTGGCGAAATATTTGTACTAGACATGGGATCTCCTGTTAAAATCAAAGATCTCGCTGAAAATCTAATTCGATTATCTGGATTTGTTCCTGGAAAAGACATACAAATAAAATATACTGGTCTTCGCCCCGGTGAAAAACTTTATGAGGAACTCCTCCTTGATGAAGAGGGAATCACAAAAACTAGTAATAAAAAAATCTACATTGGTCAACCTATTCAAATTAACTCTAATGAATTCGAGCAAAATTTGTCCATACTGAGGGACATAAGTGCAACTAATAACAAATACCTAATTGAAAAATTAATCGCAAAAATGGTTCCAACTTTCAAACATGCTTGTAATAAATAATCGAGTAAAAGGGTGTGATTACCCTCCTACTCGATTTATTTTTGCTAGATTACTAAACGTTTGTAATTTTATCCGATGGGCTTCCGAATTACCATTCAGGCTTTTCATCCCTGCAATCAGGACAAAGTGATCGTAAAGGATCTGAATTTATCATTAAGCCTTTTACCCTTGTAAACGGTTTATGCCAACGTGCACACTTAATTGTTTCGTATTTAACTTCTCCATTTGACCTAACTCCACCTTGAGCTTTTTTGGATTCCTTTCCAGATATTTTTTCCACCTTAATCAACCTCCTATAAATTATTTACACACTAAACGATATTTCTAAAGTTTTTTGAACTCATCTTAAACAATATAATATCATTCATATTATACATATTTTTAGCATAAATATCAATAATTAAAATTCACAATATTTTTTCGCCATTGATTGTTATAAATATCTTCAATAGAAAAAGATTTTAACCATCAATATTGACATAAAAAAACCTACTACATCTGACAGCAAAGCTGCTGGAATAGCATGCCGAGTATTTTTTATCCCAACGGCACCAAAATACACTGCAATAGCATAAAATGTAGTTTCAGTGGAACCCATCATAACTGACGCCACCCGCCCTACAAAACTGTCCACACCATAAGTGGAAAAAATCGAATCAACAAAAGCAAGTGAACCACTTCCTGAAACTGGACGAAGTAACACAAGTGGAACTACTTCACTTGGGATATGTAGGAAATTTGTAATTGGACTCAAAAAATTTGAAAAAACATCAAGCGCTCCTGACGAACGCAACATACTAACTGCAATAATAAGTCCAACAAGCGACGGTAAAATTGATACGGTGGAATTTAATCCCTCTTTTGCTCCCAAAAGAAAAGTATCAAAAATATTAACTTTTTTCACAAATCCTGATAATACAACAATACCTACCACCGCTGGTAAGATAAATGGCGTAATATTACTTATTTGCATTTTTTTATCCTCACGCAATTATGCACTGGATTTTTCAATTCCATTACCTTAGCAACAAATACACCAACTAATAATGCACACACAGAACTCATCCATATAGCTGGTAGTACATCAAATGGGTCACCTGCTCCATATTTACTTCTCATTGCAGACATCATAGTAGGAATCAGTTGCAATGAGGCCGTATTCATAACAACAAATGTTACCATGCTATTGCTAGCAATGCCCCTTGTAGAATTTTGTTCATTCATAAGCTTCATTGCTCTTATTCCAAATGGAGTTGCTGCGTTTCCCAAGCCAAGTAAATTGGCTGTAATATTCATGCATATGGCCTTAAATGCTGGGGATTCTTTTTTATATTCGGGAAATAACCTCGACAGCACTGGTGAAAAAACCCTCGCAAGTACTTTAGTTATTCCGGACTTATCCGCTATCTTCATCAAACCTGAAAAAAAGCACATCATGCCACAAAGAGATATCACCAACGAAATTGCACTTGCAGCACCATCTGTAATAGAATTTGAAAGTTCATTTACTCTTCCTGTAGCAATAGCACATACAATGCTAACAAGAATAAGTGCTCCCCAAATGTAATTTAACATACTTTTCCTCCTTTTAAGATCTGTTAAATATTTGCTTCTCAATCTCTACTATGACAAGTGGAGATAGCGACAACGCCAAAACAATTAACCACTGTGTATTTGTAAGAAATACCGTTTTAAATATAGTCGTTAGGCATGGAACTGACATAACTGAAATTTGAAGAATTATACAAAGAATAGATGAATATATCATCTTCATATTACTAAAAAAACCCACATGTAAAAGTGATCGATCACTCCTCACATTGAAAGAATGGACAATCTGAGATAAACTAAGCACCCCAAAAGCCATTGTTCTGCCAATCTGTGGAACATCACCCACATCGAAAAAACATCTTCCTATAACAAATGCCAATATGGAAATAGAACCTATAAAACATCCCTCTATTATAATGTTGTAACCAACCCCATTTGAAAAGAAACTTTTCTTACCTGATAGAAACTTTTTATCCATAATATTTTTGTCTGTGGGCTCAACCCCAAGAGCAAGTGCCGGAAAAGAATCAGTTACTAAGTTCACCCACAACAATTGTACGGCTAAAAGAGGTGCTGGCATTCCAAACAAGAAAGCAACAAAAACAGTTATAATCTCCCCTGTGTTACTTGAAAGTAAAAATCTAATGGTTTTACGTATATTCTCAAAAATACCTCTACCCTCACGAATAGCAGCAACTATCGTTGCAAAATTGTCATCTGTAAGTATCATGTCAGATGCACTTTTAGCTACATCTGTACCAGAAGTTCCCATTGCACATCCTATATCGGCCGCCTTTAAAGCCGGGGCATCATTTACACCATCACCCGTCATTGCAACAACCTCACCATTTGCTTGAAAAGCCTTTACTATACGAACCTTATGTTCCGGTGACACCCGTGCAAAAACTGAGTAATTTTCCACTACCCTTTGCAATTGATCCTGCGTCATGCTTTGTATTTCCGCACCAGTCAAAGCATTTTGTTCTTTTGCCCCCATAATTCCAACATTTCTTGCTATTGCACACGCAGTTGCTAAATTGTCCCCCGTTATCATTACTGGTTTTATCCCCGCACGTATACACTCATTTACTGCCTTTTTCGCCTCCGGACGTGGTGGGTCAACTATTCCAATCAATCCACAAAAAGTTAACTTGGCCTCAACTTTATCACCAACGCCCATTTCAGGTACATCTTTGTACGCAACTGCTATTACACGCATTGCTTCACTTGCCATAACTTCATTTTGATTTTGAATGTTTTGCCGCATACTTTGAGAAAGCGTATGAGGCACATCGTTAATTGAGTCACTTGATATGTATTTTGTACATATGTTAATAAGTACATCTGGTGCACCCTTAGTTATAACTCGGCATCCCCCACTTGGAAGTTTGTGAACTGTCGTCATAAGTTTTCTTCCCGAGTCAAATGGAATTTCTGATATCCTAGGATTTTTTAAGTCTAATTTCTCTTTTAGTATATTATGAGCTGCAGATGCTTTTATGATTGCAACCTCAGTCGGATTTTTATCTTGATTGCTACACATAGTTGCTAATGTTAGAATCTGTTTCCCTTGTTTTGAATCAAAATCCACTTTACCATAAACTGAAGCAAGGTTCATTACTTTCATTTTATTTTGTGTTAACGTACCCGTTTTATCAGAACATATCACTGTTGCACCACCAAGTGTTTCCACCGCTGGAAGTCGCCGTATTATGGCCCGATTCATAGCCATCCTTCGTACCCCCAAAGCCAACACTATCGTAACTACTGCTGGTAAGCCCTCTGGAATTGCTGCAACTGCAAGGCTTATCGAAATCATAAACATATCAAGTATGGGAACTCCTTTTATCACTCCCATAAAGAAAATTGCCAAACAAATACATAGTGCTGCTATCCCTAAAAACTTTCCTATACTAGATAATTTCTTCTGCAAAGGAGTTTTATTAACATCATCTTCATCTATCATCTTTGCAATTTTTCCAACCTCAGTTTCCATCCCAATAGCGGTTACCACCGCCCGACATCTTCCTGATGTTACATTGCTAGTCGCAAATACCATATTGTGCTTTTCAGCAATTTGTGCATTTTCACTACATACTGACAAAGCATCCTTGGATACAGAATGTGATTCCCCTGTAAGGGATGATTCCTCTACCTTCAAATCATGCGATTGTATCAATCTAGCATCTGCAGGTACCAATTCCCCTCTCGATAATAATATCACATCTCCAGGAACCAAATTTTCAGAATCAATTGTAATTTCTTTATTGCTACGTAAAACTCGGGCTTTTGGAACAGAAAGTTTTTGTAGCGATTCAATTGCACGTTCTGCTTTGTATTCCTGTATAACACCCATAATAGCGTTTAGAAATACAATTACCAAAATTATTATCGAATCTATGTAATCATTATTTTGTTCTATTATCGACGTAACAAATGAAATAATCGATGAAATAAGCAAAACTATTACCATAAAATCTTTGAATTGTTCCAATAACCGCAATATCAACCCCTTCTTTTTTTTCTGAGAGATTTTATTTGGACCCACTTTATCAAATCTTTGCTTTGATTGCGTGACAGAAAGTCCTCCTTTTTCGGTTTTTAGTGATTTTAAAGTCTGTTCTATCGTAAGTGCATGATATTTCACGATGATGTACTCCTTTCGTCTTACTATAAGCATTTATTAATTCTTGTTTGTACATGTATATGCTCACTTTTTCTAGTGCATGACCACTTTTGTCTCAACTAAACACCAATGTGGCATATATTGTATAAAAGGAGTTGATTGTCGTGATATTAAGTGTTTTGTTTTTATCCATAACCCTTAGCATTGATGCACTTGGTATAGGCCTTACCTATGGATTACGCAAAATTCGCCTCCCTTTTTTCTCCGTAATCATTGTTATGTTTGTCTCAATGTTTTTTGCTGGTAGCGCTATTTTAATCGGGGATGTTTTGCTACAGTTCATTGAAAAAGACGTCGCCCGCATAGCTGGTTCCGTCATGATATTCGTAATGGGCATTTTCGTTATCATAAAGGCCCTTTGTTCAAATGAAGATTTTGATTTCGATATGTCACACCATATAGATGCTATCGAAGCTATTTATCTTGGAACCGCTACATCTCTCGATGCTTTTACCGTTGGTATCGGAAGTAGCATCAGCGGATTGAATTACTTATATGTTCCTATATTCGTCGCTGTCTTTCAAATTGCCTTCCTTTGTGCTGGTGTGTTTTTTGGCGAAAAGGTTTCCAAAATAACTAAACTTTCACCACTTGTTTTTTCTGTGTTGTCTGGCCTCTTATTAATCGTTATTGCTATATCAAGAATTATGGTTAATTGATTCATCATATTCTAAAAGCCTGTATTAAAATAGATCATCGAATTTTAAATTTTTCTTAATTTTTCTCTTAAACTATATTATAATTTATATTAAAATCTTTTTGAAAATTTTAATATATTAAATAAGTTTTATTATGGGCTCAAGAGAGCCCACTTTTTTTATAATTTTATTGTAACTACTCATTTTCAAACAAAAAAGCATTTACCACAAATTTTCCTGATTAATTATTTTTTTGCCTTAAAGCAGCAGGATAACTATTATTGTGATATTTTTTCACATTATATTTTTTTATTGACTTTTTCATTTATCTATATTATAATGTAAATGAAAACTTTTTTAAATTTTTAATGTATTAACCTTATATTTATTTTTTACGGGCTCGAAAGAGCCCACTTTTTTTATGCTTTTATTGTAACTGTTAATCTCCAAATAAAAAAACATTTATCTCAAATTTTCTTGATTACTTATTTTTTGGCCTTAAAGCAGTAAGATAACTATAATTGTGATATTTTTTCACATTATATTTTTTTTATTGACTTTTTCATTTATCTATATTATAATGTAAATGAAAACTTTTTTAAATTTTTAATGTATTAACCCTATATTTATTTTTTACGGGCTCGAAAGAGCCCACTTTTTATGCTTTTATTGTAACTGCCTATTTCCACGTAATAAATTGTCTATCATAAAATCCTATACCTTTTTATTTTAAAGTGTAAGATATCAAAAAAGCAAAAATGCGATATAAATTCACAAGCCTACTTTTCTCTTGACTTCTTTTAAAATTCATATTATAATAAGCATGTAGTAATTTTTTTATGTTTTATTACCTTTGAATTTTTAATATTTTTCTTATAATATTAGGGACTCGAAAGAGTCCCTTCCCTTTTTGCATATCTTAATTGCACAACTTAAATTTACATAATATAATAAACAAACTAATAAATTCATTGCGAGGTACTTATATCATGCAAAAAAAAAATAAAACATTTAAAATCTGCCTTACTGGTATGATGTCTGCACTAGTCCTTATAGGAACGTCCGTAAAAATATTCATTCCAATAGGATCATATAGTACTATGATACATTTTGGAAACGCTTTCTGTTTATTGTCAGCACTACTTCTTGGTCCTATAAATGGTGGTCTTGCTTCCGGCATCGGATCCCTTTTATTTGACTTACTCAATCCAATGTACATAACTAGTGCACCATTTACATTTATATTCAAATTTATAATGGGATTTGTATGTGCTCTAATAGCCAAAAGAAATCCCCATAATACTTTAAGAATTATATTAGCTTCCACTATAGCATCACTTATTTATATAATATTATACATTAGTAAAAACTTTATAAAAAACGCACTTTTGCTAAACATAGAAATTCACACAAGCTTAATAATAATGATAAAAAGCTTGTGTGCAGTACTTATAAATGCATTTTTTGCAGTTATAATAGCAGTTACTCTATTTAAAATAATTCAACATACAATTTCAAATATTAAGCATTAAAACGAAATGTCTCCATTTGAGTCGCAACTTATGGCCAGTGGGGTTTCAAAAATTTTTACCGAAAACCAATTTAACCCCAAAAGTGTACAAAGGAAATCTTTCTGTTCAAGCAAGCTCACTAATACACTCACATTCACTTTATCTTCGAGCTTTTTTACATATACACTCTTATTTCTAATTTGCACAATACTATCAAGTTTTCCGGACACAATTGACTTATCCGTAACTACAACCTTTCCTGCTTTATCATACTTAAAATCAACTCGAAACAAAGAAGTTGTCACAACTTTGGTACCTTTTTTTATATTTAAGGTTACAAATACACATTTTACATATTCGTTACCTACTTTAACTTCATCTGTAGCGCTATATCTTCGTTCTGCAACATAACCATCAGATAAATTATTGACTTCAAATCTAAAAACTTCATAATTAGGTACATTTACAACATCTCGATAAAACATATCAAGAGCTTTTGCTACAGCTATTTGGGCATTCATAATCGTTTCCTTAGCAACTTTATCAACATTTTTACTATACTTACCTTTTCCATCTATTTTCCCATAATTTTTATTTGCTACAGCAGCACAACTTTCACCTAAATCTGTAATACTCATATACTTATTAGCTTCGAGATCTGCATCTGAAATTTTGACTTTATCAACTGTCATTTCTCTTCGGATCTTGTCGCAATATGCCTCAAACTTTTGATGATCTGGCGCATCAAGCGCAGCCGTTATAATTGATTTGTTATGCGTATGCACTGGTGTATTTAAATCCTCAAGATAATGTAATGCTCTTGCAAGTTCTTCATATGCTTTTTCAAAATTGCCTTCTTTATATAAAACTACTGCACTTGCATAGTGGATTTTAAGCCTTGAAAGCGCTGTATCGCTTGTTCCCTTGAAATTCAACCCCGTATTAGGCTCATAAAAATGAGCACAGTACTGTCCATCATTTTCATCTTTATCTGGCAGGTTACATAAGTCTATAAGTTTTTTCTTGAAGTCTTCTGTAAAGAATTTCTTATAATCTTCATTAAATTGACGAGCAATCTCTACGCCACTTTCCGTAGTATAGCTATGTGATGGAGCATCGAACGCTGAAGCAGATGTCATCGCAAGTGGTGCTAACGCCAGTGCTGATAAGGCTACTGCAACACCCTTATTACTTTTACCGCCAGCAACATCTGCTAATACATCATCATCTAAAACTTCCTTTTCCGAAGAAAGCTCAATTTCATCATTTACAAGAATAAATTCTTCCGGAGTAAAATCAAACTGAAAACTTTTCGCAAGCGGAATAATTTCCTTTTCTACTAATTGTACCGCCATCCTTGGATCATTTGATTCCCCCATATGTCTGCTATAAATTTCCCGCATTTTTTCAAACAACACAGGAGATTTTGTAATTGCCACAAAAAATTTCGCTGCATTTTCCTTAGACACAATAATCACCCTTTACTTTTTTTGTATTGTTTAACTACTGCAATATAAATTTTCAAAATAGCACTTTAAATCAGGTTTTGAATTTTTTTTACCTTCTACCATAAAAAATTTTATAGGTTTATTATTATCCAATCCAATAAACTTTAATCGTTTGGGCTCAATGTTCTCTTCTCGCATGAAATTTAACATATCACAAAGTTTGTCTGCTCGATAACACATACATAGTCTTCCGGTACTTTTCAGTAATTTGCTAGCCGATTTTATAAATTCTTTTAATGATGTACTTACTTCATGTCTAGCAGTTGCACGAAAAATTTTACTACTCACCTTTCCCGATGTAAAATACGGAGGATTGCACACTACAAGGTCAACACTACCTTTAGGTATTTTTCTTAAAGTTTTTATATCATCACAAATAACTTTTATTTTTTCATCCAGGTTACTTAATTTTGCACTTTTCATTACAAGATCACACGCTTCTCGTTGGACGTCAACTGCGAAAGATTTCCCCAAAAATCCATTAGCATACCACCATAGCAATATCCCACCGCAACCACAACCAAGATCAGCTACAATTTTTTCTTTTGACTTTGGCATCGAAAACTTCGCAAGCCAAAATGTATCCGAATTAAACTTAAACTCATCTGAAAAAACAATCGAAACTTTCTCACTAAGCTTGTCCATTTTTTCATTTTTCATATTGTTCACCAACATAAAGTGCGTTTTTATAAATCAAACTTCTATTAAGTCCTGTAAGTTTAGCAGTTTTTTTCACTGCATCTGTGTACTTTAAACCCTCGCTCTGAAATTTTTTTACAAATTTGATTGCATCAGAAATAGAATAATTTTTTATATCCTCAGATTCATTACATGTATACCCTTCCACTATTAATACAATTTCCCCTCGGATATTCTCTTCATTAAATCTTTCAATCGCTGACTTAAAACTAGTATGTATAACTTCCTCATGAATCTTTGTAATTTCTCTAACTATAGAGATTTTTCTGTCCCCAAAAACATCAAACATATCCATCAGCGTATGTTTAAATTTATGTGGGGCCTCATAAAAAATCATTGTCCTAGTTTCTCTCTCCAATGACTGCAAATGTTGAGACCTATTTTTTCTATTCATACTAAGGAAACCCTCAAATGTAAATCTACCCGTTCCCAACCCTGAAATTGCTAGTGCTGAAATTGCCGCACATGGACCAGGAATTACACTAACCTGAATTCCAGAATCAATGCACTTACGTACAAGGTCTTCACCCGGATCCGAAATTGCAGGCATCCCAGCATCAGACACCAGCACACACGTTTCTCCATTCACAATTCTATTTAAAATAACATTTCCTTTTTCTTTTTTGTTATGTTCATAATAACTTATCATGTTATTTTTTATCCCAAAATGATTCAGAAGTTTAAGTGTAACCCGGGTATCCTCTGCTGCTATAAAATCAGCATTTCTTAGTGCTTCTATTGCTCTTTCGGATATATCAGATAAATTTCCAATTGGAGTCCCAACTAAAATCAACTTACCGTCCATACAAAACCACCTAAAAATAGTGGGACGTTAGTAGCGCCCCACTTTACCTTATTCTTGGTTTGGAGCAGATACTGGACAAACCCCTGCACATGCGCCACATTCAACGCACTTTTCTGGATCAATCACATATCTTTCATCACCCTCAGAAATTGCTTCCACTGGGCATTCTGCTGCACATGCTCCGCATGATATGCAATTCTCATTAATCTTATAAGACACTATACTACACCCCTTTCACTTATTATAAATTCATTTTAACATATTTATCGCATTTAGTCAAAACAATTTTTAAAGCACATAAATTGATTATTCTAAATCTATTTTGTAAAATTTAAAAAAGTTATAAATTTAAAAATATTCAAAGACTCTTTCTTCGACAAAAGCATCAGTTCTACTTGAGTTATAATTTTATATTATATAAAAGGATGTGACTTTATGAATATAACTTCTTTAAAAGAAACAATTTGTCCACAGTGCAACAACAAGGTAGAATACAGAATATTTCACAATGTAAATGCTACCAATAATCCCGAATTTAAACAAATGATTTTAAATGACACATTTTTCAAGGTACAATGTCCATTGTGCAAATCAACTCAAGATTTGCTTCACCCATTTCTATATCACGATATGCGTCAAGATTACATGATTTATTATTTGCCGTACTCATCTACTACGTGTAACGAAAATATTCAAAAAAAATTTCATAGTATAAAAAATATCACAAAACGCCTTGTCTATACAATAGACGATCTAAAAGAAAAAATTTCAATTTTTGACATCGGATTATCTGACTTTGCCCTTAATCTACTTAAAATCCTCATCCTTGAAACACGCAATATTTCAAAAGAAAACCTTTATTCACTGTACTTTTATGGTATAGAAAAAAATTATCTTAAATTTCAACTTATACAAAATCAAAAACAACAAATAATTTGCATTCCATATGAAGAATATAAAATTGCAATTGAAATCGTTGGGTATAATACATTTATAGACTCAGATACATTTAGTTTAGTTGATATCAATTTTGCTCAACATTTCCTTAATGACTACAAACAGATAAGCTAATTTCATATATTCAGAAATAATTATAACAAATACAATTTAATTTATTGACATATTTTTTTAAAAATGATAAAATATTTCATAACAGTACAAATAGATAATAAATCAACATCATACAAATAATATAATAAGTTTTATTTTTTGTCAGATTTATATCTAATCATTAATTTGATCGATTCGCTCATAAAAACAAAAAGTCATACACAAATAAATTTGAACTGGAGGACCATACATGAACCGATTTGATTTGTTTCACAGCGGAACAGAATACGCTGCATACGAATACATGGGTGCTCATCACATTAAAATAAATAAAAGGAACGCCACAGTTTTTCGCGTGTGGGCGCCCCTTGCAAAAAATGTATCTGTAGTCGGATGTTTCAATTCATGGGACAAATCAAAAAATCCCATGAAAAAAATTACTGACGCTGGAATATGGGAATGTTTAATTTATAGAAATATTTCTGAATATTCAGAATATAAATATAATGTACAAACCTTTTCTGGACAGGAAATACTCAAAGCAGATCCATACGCATTTCATGCAGAAACTCGACCTCAAACGGCTTCAAAAATATATGACATTGATTCATATACTTGGTGCGATAACGAGTGGATACAAAAAAAATTAAAAAATACTTCTTACAATAAACCTCTCAACATATATGAACTACACATCGCATCATGGAAAAAATACCCCGATGGAAACTCTTTTTCTTATAATCAACTTACAAAAGAACTGATACCATACGTTAAAGAAATGGGTTACACTCATATAGAATTAATGCCAATTTGTGAATACCCGTTTGATGGGTCCTGGGGGTATCAAGTTACAGGGTACTTTGCACCTACGTCAAGATACGGAGCTCCACATGATTTTATGAAATTTGTGGATGAATGCCATCAAGCCAATATCGGAGTAATAATTGATTGGGTTCCTGCTCATTTCCCAAAAGACGAACATGGCCTTGCAAAATTTGATGGAACACCTTGCTATGAGTACAGTGATCCTCGCAAGGGTGAACACAGTGAATGGGGTACGCTTGTTTTCGATTACGGTCGAAACGAAGTAAAAAGTTTTCTAATTTCAAGCGCTCTCTTTTGGCTCGATAAATACCATATCGATGGATTGCGTGTAGATGCTGTGGCATCAATGTTATATCTCGACTATGACAGAAAGGATGGGCAATGGATTCCAAATAAGTACGGCGGAAAAGAAAACCTTGAGGCTATTGATTTTATCCGATCTTTAAATGAAGTTGCATTCAATAAACACCCATCAGTGTTAATGATCGCAGAAGAGTCTACTGCTTGGCCAATGGTATCTGGTCCAACTTACGCCGGTGGTCTTGGTTTCAACTACAAATGGAATATGGGTTGGATGAATGATATGCTAAGCTACATGTCTACCGATTCATTATATCGCACTTATCATCATGATAAATTGACATTTTCGTTTTTTTACGCATTTTCTGAAAATTTTATACTTCCAATATCCCACGATGAAGTCGTCCACGGTAAATGCTCCCTTATAAACAAAATGCCAGGACTATATGAAGAGAAATTTGCCCAAATGCGAGCATTTCTAGCATATATGATGGCCCATCCCGGTAAAAAATTACTTTTCATGGGAACTGAATTCGCCCAGTTTAAAGAATGGGATTTTAACAGCGAACTTGATTGGAATTTACTAGATTTCCCAATGCATAAATGTATGCAAAACTTCGTTAGAGAACTTAATTTCCTGTACCTCAACACTCGCCCACTTTGGGAATGTGATTTTTCTTGGGAAGGATTTTCATGGATTGCACACGATGATTACAAGCAAAGCATAATTGCATTTCGTAGAATAGATCTATCTGGAAACGAAATTATAGCGGTTTGTAATTTTCAAAATGTCGAACAAAATAAATACCGTATCGGAGTACCATACGCTGGATCATACCGCGAAATACTAAATACAAATGATATACGATTCGGTGGAAAAAATAAGTCCGTTAGAAAAAAAATCACTTCAGAGAAAATTAGCATGCACGGATATAAATACTCTATTGTATTACATTTAGCTCCAACATCTACACTTTACCTAAAGTTTAGCGAAAAAAGGAAAACTAAAAGCACTACTGCAAATTCACACAATAAAAATCACAACACACACTAATTTTTTAAATCAAAAATTAAGAAGGAGTGAGATGAATTGTCAAGAAAACAAAAAGTCGTTGCAATGATCTTAGCGGGGGGGCAAGGTAGTCGTCTCGGTATTATCACAAAAAAGTTGGCAAAACCAGCCGTCCCCTTCGGAGGTAAGTACCGGATAATAGATTTTACTCTTTCTAACTGTGTGAATTCCGGAATTGAAACAGTCGGAGTATTAACCCAGTATCAACCATTAATATTAAATGAATATATCGGCGACGGTAAACCCTGGGACCTTGATAGTACCGATTCCGGAGTGCAAGTCCTCCCACCTTTCAAGCGAATAGGTAAATCAGATTGGTATAAAGGTACCGCAAATGCAGTGCTCCAAAATATGGCGTACATTGAAAGATACGATCCCGAATATGTGGTAATCCTTTCAGGAGATCACATATATAAAATGGATTACTCTAAAATGATAGAGTTCCATAAAAAAAATAAATCCGTTTGTACAATTGCTGTGATAAGTGTACCTAAAAATGAAGCCAAAAGATTCGGAATCATGAATATTAACCCTGATGGATCAATATACGAGTTTGAGGAAAAACCAACACACCCCAAAAGCCTTAATGCGTCTATGGGTGTATACGTCTTTAATACGAATAAGTTGAAAGAATACCTATTGAAAGATGAACTTGATCCTAAATCAAATAACGATTTCGGTAAAAATATAATACCTTCAATGTTAAATGCATCTGAACGTCTCTTTGCATACCAATTTGACGGGTATTGGAAAGATGTCGGTACAATAGATAGCCTTTGGGAAGCAAACATGGATCTGTTAAATCCCGGTTCTAGACTAGATTTAAGCGATGTTAAATGGAAAATTTATTCAAGAAGTTTATCCTTTACCCCACACTACATCGCCAAAGGTGCTATTGTAAAAAATTCACTCATTTCCGACGGATGCAGTGTATACGGAACTGTAGAATCTTCTATATTGTTTCCTGGCGTACACATCGAAAAAGGTGCTATCATCCGCGATTCCATTATCATGTCAAATTCATGCATCCACAGCGACGCTACAGTCAATTACTCAATTATAGGCGAAAATACTACAATTTGTGCAAAATCCCAAATCGGTAACAGACCAGAAGAAGTAATCGACAAATCTAAGTGGCGTATAACTGTAATCGAAGATGAAACTAAAATAGATAAAAATTGCATTTATCCTCTTAATGAAAAAGCTATGATGAAAAAAGAAAAAATCATCAGTAAAAGTGTTCTACCTAAACCAAAAGATAATATAAAAGATGAAAACGTGGTGATAATAAATGCGGCGCAATAACGTTATGAGTATAATTTTCCCAAATACACACGAAGAATCTATACCAGAACTAACAGCTAAACGTACTATGGGATCACTTCCGTTTGGTGCGGAATATAGATTAATTGATTTTCCCCTTTCTAATATGGTAAACGCCGGTATCCGAAAAATCGGCGTAGTAACTAAACAAAATTATCAGTCCCTTATGGATCACCTCGGTTCAGGTAAAGCCTGGGGGCTCTCAAGAAAAAGAGATGGTCTATTTATACTGCCTCCGTTCGGAAATAGCCACATGGAATTTAACAGCCGTATTGAAACATTAACTGCAATAAGCGGATTCCTTACAAGTTCTAAAGAGGACTATATATTACTAACGGACTGCGATGTTGTATGTAATATAGATTACAATAAGTTGATCGACTCACATATACAAAAGGGCGCAGATATGACTATTGTATATAAGCATGGTGAATTCCCACAAAATTTCGGAGAAGCACTCATTATTGAGATGAATACCCGAAAAAAGGTAACTAATGTTGTAGTCGATCCAAATGCATCGTGTGTGTGCAACTTCGGTTTAAATATGATTTTTATGAAAAGAGAACTATTACTTCAACTTCTACTGGAATGCCGAAATAAAAATCAAACTGATTTTAAACGTCATTTAATTCAAAATAATTTTAATAAATATAAAGTCTTCGGATATGAATTCACAGGACCTATATGTGTTATCACATCTCGGGAAAAATATTTTGAGGCAAACATGAAACTTACTGATCCCGAGTTTTGTAAACACTTCTTTAATGTGAAGTACCCAATTTATACCAAAGTCCGAGACGATATGCCTACTAAATATGGTCCATCATCTTCAGTTAGTAACAGTATCATAGCTGAAGGGTGTCAAATCGAAGGATGTATTGAAAATTCAGTTTTGTTTCGTGGAGTTAAAATCGGGGAAAATTCCCATATATCAAACTGTATCATAATGCAAGACACCATAATCGAAAAAAACTGTGAATTGAATTATACCATCTGTGATAAGGACGTAATCATACATGCGGAAAATAAAATGACCGGATGCAGAACTTATCCAATATATATTAGAAAATCTAGTGTTATTTAAAATGCAACTTTTTTGTTGTGTAAATTAAATCTATAAAATAAGTAAAAAGGAGGCATTGGATGTGAAATGCTTATTTTGCGCAAGTGAAGCTTTGCCATTTTGCTCATCTGGGGGACTTGGTGAAGTCGCTGGGTCTCTTCCTCATGCATTAAGGGAATTGTTCATCGGATGTCGTGTCGTAATTCCTCTATATAAGTGTATTCCAGAGGATCTTAGAAAATCTATGAAATTTTTAACGAGTTTCTATGTTCCAGTAGCGTGGAGAAATCAATACTGCGGAATCTTTCGTGCAAATTACAACGGTGTTATATATTACCTAATCGACAATGAATATTATTTTAATAGACCAAATATGTATGGATATTTCGATGATGCAGAAAGATTCTCCTTTTTTTCACGTGCCATACTCGAAATGCTACCACATATAAAATTTCGACCAGACATCATCCATGCCAACGATTGGCAAAGTGCTCTCGTACCAGTATATTTTTCAGCGTTTTACGCACAAAATGAATTTTATTCAAATATGAAAACAATTTTCACCATACACAACATCGAGTATCAAGGTAAATATGGATATGAAGTGTTTAACGACTTGATTGGACTCAATCAAAAAGATATCTCTCTTCTGGATTTTGACGGGTGTATAAATTTTATGAAAGGTGCTATAGAAACTGCTAATGTCGTAACTACTGTTAGCCCAACTTATTCTCAAGAAATATTGAATGATTGGTTTGCTCACGGGCTTGCTCCTATATTAAACGCTCGATCATATAAACTCCACGGTATTCTTAACGGAATCGATACCGAATTATATAACCCCTCTACAGATCCCCTTATTTACAAAACATACTCGGAAAAACATCTAAGTGATAAAGTTAAAAATAAAATCCTACTTCAAGATCGTCTACACTTGAATAAGTCCGAATCAGTGCCTGTTATCGGCATGGTTACCCGTCTAGTAGAACATAAAGGTATCGATCTTGTAATTTCGGCGCTCGAAACTATTATGAAAGAAACCAATGTTCAATTTGTCATACTTGGCAGCGGAGAAAAAAATTATGAGGATTTTTTTTCTTATATGCAATACAAGTATCCTAATCGAATTTGTGCATGCCACGGGTTCGTACCGGAACTTGCCCATAAAATATATGCTGGAAGCGATATGTTTTTGATGCCTTCTAAAAGTGAACCATGTGGGCTTTCTCAAATGATTGCACTACGATATGGTAGCATACCTATTGTCCGTGAAACCGGCGGACTTAAAGATTCTGTCAGCGATAGCGGCGATGGATGTGGTGTGGGATTCCGATTTAAAAAATACGATCCATGGGATATGTATGATTCTATTAAACGTGCCTTAGCTGGATATTGTATACCAGAAGGTTGGACTAAACTTGTAAAGCGTGCCATGAATTGCAATAATAGCTGGAATCATTCTGCTAAAAACTATCTCACTTTTTATAAAAAATAAGTCACATGATTGATACGAAAGATCATCTATTCCCGAGTAAACTTTATTTTGGAAACGGCGAATATAACCAATTATAATGCATTTTTCATCGCTCATATACACTTCCCTAAAATTCCGTCCCATAGTGAATATCCTCATCTTTAGCTAACCGTTTCTTCTGTGAAATCTGTATTAAATCTTCACTGCTAAATTATAACGCATGCCAAGTACACAAAAAAAGTTAATCCACCAAAAATTAGCTTTTTATTCGTTACTAATGTAAAAGTGCTCCTTAATTTTAGAACACTTAAAATTTGTTTTGATGTACTTTCAATCAACCAAAACAATTTCATACCACTTTTCCAGTTAAATTGAGATACTTCACTTAGAATATTACTCCTAAAATTTTCTTCATTTTTTAGACCGAAATCGATATTACCTTACTTTTGTAGTTTCTTGTATAAAATTGCACCATAATATCGCAACAATAAAACTTACCAAAACAGTTAAACTTAGTACTGACACTTCATAAACACCTATAAGTCAAATAAATCAAAAGTAATATTGTAATCCATGTTATTATGCACACCGATCCTTCATCTTAAAAAGTCCGCATAAGAGTTTCCTCATTATGCGGACTTCAAAATTTATTAATTATTCGTGCCTTGATTTCTCATCTTTTCCTGGCACTCAGAACAATAAATATGTCGAGTCATCCAAGCACCTCGATATGGTGATCGAAATAATCTATCACAATTTTCACACCTCAACCAATTGTCGCCATCAACACCACCAGATACTTGCTTCAAATCCTTTTCATCAACATCTTTCATTTTAATACCCCTTTTCTTAAAATAAATTAGAATAGCAAACCACATATATAGTAAATTAATTTACAAATTAACTATTCTCTAAACTTATTTTACAGCTATAATTATAATATTATTCAAATTAATATTCAATCGCAATTTTAAATCTTGTAAATGTATACAGTAGTTTCTTATATAATATCACAATATTTTTAAAAAGTCAATCGCTTTAATTTCCCCATTTTTTTCAATGCCAACCAAAGCCCACATCAGAAAATAAAGATAACTGAATAGACTTAGGTTTTTCATTCAACATATAAGACACACCTTGTTTGCATTTCGAAAATATGGCAAATAAGCCATGCACAATAGCATAAAAAAGTTCCTGGGTTTGTATATTCGCTTAGATTGCTCAATGAGTAGAGCAACACTAACTCTCTCATCACTTTTTCACTGATAAAACCTATATACCTAATTGATATTGTTAACAACAAATCAAGATTTCTTATGGATTTCAGAGGGTGAACTCTCATATTTTCGAATCCAAACTGTATGACAATATGGATAATTTCCGAGCAAGTCAGTTTTTTTCTAATACGCGAGCACACTTAAGTGCACAAATAAAAAATAATCTCCCTTAAAAATCACATGTTTTAAGGGAGGTTAAAAATTTTATATAAATATCTTTTTATGGCATTGGTTATCATAAAATACACTAATGCACAAATTATTACTAAACTTCATCTTCAAAAAAATCAAATTCCTCAATTCCGTTATCAGCTAAAATTTTCATACATCTAACATATCCATTATTTGCACACGTAGTTTTTTTCAATATTTCCAATCTTGTCCCCAAAGCGCGTTCATAAAACAATTCCGCTCTTGAGTATTGCCCTCCCGCTTCAGTATACAAACGTATTGCTTTCTCCAAATTTTTGTCATCATGTTCACATTTATAAGCTAATTGATAAATTTCATCCCCTTTTTCTAAATACATCTTTGTATAGAACAAGTTTGCAGATGTAGCGTAATCTTCAGTTTTGTTTTCATAATAAGCAGCTAAATCTCTTATTGCATCTACACTTCCTCTATCTGCTGCTTTCTGTAAAAATATTAGCCCAATACTTAAATCTTCAGGTAATTTTCTACCATACATATACATTAAACCTAATTTATAACTTGCCTCGACATGTCCATTTTTACTTGCTAGATCTAACAAACGTAACCCTTCAGATGATCCTGCTTTACCCTGTTCGTACCAAGAAGCTAATTTAAACATTGCGTCTGAATCACCTAAATTTAATGCTCGTTTTAACAATTTAAATGCTTCATTTAAGTTTTGAGGTAAACCTGCTTCACCCTGCTCGTACCAAGAAGCTAATTTAACCATTGCCTTTGCATTATTTTTGGCTACTGCTCGTTGATATAACTCTAATGCCCTACTTAAATCTCTAACTACTCCTTCACCATTTTCATAACAAATACCTAATTGTCTCATTGCCTCTGCATCTTCCAAATTGACTGCCTGTTGTAACCATCTTACCGCCTCAGTTAAATCTTTTAGGTCGTACAACCTATCGCGTTTATAACACGCACCTAATCTACCCATTGCCTCTACATATCCATTGTCGGCCGCTTTTTGATACCACTCCATTGCCGAATGATCATCATACATGACTTCTTCAAGAAATACTCCGAATTCATACATTCCTTCTACACTTCCACCTTCTGCCGAAAGCTGTAACCATTTTCGGGCTTCTACAGCGTCCTTATCTACCCCTTTGCCATCTCTATAGCACACGCCTAATTTAATCATCGAAGCTACATTTCCCCTCTTTACTGCTTGTTCGAACCACTTCATTCCTATTTTTTGGTTTCGAACGACTCCTTCACCATTCATAAACATTAAACCTAACTTATGCATTGTTGATATCACTTGTTCACTTTTAACTGCTCGCTCCACCCAATATTCACCTACTTGTTCATTTTTAGCTGCCTGTTCAAACCACCTTATCCCTAAATCTAAGTTTTTGTTTACTCCTCCTTTACCTTCCATAAACATTAAACCTAATTTATACATTGCCTCTACATGTTCATTTCCGGCTGCTTGTCCTAACAAATATACAGCTTCCACTTCGTTTTTAGATAAATCTCCTTTACCCTGTTCAAACCAAGAAGCTAATTTAAACATTGCGTCTGAATCATCTAAAGCTACTGCTTGTTGTAACAATTCTAATGCTTTACTTAAGTTTTTAGGCACTTCAATTCCATTTTCATAACAATAAGCCAAATTGACCATTGCTTTTGCATTCTTTTTGTCTACTGCTTGTTGATATAACTCTACTGCCCTACCTAAATTTCTATCTACTCCTTCACCATTTTCATAACAAATACCTAATTGTCTCATTGCCTCTGTATCCCCTAAATCGGCTGCTTGTTGTAGATATTCTGTTGCTTGCTTTAAATCTAGATTTTCTGCATACTTATAACATTTTCCTATTCTACGAATTACCTCTGCGCGTCTATTTTCGTCCACTTTAGCTACTTCGTTATACCACTTTATTGCTTCCTCTATATTAAGGTCAACCTCTTCAAGGAATACTGCATATTCATGCATTCCCTCTACACTTCCACTTTTTGCCGAAAACTCTAACCATTCTCGTGCTTTTGCAGCGTCCTTACATACTCCTTTGCCATCTCTATAACACACGCCTACTTTAATCATCGCATCTAAGTTTCCTCTATTTGCTGCTTGTTCATACAACTTAAATGCTTTAAAGACATTTATATATCTATCAGATCCTTCATATTGCCAATAACCTAATTCATATAAACGACCTAATTCATACATTGCGTAAGAATTTTCGTTCTTTACTTCTCTTTTCAAAAACAATTTCTCGACATCTTCTATTAAATGCAATAAGCCACTTCTTTTACTATGAAATTCGCTCCATTTCTCCTTCTCATCTAGATACCTTGCATGCCATCTTTCACTCAGTTGAGGGTTTCCTTTAATGGCATAAAATTCACTTAAATTCCTATACCCTCCCACACATCCTAAGTCTGCTACCATCTTTGCACGTTTTTCTGGTAAATCTACAGGTCCAATTGTACTTAAAGTTTCATCTAATCTAACGGCACCATAACGATTAAACTGCTCCAGCCCTATCGGATGGGACATCTCTATTTGCGACTCTCTAATATTTATGCGACTTATGAAGGTAGATGCATATCTATCTCCTAAATCTTTTGCTCGTTGTAACAAACCTTTCGCTATCTCTAAGTTTTGAGGTACTCCTTCTCCTCTTATATAACAACAAGCTAATCCGCACATTGCCTCTGTACTTCCTAACCCCACTGCTCTGTGATAGAGCTCTATAGTTTTATTCAAGTCTTTTGGTACTCCTCCTTCACCGTATTTATAGTAAAAAGCTAATTTACACATTGCCTTTATACTACGATCTACCGCTTCTTCGTACAGTTTAGCCACATTTGTTGGTCTTAGGCCCCATAAATAATCACCGAGTTCAAATCCTTCACCGAGTTCATAGCATTTAGCTGAATCGCATGCTTTTCTTAATTTTTCTATCTCAGCTTCATATTCATCCATCCATATTGCACTCTTTTTTCGATTTTCTGTCATATCTGCATTTTCCTCAGTATCTGCCATCTCTGTGTCCGAGTCAGGTTCCGAGTTCGCTTCTGAACCTGAGTGTTCATTTTCCCCACACCGACTATGTTCATCTGTAAGCTCCATAGATTCAGATGCTTCGCACTCAGTTGTCGCAGTCATATCTACCAAATTTTCCTCATTTGGTTCTACTTCTGTTGTACTCATATTTTGACCTTCTGATATCTCGGCATTTGTTTCCTTCTCTTCACCTTGTACCATTACTGTTCCTGGTAGCATTGACACCAAAGCTGCAATTGCTATCAATTTTTTCAATTTAATCATTTCTATTCTCCTTTTATTTTATAGATTAATAATATTATAGCATATAAAAATAGCCCTATCAATCGTTTTTTTGCAAAACTGCATATGTCACATTATTTTCTTTTCGAAAATTAAATTTGCATCTACTTGTTACAAGGCGATCAAATGAAAAGCTTTCACTAATTAGCCATAAATTGTCAAACAAATAAAAAATTCACTACTAGGTTCAAACGATCAAAATAAACTAATTTACTCACAAACCCTGAGCAGAGTATAAGAGTAGCTTCACCTCAAAATATTCACGGACCTGTATGCGAATATTTTACTTCAAACAACTTTTGTCATTTTAACGGTACTAACGCAATTTATCCAAACGAGAAAATTGAGTAATTCAGTACAACTATCGTACTCTATTTTGTAAACAACTATTGCTTCTTATAGCGTATACAACTTCTGTTATCAAATCAAATTTTACATTACGACAATTTGGATATGTTCTTCTTAAATTCCGAGCAGGTTAGAGATTTTTTTCTATACGTGCGCCCCCTTAAGTACACAAATAAAAAACAGCATCCCTTGAAAATCACATGTTTTAAGGGATGTTAAAAATTTTATATAAATATCTTTTTATGGCATTGGTTATCATAAAATACACTAATGCATAAACTATTATTAAGTTTTATTTTTTTAAAAAAGTTCATTTTAAAAATTCAAGAGCATTTATCGTTTCTTCAATTTCACTGACAAACTCATTTTCCTTGTTGATAAAAACTCTTGTATACACTGACATGGGCATTTTCTTTTTCAGAGTAAGCGCGGTTACTCCATTGTATGATAACCAAACTTGTATTCGCCCATACTGCCGTCACGAACAGTTGCTATACATTCTGCTTTTTTAGTATAGTTATTGGTAATATCATTTCCGTCAACTATCAGTATTGTGCTTTTGTTAATTTGAAACCTTATCGTACAAAGGTAATTTTCAAAAAGTTGCTCTGATTGAATTTTTTCAAGTTTCGTGAAAAACGGTCAATTATCTTTTTCATCGTTGTATTTTCGCTTAATTTTCTGCTTATTTCTGAATACATACAGTTTTAGTTGTTTAACATTCCAAAAATCATCTGGACAACAAACTTAAATTTCAAAATATTCCTTTCATGTTATGGTTAAGTGTAATATAATTATACATAATGCAATATCTCATTTGTGACTTGTTTTTTTGTCAATTACACTATATTGCATTCGGAGTTATATTTCATTATTTTTTGCTTTAATTTCAAATTTTAATTTTTAGTTTTTCGCATTGTTATACGGTTCCTAATGCTCTCTTATCTCTTTTTTTAGGAAACTCAAATTTTTATTTTTAAGCGCTTGTCTTAAAATATGGCATAATAAAGTCAGAGCAAATTTCGAAATATATAACACAAATACTATTCAGCAAAGACAAACAAAAAATTTTGACAAAAACGATTCCTCAAAATAATTTATGTGCTTAGCCAAGACACACTAAAAAATTGAGTAGTTTCACTTGATTCTAGCCGTAGTATTTTAGAAAGAAACTGTTGCCATTTTCTTACTTTACTAAGAACACACATAGAATCATAAATTTACTCCAACTAAACAAAAAGATTTTCTCATAAAAGCTTAATATGATCCCTACCACTTTTGACGTATACCCATCGTCTTCTATAATTAAACTTTTTGTTAAACAAGCATGCCTATACAATTATTTTTGATTGATTACAATTACATGTGATAAAATCTCTTTGCTACCTTTTATTTTGATCAAATCACTAATAAGTTTCTCGATTTATTTTTCCATCTGCTTTTAGTATTTTGGTATAACCAAAACCTCCTATGGTATTTACTTTTAATCTACCACAGGAAGCTATCTTATTACTGTCTGTTTTTTACGAATTGATTTAACTTTTGCCTACAGTTCATATCAATACATAATAAACCTACTTTATATTTCATCATTATGTTTTCAGATACCATTCATACACTTTCTTAAACACATTGAGTTACCTTATTTTCACAACCACAACTACACCCAAATCTATTCAACAAGCAATTGATTATTGAGTTTTTTCTATTGTTATCAAGTACCACTCACTCCGGAAAATTTATAGCTATATTGCACAATGCTAATAAATGCCCCTTGTCTGCTGCTTTCTGCCACCAAACAAACGCTTGTCCAATATCCTTATCTACTACTCCCTTGACTCCATTCATATAATATCCGCCTAACCGATTCATTGAACATATTTGCCCCTTTTCAGCAGCCCTTTTATCCCATTCAAACATCTCTTTTTCGTCCCTCTCTACACCTAGACCATCCTTATAGCACTCAGCTACTGCACACATTGCATCTACATATCCATTCATCGCTGCCTTTAAAAACCACTCAAATGCTCTTGCTCCATCCTTATAGTCTGCATCCTCATTAATATAACTTACACCCAAATTATACATTGCAGATACAAATCCTTTATCCGCTGCTTGCTGCAACCAATGTCTCCCCAACCTAATATCTTTAGATACTATGTACCCATTTATATAATACATCCCCATATGAAACATAGCTTCTACATTTTCATTGTTTGCTGCTCTAAAGTACAATTCAAATGCCCTATTAGAATCCCTTTCTAAAATCAACCCCTGTTCATAGCAAAAAGCTAATTTACACATTGCTTTCGTATTTCCTAAATCTGTCGCCATTTGATAATATTCTATTGCTTTAACCATATTACCATCACTTTCAAACCTTACGCCTTGTTTATACAGGGCATCTGTTTCAGTTGCTCTGGTACTTTGACTTTCTGGAATATCTACACTCCCTTTTTTTCCTTCACCTTGTGCCATCACTGCTCCTGGCATCATTGATACCAAAGCTCCAATTGCTATCATTTTTTTTAGTACACTATTCTTTAAATTGTTCATTTGAATTCTCCTTTTATTTATGTAATAATGTTATACCATATCAAAATCATCCTGTCAAGCATTTTTTCGCACACCTACATATATCACATTATTTCATCATTACTTTTCAAAAATTTAGTTCATATTCACCTGTTGCACAGAGATAAAATAAAAATCACATCTCAAACAGTTCTTTTCACTTTAACGATACGAATCCATTCTTCTCCAATGAGAAAACAGTTGCGGTTTCCGTATTTATATTGAGAAATTCAGTATAACTTCAGAACCAAAGCCACCATTGTTTCTAATTACATATACAAATTCCGTAGGCAAATCAAAGTTTTGCCTACAGTGCTGCTTTTCACCACATATATCAAATTTTACATTATAGCAATCACCCTTAACTCCAGATATACTTTTCAAACAGGTTAATTTCTTTCAACCTACAAGCACACAAAATCGAATAGAAGACTAGCCATTAGCTGAGTAGCCAACCTCTCACACCACCGTGCGTACGGTTCCGTACACGGCGGTTCAATCATATTAAGTGCATAGACTTGTACGCTTCGTATATATCATAATATCCCCTGCGTGCAAGTCTTTCATTTGTTATGGATATACGTACCCTTTCCGTTCCTTCCCAACACAAGGCCAAGAAATCGAAATTTCTGATTGAATATACGCTGACCGCCCGGCTCTTTCCGATATTTACCTTGAGCTTTAATTTCTTCTCAAGATACGCCGTACTTGTTCCAAACAATCTTTCTGCCGCTCGAATACTCTTTGCTAAAAGTAATATATCATCTGCTTATCGGATTACCTTTACTCTTCTGCCCTCGAACTCCTTATCGAATTTGTCAAGATAGATATTGGCTAGTAACGGAGAGAGATTTCCTCTGTCAAGTACCTTTTCAAGCAAGTCTGCACCGTCCTTTCGGTCAACCTTTCGACTTTCAGTACTATACACCTCTGCATACTCTTCGCGTTCCACACTATCCCTTCGCAGACAGCCGCCTTTACTGACGTATTCTGTTTTCATCATACCGACCTCCTTTAGTCACTTACTCAGAACTTATGATTGTTCGGTCCTTCTCGAAAAAAAAAATTTTCCCTCGGTACTATGACCTCTGCTGACTTTTTGCAGTTCGTTGTTACTACAGATTTCTCTGCCTGCAAGACCTCCTCGGGTAAGCGTAATCACCTTCTCCTCATATATCTACTACATTTACACCTTGAAACTCGGGCAGTATCGGACTTTGTTTTGCAAACTCATCCATTCCAAAATGCCTTATATGTAGTTTCTGTTCGTCAGACCTAGGTTTTACCCGCAGAAACTCTTGTAAGTCCCCACATCCGACTTTTTTCAGACTCCGCCTCACAACCGAACGCCCTTGTTTTCAGCTAACAGTTCCTACTGCCAAACCTGTTGTGGACTTTCACCACCTAGTTATTACGCGTGCCAAGCACACTAAAAATAACATACCTTAAAAGTCACGTGTTTTAAGGTATGTTAAAAATTTTATACAAATCTCTTTCTATGGTATTAGTTATAATAAAGCACACCAATGACTCCAGAAAATAATCTGTTACCTCCGAAAAAAGAATCTGTTGATCCCGGAACAGAGCCTGTTAACTCCGGAAAAAGAATCTGTTGATTACAAAACAGCATCTGTTGATTCCGGAACAGCATCTGTTGATTTTGGAAAATAATCAATCTCAACTTTTTTAATAATCGCTTTGATTATACATCTAAATTTTCCGTTTCTTGCACTTTTAACTGCTTCTGTTTTATCACCTACATCTCTATAACAATCTTTTGCTGCTAGATATTGTTTCTCCGATGCCATATATGATCTAATTGCTTTGTTCAAATCTTCGGGATTTTCAGAATGTTCATAACTATAAGCTTCTTTAAAACTTTCATCTGCTAATTTTAAACACTTCACTGCTTCTAATAAATCATTTGCTCTAAATTCGAACTTTGATACTCCATTCCCGTTTTTATAACAATCAGCCAAAGCGTTCATTGCATCTACATTTCCTTTGTTTGCTGCTTGCTCCAAATATCTTATCCCATTTTTTAAGTCTGTAGATACTCCTTCACCCTTCACAAGCATTAAACCTAACTTATACATTGCACCTACATGTCCATTTTCAGCTGCTTGTACTAACAAATCTACCGCCTTACTTGAGTCTTTAGTCACTCCCTTCCCCTGTTCATACCAAGAAGCTAACTTAAACATTGCATCTGCATTTCCTAAGGATTCTGCCTCTTCGAACCATTTAAATGCCTCATTATCCTCTTGCGATGATAGTTCAAAATTGCTACTAGTATATGCAAACCAAGCCCCATAACCACAAATATTCTTTTTTAATTCGATTTCATATCGTTGTATGCTATGACTATAAAATCAATACATTTCTATACTATATTTGCATAACATGCCTAATTTATACATTGCCTTTGCCCTTGCATTTGTATCTCCTACTTCTGTTGCTAAATTAAAAAGCGCAGTTGCCCAATTTAAATCTTTGGTAACTCCTATACCATTTTCATAGCAATTAGCTATTTCGTATATTGCATCTATATTATTGTATACTATTGCTTTCTTAAACATATCTGCTGATTTTTGCAAATCTTGTTTTACCACCACTCCATCTTTATAAAATATACCTAACCTATAATTTCCATATCCAACAGACTCTTCATAATACTTTATTGCCTTATTGTAATCTTGGCATATTCCTCCTACTCCATGTTTATAAAAATCACCTAATTTACACCTTGCTTCACAATAATTCAATAATGCTGTCTTAGAATACAATTCAAACGCTTTCTCTAAGTCTTGAGCTACTCCTTGACCATTTTCATACAAAGAAGCTATTTCATATATTGAAACACGTTCATAATGAGGTATTTTTTTCTCCACTGCTAATTCAAAGCACTCTTTCGCTTTAACGTAATCTTGGGCAACTCCTTCTCCTTCTTTATACAACATACCTAAATGGTAATAATTTCCTCCACTTCCTCCCAACTCTACTAACTTTTCATGCAATTCAAATACCTTACTATAGTCCTGAGGAACCTCAATGCCTTCTTCATACAATTTAATTAATTTGTATATCGCATCCTTATCGCCTGCATCTGCTGCACTGTTCAGCCAAAATATTAATTGGCTTATGTCCTTAATACTTTCATAATACCTAGCTAAAAACCGCATCTTTTCAACATCCCCTGAATTTGCTAAACTAATACACCAAGTAATATGCTTATCAACACATCCTCCTCTCCTACCTTCAATCAGCGCCCATATATTACACCTTGCTGCGAAATCACCCCTTTTTCGATGAGCAACTAATGCTCTATCTATCCATTTATCGTATTCTTCTTCAAATTCACTAAAAAAACAACAACATCGCACATTCCATCGACATCCCCATTTAATGCATCTTTAAACACCTTTACAAATCTTTCTCGTTCCCATTCTTCACAAACAATTGAAGCCAATCTACTTAGCGCATCTTCATGTCCCATTTCTGCTGCTTGATTGTAAAACTTTACTGTTTTTTCTTTCTCTTCATTACTTTCACACTGTACACCTTGTTTATACATATCCTCTGCAGATTTTACTTCTTCATGTTCGGATGTCGTAACCATCTCTTCTATACTATTTTTATCTTCCACTCTTGCCTTTTTATCTCTTGGCATGTCTATATCTTCCTTAGCATCAACTGTACATACTAACTCCTCTGAAGATTCAGTATCTTCGCACTTAGACGTTGTAGTCATTTTTTCTACACAACCTCCATCTGATTCTCTCTCTCTTTTACTCCCTGACATGCCTGGATTTTCCTCATACCGACTATGTTCATCTGTAGGTTCCATAGATTCAGATGCTTCTCCCTCAGATGTCGCAGTCATCTCTACCAAATTTTCTTCATCTGGCTCTGCCCCTGTTGTACTCACATTTTGACCCTCTGCTGTCTTGGCATTTTTTTCTTTCCTTCACCTTGTGCCATTACTGTTCCTGGTAGCATTGACACCAAAACTGCGATTGTTATCAATTTTTTTAATTTGATCATTTCAATTCTCCTTTTGTTTTGTAATACAACAATATTGCATCACACAAAAATCAACTTATCAATCATTTTTTTGAAAAACTATATATGTCACAGGGGAATCAAATACTCCCATCAAATTAGTAGCCAAACCTTCAATTAAGCAAAATGAGACTCACTGTCAAGCGCAGTCAAGTAGGACTAACTAAATTATTCTTAGCACCTCAATTGAGTAACAAGAATTTCCTCACCACAAAATTTTCACGAAGCCATATGAAACTAAGCTATAAAAGGCAGATTCTCGTGACAATGCTTAATTTAATTTTTTCATTATATGATTAAATGTAAACGATTAAAGCAGTTCAAGCCCAAAAATTACAACCACACATATCGATTGACGTCCGAATTTTTTTGTAGTACAAAACGTATTCTTAGCTATTGTATCTATACTTCCCCCAACAATCACGAAAGGTCACATCATGCATTTTATCATAATGAATTGCAAACTGAAGGTTAAAGCACAAAAAACTCAACTTTAACTTATATTAAATCCTAAACACAATAAGTGTAAAAAGATTGAAATATGGCAACATAACCACTATTATTCAAAAATATGCAAAAAAATAAGCCCCTTAAAAGGGGACTTAAAAATGGTTATGGTATAATTTCAATGCACACAATCATCATTTTGCTGGTTTGCCTTGCGCCTCTTTTATTGCATCAATAACCACATTAGTAAACATATTAATTCCTTCCGTATTTCCACCAATATGTATCTTATCTGAACCCAACAACTCTTTTTTCTTAGAAATCGTTGCTGCCCAATCCGCGATCGTTACAAATGGATATTTTCCCGGAAGAGTACGTAAGTACTGCGTCGTTTTATATGAACCCCAATCTTCTTCCCATCGTCCATCATACGGCGTTACAAAAACTAATCTATGCCCTGGCTTTATATCATTTATTATTTTCTGGATGTAAGATTCCCATCCACCGCAGGTATTAGTCCCTAACGCCACCACAACGCATTCTCCTAAAGTATTGGATTCTTGCAATGACATTATAATATCATAACCCTCCTGTAAATTTCTGCTACCAGCCGTATCCACATAAGAATCTTTAATATTATTACGCAAGCTACTTCTTGCACCAAGTGCAACTGAGTCTCCTATTATTGATACTTTAATATTTACGTTTCCTTCTTCTACTTCACTTTGTGACGACTCTTTTTCTTCACTTTGTGGTAACTCTTTTTCTTCGCTTTGTACAGATTTTCTTTCCTCACTTTGTACTAATTCTTTTTCCTCGCTTTGTTCAGCTTCATTAGTATCACTTTTTAAAATACCAGAATTATCAATACCGTTCTTTTGTAAAAATGGATTTGAATTCATCCGGTTAAGCCCAGATCTCATATTTGACATAACGTCTAAGTTTTGATTTATGTTTCCAATTATCATGTCCTCTTCTAATTTTGAAACTTCCACTCTATTCACATAGACACGCAAACTAAACACACAACATACAACCAACACTAATCCTGCAAAACTGACTGCAAATTTTTTATTACATCTTTTTTTACGATCAACATACGAAGGACTATAAAAAAGTTTTTCCACAATAAAATATAAAAACACTGAAAATAAATATGATACAACAATTGTCACAATCGCTGCAATTGCATTAGATTGCCACACATTAGAAAACACTATATACAACGGCCAATGAAACAAGTACATATAATAAGAAATATTAGATATATGCTTCAAGAAACTAGATTCCTCAATTGATTCTGGTAAAATTTCATGCAATACTCTGCACGAAAAAATTAAAAGCACAGTTAAAAAAGACGAAATTAAAAAGCCATATTTATATGTAAAAGGACTATCAAATTTAGTTTTCGCGCATAAAACAATCTCTGCTATCACACTCAGAGAAAACAGTATAATTGAAAAAGGAGCTAAATAACTAGCTTTCCTTTTCAATTTGCTTGAAATACAATCAGGCAACTTCAGTCCAAAAACCACTCCCAAAATTGATCCAATAAAGAATGGATAAATATGCGACATCGTATCAAAATATGCAATTGACATTTCAGGTTTAGAATTAAACCACCTTTGCATATTACAATAAGACAGTACCGTCATCACTACTAAACTCAAAACTAAAACACATTTATAGATAAATAGATTTTTTTCCATTTTAGGCTGAATTTTCTTTAGTACAAATATCACTCCCAAATTGCACAAACCCCACAACAAGTAATAATGCAATTCAACTGCTAAAGACCATGTGTGAATATACGGATGTGGTAAAAGCTGCGCTTCATACGAACCACCACTTAATATTTCAAAATAGTTGGTAACAAATCCAAGCGCACCAGAAATTTGTTTATCGATGCCTGCGAGAAAATCTGATGAAATCAAGCAAAAAAACGGTAATGTCATAACAATTGAAAAGAAAAGAAATGGAAAGATACGCATAAATCTTTTCTTTACATATCTCAAGAAATCAAATTTGCCATCTCTAGAAACCTCTGCAACAATCAAAGACGTAATTAAATATCCAGAAAAAGTGAAAAATATATCAACCCCAAGAAAACCGCCAGGTAACCACGATTTAAACAAATGATATATAAGAACCAAAATTAAACCCAGCACTCTTATACTACTAAACCATCTAACTTTAGTCATTTATTCCACCTTCTCTCCATCTTTCCAAACACCAGTAATCTGAGTTCCATCTTCATTTATAAGAACACCATTTCCATCAAACTTTCCATCCTTAAATGAACCTTTATAACAAGCACCTTTGCCATTATAATATTCACCTTGTCCATTTGGGCGACCATCTTCAAACTGTCCTTTATAGTACTCGTCCCCCATGTGGTATTCCGCTTCTCCGGATAGACGTCCTTTTTTAAATGTACCCTCACAACTAATTTTTCCATCTGCCGATGTAAATTTACCTAAACCATTTGATAATCCCACCAAAAAGTTTCCTTCATACACACTACCGTCTTCATACGTAAAAGTACCCTCTCCAGTTTGCCCGAGCATATTTAACTCACCAGAATAACTCCATCCATTTTCGTTCTTATGCATAACTTTTCCGTCTTTTATCGTCATTTCCTTCTTATCTTTTGTAACAAGTTTTCCAGAAACTAAGCGACCATTTTCAAAAATCCCAGATAAACTCCATCCATTTATAGAATTATAAACTGCATCTCCTTCAAATAATCCCATCTTAAAACCACCAACATACATAGACCCATCTTGAAAACACAGTGTACCTTTCCCACTAAATCGTCCATCCAAAAGCTCACCTGAGTATTCCATCCCTGAAGCATACGCCCTCTTCTGAACATTTTTTCGTGCAAATATATTAAATGCTCCAATTGAATACAAGGAACATAAAACAACAAAAACTCCTGCAATACAATAAAATAGTTTAGAATTTCTTCTCACTTTAAAAAACATAATATCACCTCTTCAAATATTTTGATAACTTTTTAAATGATATCATATTTATTGTCAAATTTCAAACATTTTACTTTAAGTGTAAAAATATTTTAAAGTTTATAACGAAATAACTAAATTTACAATAAAACATTTACACTGTAGTAAATTTAATTACTTGCACGTTGCACAGAAATAACATCCTTTACTTGGCGCAACCTTTCTATTATTGAATTTAAGTGATCTATCCCATTTACAATTATACTCACAAAAATCACAGTAGTACCATCTTTTTTCTTTCTGGTATTAAATGAATTTATAAATAACCGCATTTCAGAAAGTTTCATTGAAACGTCAGCAATTACTTTTCCGTTGTCACTTGCAATTATTTCCAAAACTGATTTAAATTCTCTATTTTGTCCACGAACCCAATGTGCCTCTATCCACCGTTCAGGTTCTTCACACGAAGATATATCTTTAGGGACATTAGTACATTTTACGTTGTGTATGGAAACCCCATTCCCACGAGTTATAAATCCAATAATATTATCTCCCGGCAATGGACTACAGCATTTTGACAATTTTATAAGGCAGTTGTGTACTCCTTTAACTACTATCCCATCTGGAGACACTTCCTTATGTTTCAACGCCAAAGTAGCAAGTTTTTCTTCTGCCTTTATCAATTTAGAGTAGTCATCACGAATCCTCGGCATAATACGCCACAACTGTATGCCACCGTAACCGATAGCCTCATACAATGACTCCACAGAATTTAAGTGTTGCCTTTTCGCAATCGACTCAAGGAACGATTTCATACTAGCTTCTGGTAGAACGATCGAGCACTGTCGCAATTCACGTTCAAGTTCGCTTTTACCCTCTATTATGTTTTCATCACGTTTTTCTTTTTTGAACCAATGTCTTATTTTAGCCCTGGCCTCACTTGTTTTTACGATCTTCAACCAATCTCTTCCTGGGCCATGTTTTGGGTCTTTTACAGTTAGAATTTCTATAACCTCTCCAGTTTTAATTTTATAATCAATCGGCACAATACGTTTATCTGCTTTAGCGCCAATCATTTTGTTCCCCACTTCACTGTGTATAGCATACGCAAAATCAATCACAGTAGAACCATTTGGTAAAGCATACACGTCACCCTTTGGTGAAAACACATATACCTCTTCAGACACAAGATCAGACTTGATCATACGAATAATATCTGATACATCATTATTTTCCTTTTGGTTTTCTATCATCTGTCTAACCCACGCAAGGTTTTGATCTATACTTTTTTTGTCTTTACGTTTTATCCCAAGTTTATACTTCCAGTGAGCAGCAATACCATATTCAGCTGTATGGTGCATCTCATACGTGCGGATCTGTACTTCAAATGGTATTCCTTCTTTGCCAATTACAGTTGTATGCAAAGATTGATACATATTAGGTTTTGGTGTAGATATATAATCCTTAAATCGATTTGGGATAGGCTTATACAAATCATGCACTATACCCAAAACATTATAACAATCATTCACACTGTCCACAAGGACTCTTACAGCGTAAATATCAAAAATTTCTTCCATAGTTCTATTTTTCATAAAGACTTTTCTATAAATACTATTCGCACTTTTAACTCGCCCTTCAACATGCACATCAGGAATTATTTTTGATATACCTTTGAGTAATTTTTTCTTTATTTGTTCAATGAACTTATTTCTATCAGATTTTTTCATTGCAAGGTGATCTTCTATTTCCTTATAGGCAATCGGATCAAGGTACCTAAGTGAAATATCTTCAAGTTCTTCTTTTATACTCCGAATACCAAGACGATGTGCAATTGGAGCGTACACTTCCATATTTTCAAGTGATTTATCTCGTTGTTTCTGTGCAGGCATACATCCGATTGTACGCATATTATTCAACCGATCCGCAAGTTTTATAATAATCACCCGTACATCATTTGCCATTGCAATTAACATTTTTCGAATATTTTCAGCCTGCTCCTCCTCACGAGATGAAAATGGGATTTGTCCTATTTTAGTAACTCCATCGATAAGATTTGCAATTTCTTTTCCAAAGATTTTTTTCACATCCATCATAGTAACATCCGTATCCTCAACTACATCATGTAAAAGTGCTGCTACTACAGATTGTGTATCCATACCTAGATCAACCAGTATATATGCTACTGAAATCGGATGTAAAATATACGGAAGTCCAGATTTTCTCAACTGACCATTATGAGCTTTGTTTGCAAAATTATATGCCTTATCAATAAGTGCCAAATCAAACTTTCCCTCATAATTTTTCATTAACTCTACTAGTTCATCGTATGTTTTATATAAAAATCTATGTTGCTTTCTTGCCATCTTATCTCAACCCCTTCAACTCCTGTAAAATTTTTGATGAATCTAACGAAACCTTGTTCTTCTGATGACACAACTTTATATGGTATTTTCCATTTGACAATACTGTTTTAGTTACAAGCGAGAGTTCTTCCATAATATCAAGTATTAGCAACAATTTGCACAAACCTATACTATTTTCCCCAATTCGGTACATAAGCATCTCACAAGTGTAATTACGATGATTCGCCTCAAAGAATCTATACACTACTGCAAATTCATTTCTCGTAGGAATTACCTTGTTTATTGTTTCACAAGAAATATCTTCTTTACGTTTTATTGATTCATAAAGCCTAATATCAGCAATACATTGATCCTCATTCACCTGTGAACACTTCATTTCAGTTATAAATATAGAAAGTAACTCTTGCCCTTTAAATTCATTTTTGTTCAGCGTAACAGCTAGATCCACTACATCACCTATCATAAATTCAAAATCATTCAAGGTCGTAGAAAATTTCATAGCGGACACTTTTGTGCTACCTTTTCCACAAACTATTTTAAGATGCTTACCTCCACCAAGAGGAACAATATCCAAAATTTTCATCTCATAAAGTCCAAATACCGGAAATCTATTTTCACAACCAAAAGGTTCCAGTAATTCTATATCACGTATCATACTATAATCAAGTGATTCGGGTTTAAGTTTGCAGTCAATTTTCAAAGCAAGTGGTGGTACACCAACTTGGGCTGCATACTCATTTACTTTACACTTTAAGGATTCTACATACGAAACTGGTATATCAAAACCAATTGCCATAGTATGTCCTCCAAACTTAACTTGTTCATTAGACCCATTCATATGCCCATCAGTGGTATTCTCATCAAACCACGATTTAACCGCATCATACAATGAAAAACCTTCCACACTGCGCCCAGAACCTCTGGCCATATCACCCTCAATACTTATAACTATGCAGGGCTTGCAATATTTTGACACCAACTTTGATGCAACTATCCCGATAACTCCTGTATGAAAATTTTCGCCATCTACTACAAGCACTTGATCATAGTTTGTACTTGCGCAAATACGACTCTCTATTTCCTTTATAATCTTGGTTTCGATTTCTTTACGGATCGTATTGCACTCATTAAGGAAATCCGCACAGTTTTCCGCTTCCTCCGTATTATTGGAAGTCAGCATCTTCACAGCCTTTTCTGCTAAATCTAACCTCCCTACTGCATTAATGCGCGGAGCAAGTGAAAATGCAATAATCGATGAAGTTATTTTCTTTTCGAGTGTACACGACAAATCCAAAAGACGTTGAATTCCAGGTCTAATTTCCTTTTCCAGTAAACTTAACCCATATTTAGATAAAAACCTATTTTCTGAAACTAACGGAACAATATCGCTTATAGTTCCAATTGCCACAATATCAGCATACTCATCAAGTAGATCATAAACAGATGAACTTTTCCCTTCAAGCGCACACACAAGTTTAAATGCAACCCCAACTCCTGCATATTCCTTAAACCTTGACGGACAATCATCTCTATGCGGATCAACTATCGCAACAGCATTTGGTAATTTATCAGGAAGTTTGTGATGGTCTGTAATAACTACATCTATACCAAGTTCACTTGCAAAATCAATCTCATTAACCGCAGACACGCCATTGTCCACCGTAACTATCAAACTAACACTTTGTTCTTTTCGAAGCCTTTCGATATCAGTGTTGTTCAATCCATATCCAGACTTCCTATCTGGAATAAAATACGTCACGTTAGCTCCTTGAGACTCCAGATACATGTACAAAAGAGCAGTTGACGTTACACCATCAACATCATAATCCCCATAAATACATATTGATTCAAAATTATCAATAGCTTTTCGAATACGCTTAACAGCTTTGTCCATATCAGCAAATTCCATCGCATCAAAACTAGAAGCATAATGGTCATCACCGAAAAGAAAATCACGGATACTATCAACATCAGTATATCCCCTATTGAACAAAAGCATAACTAATAAGGGCGATATATTCATCTCATCTGCAACCAATGAAATTTTATCTTTATTTAAAGACGACACCAGCCATTTTTTCATTTTATCACTCCTATTTCTTATAATAATCTTCCATTGAAAAAAATTTACACTTGTGAATTCACGCGCTACACCATAAAAATCATTGCTTATATTATACCATAACAAGCCCAATATAACAAGCTATCTTCCGCAAAAACCCTTAATTTTTTTTAACAAATAAATATTTTTTTGTTTCACCTATCCTATAAATAATTAACACAAAAAGTGCAAGCAGTTTAAATAATACAACTACCTGCACTTTTTACTTTATCTAAGTTTTTATTAAACAAATCAATTACTGTCATCCTTGTTCTTTTTCCCAAACCAATACCGTATTCCACCCAAAGCATCATTATATTTTTGTGATCTTATAGAAAAAGACTTTATAAATCGAACTTCCTGCCTATTCAGCTTCTCTAAGCAAGACGAAATTATCGGTTGCATACGCTTATACAAAACACTTTCACGTATTTTATCCGAAAATCCACTATTTTTATCAGATTCTATCAATCTACTTTTTTCTTCAAGCATCTCTTCTGTTAAAACACATAACTTATTCTCAAAATTTTCTACATTTTTAACTGTAATAAAAGCATCCACAAGTAAAACCACAAGTAAAACCGCCACTAAAATATGTAGCGACACTTCCGATAGCATATCTGTATAAGTTTTAACAAACGGATGAATAAACTTTATCATGACAACCGCAAACGCACCAAACACAACTGCACCTAAAAGGCACACTCGACCATTCAAATTGAACTTATACTCAGAATAGTCCCACCACCTGGCGTTAAACACTTTTTCCATCACAAATGACGTAATATATTCAAGAGTGCAATTTAAAAGTAACCCAAGCAAAAATAATAGAACAGCATTGTGAACATGTCCCAACACAAGAATATCAAGCACTGCCCCACAACCGTAAATTGGGCAATACGGACCATTCAAAAAGCCTCTATTAATAAATTTTTTTGCTTCTATTGAACATATAATAGTTTCATAAATCCATCCTATTACACTATACAGAACAAACCACAAAAAATATAGCTCAACATACATTAATTTCATAATCTTCTCCTTCTGCTGGACTTTTATTTCGTGAAAAAGTTTCCGTAATGGCACACAACTTGTCCGCTAAACAAACAATCCAACTTTCCTTATATTTTGGTGGATAAATATTTAATGGAAACATGTGCTTAAAAATAATATCTTTTTCTATTTTTCCAAGGTCAAAATCTCTATTAGCATTTTTTAGTGCAAACCTCGCATGACGAAAACCATGCCAATTATGACTTGGATCTGAATCATGCCAGTCATACAGAAAATAGTCGTGCAAAAGTGCTCCCCGAATCAATGCTTTCATGTTAACCTTCAAGCGAAATTTTTTTACAATTTCTACGCTCTTAGCCGCAACTCTTACAGAATGATCATGACAGCTAACATCACCGTGTTGAATAAATTTTTTTTCAAGCTGCATCCCCTCTGAGCTTAAAATATCTTTGCCATAAAAATACAAAATGTTCTTCATATCTTTTTTTCCTCACATTATCTTTTATAAAATGAACTACTATAATCATTATAAATTAACTCAGTTCAAAAATCAATACACAAATTTCACAACTATATTAAATTCGTGCTACCTCGTCTGAATTCTTGACATCACAACCAACACATGGTATACTAAATCTCGTAAAATGCATACAAACGTATCTGTTTTGATGAAGTGCATTTTATCAAATAAATCTATTTTAACGTGGTGATAAAATGAAAAAAATCATATTTTTATTATTTACAACTTCCATTGTATTAATAGATCAAATCATTAAATTTGCTGTTGTGTCAAATATCAAACTTGAAAGTAGCCTAAATTTAATTCCAGATTTACTTTCAATCACTTACATTCAAAACACTGGTGCTGCTTTTGGTATGTTAAAAGGACACACAATTCTATTTGTTTTAATATGTGCTTCAGTTGTCATCACAGCACTCTTTTTCTTTTTCAAGACACCCGCTGAAAAAATAAAAACCTCATATGCTATATCCATATCGCTCATTATTGGCGGCGGAATTGGAAATTTAGTTGACAGAATCCAAACACAATATGTTATTGATTACATTCACATTTCCTTTTTTCCAGCTATATTTAACTTCGCAGACATAGCTGTAGTAATCGGATCTATATTATTCATGATATGCACTATTAGAAGGGATGATAAAAATTTTAATAAAAACATTTACAATCGACAAATCGATGAAAAAACAAAGAATTGACGTCATCATATCAACACAAATTAATGAAATTACACGATCACAAACTCAAGATTTAATTACGCAAGGTCTCGTACAAGTCAATGGCAAAAAAATAAAAAAAAATTATATAGCATGTGAAAATGACGAAATTAAAATAACTATACCTGATCCCAAACCACTAGAAGCTATTGCAGAAAATATTCCAATTGATATTGTATACGAGGATGACGACCTTCTAGTAGTAAACAAACCAAAAGGCATGGTAGTCCACCCAGCACCTGGTCATGCAAATGGTACACTAGTAAACGCACTACTTTATAAATCAGAAAACCTCTCCGGAATAAATGGAGTTATTCGGCCAGGGATCGTTCACCGCATTGATAAGGACACGAGTGGACTTTTGATCATAGCTAAAAATGACTTCGCACACAAGGAACTTGCAAAACAAATAAAAGAACACAGCTTTTCGCGTGAATATGAGGCTGTTGTTTATGGAAAAATGAAAAGTGAAGCAGATACTATAAACCTCCCCATTGGCCGCAACCCTAAAGATCGAAAGAAAATGGCTGTAACTTACACAAATTCAAAAGAAGCTATAACCAAATACAAAGTAATTACACAATATTCAAAATTTGCACATCTACGACTGACATTAACCACCGGTAGGACACATCAAATTAGAGTTCACATGTCTTATATTGGACATCCCGTCGCCGGAGATGAAGTTTACGGACCCCATAATGTAATTAAGTCACTTCACGGACAATGCCTACATGCAAAATATATCGGATTTACTCACCCACGAACACAAAAATTCATTCAATTTGAAAGTGAACTACCAAGCTACTTTCAGCACTTTCTAAAAACATTATCCTGATTTTGAAAGGAGTTTTCGAAATGATGCCTTTTGCGCAAAACAGCGACGAAATAATAAAAGAACTTAATTCAAATAAAAATGATGGGCTTTACGATAAACAAATTGCTAATCTATCAGAAAAGTTCGGCAAAAACGAACTCCAACACAAAAAGAAAAAATCCATAATTATTAAATTTCTTGAACAATTCAAAGATACCATGATAATAATACTTTTGATTGCTGCTATAATTTCTTTTGCCACCGCAATAAAAAATAACGATCCATCTGAATTTTTTGAACCGATCCTAATTTTAGCAATAGTCATAGCAAATGCGATTTTGGGAATCGTACAGGAAGGTAAAGCTGAAAAAGCTCTTGACGCTCTATCAGAAATGTCTTCACCTCACGCAAGGGCTATCAGAAATGGCTGTGAAAAAATCATTGATGCCAAAGAATTGTTACCCGGAGATATAATCGTTGTAGAGGCTGGTGACTTTGTACCTGCCGACGCCAGACTCATTGAATCCTCCTCCCTTAAAGTTGAAGAATCGGCTCTCACCGGCGAATCCGAACCAAGAGAAAAAAATGCAACAGAAGTACTTAAAGAAAACTGTGTACTTGCAGACCGTATAAACATGATTTATTCTGGATGCTCAGTGGTATACGGCCACGCAACGGCTATTGTGACTTCAATTGGAATGAACACTGAAATGGGAAAAATCGCTGGACTCTTAAGCAATGAAACCGAAACTCAAACTCCACTTCAACGAAAGTTATCGGGGCTTGGAAAAATTTTAGGAATTTTAGCTGTAGCCATATGTTTTGTTATATTTTTCATCGGAATAATGCGTGGAATACCACTTAGTCAGATGTTCATGACATCCGTTTCCTTAGCTGTATCCGCTATACCCGAAGGACTTCCCGCTATAGTCACAATTGTGCTCGCCATCGGAGTACAGCGCATGGCAAAACAAAATGCTATTATTCGAAAACTTCCTGCTGTTGAAACTCTAGGCAGTGCATCTGTAATATGTTCAGACAAAACCGGAACTCTAACCCAAAACAAAATGACCGCTGTAAAAGCATATAATTTCGTAAACAACAAAATGGAATCCATATGTAAAAAATCTTCAGATAGCACCAAAAATCTCCTCACTTTAGGGACACTGTGCTGTGACGGATCTATCGTCTTAGACGATAATAATGTCAAACATATCGGAGATCCTACCGAAACTGCAATTGTCTACGCTTCACACGTATGTGGTATTGAAAAAAACAATCTATCTTCCAAATACCCCAGAATTTGTGACCTACCATTTGACTCAGATCGAAAATTAATGAGCGTTCTCTGCAAAACACCAGATAAAAACATAATTATAACTAAAGGTGCATTTGATGTACTTGCCAAAAAATGCATTGATCCCGATCTAAAAAAAGCATTTAACGCAACTGAAACTATGAGTAAAGAAGCCTTAAGAGTTTTAGCTATAGCATACAAAGAAGTAGAATCTGATAAAACAGAAATCCGAGTAGATGATGAATCAGATTTACACTTAATTGGATTAATTGGAATAATTGATCCAGCAAGGCCTGAAGTAAAAGATGCCATAAATGTTTGCATAAATGCAGGTATACGCCCGGTTATGATAACTGGTGACCATATATTAACTGCATGTGCAATTGCTAAAGAACTTGGTATCATGAAACCCGGAGACAAAGCCATCAATGGTACCGAATTAAGTAAAATGCCAGATAGCGAACTATCTAAAGCTGTTTCTGATATATCCGTGTATGCACGTGTCTCTCCAGAAGATAAAATCAGAATTGTAAAAGCATGGCAAAATAATAACCAAACTGTTGCCATGACAGGAGACGGTGTCAATGACGCACCTGCGCTTAAAGCAGCTGACATTGGATGCGCAATGGGAATCACCGGTACAGATGTTGCAAAAGGTGCCGCTGACATTGTATTAACTGACGACAATTTTTCAACAATAGTACATGCCGTACGTGAAGGCCGTGGTATATACAATAACATAAAACGTACCATTATGTTCTTGCTTGGAACGAATATAGGTGAAGTTTTTTCTGTTTTCTTTGCAATGCTCATATGGAGCCAACCTCCACTTTTATCCATGCACTTATTGTGGATCAACCTCGTCACAGATGGCCTACCTGCAATCGCACTTGGACGCGAAAAAGTCTCTGATGACGTTATGCTCCAAGCTCCAACAAGAAAAAATAACAACATATTTACTCCACAGTTTGGACTCAGAGTGCTATTTCAGGGAATGTTCTTTGCAATTATCACACTTCTTAGTTTTTGGTATGGTCTTGCGTCAGGCAACATCGAAAAGGCTCGGACAATCGCATTTCTTGTTTTATCCACTAGTCAGGTAGTACACTCCTTCAACATGAGATCAGATAAATCTTTATTCAAAACAGGTTTTTTCAGCAATCACTACCTAAACAAAGCAAATATGCTTTCTTTTATCATGATAGTCTTCGTGGCTACAATCCCCGGAATACGAACACTTTTTGCCCTACAACTTCTTTCTGCAATCGAATACGCCTTGATAATCCTCATCTGTCTATCACCTATAGTTGTTATTGAGGCATTTAAAACTTATAAATTTACTTTCGAGAAAAAATAATCCTACAAATCTGAAAATAACGCTAAATTGCAATATCAAATAGGACACTTTTGAAAATAAAATCAGAGCAGCGATAA
>CATZCM010000004.1 GCA_958417225.1 uncultured Eubacteriales bacterium | reverse complement strand
AATACTTAGCTGGAGACGGCTTGGGAAAATAGGTCAACGCCAACTTTTTTTGTTTATAATTGTAATTAGTCGCACTAACTATGTTTTTAGATAGTGCGCATTTTGTTATACAAATTTAAAAACTTGCTCAAATCTGTTTTTCTTGAGCAAGTTTTCTATTCTGAGTGATTTTATTTAACGGTTATTTTAATTTTATACTAGCTAGTGAAGCAAGCATTTCTACATCCTTTACATCGCATTTGTAAACTTGTGCAACAAATTTTTCATCGTTTACTTTTGCAAGCAAAACTAGATTTTCACCATTTTTGTATCCATTCCATTCTATTTTTCCTGCTTTGAATGAAATTTTTTCTTTGTCGTCATTACCAAGCTCATCTCCATAAAATTTTTGGATGATTATTGATGGAGTGTTGATTAAGTCTGACGTATTTTCAGATTTTTGAAATTTTGCCCACCAATCTTCTTTGCTGTTGTTTGTCCATCCCTCAGGGCACAAAACTGTATAAGATCCAATGTCAATGGTTTCTCCTTTTATTTTAGAGATGTTAGGACCGCAAGATGTGAGATTTAAAAGTATAATAAGTGTAAGCATGATTGAAAGAAGTTTTTTCATTATATTTCACCACCTTTTTGTCAAATTTTGCGATAAAATATTTTTTAAAACCGAAATTATGTTATCACGAAATTTGTAAGAAGTCAAGTAAAACTTTGTTTTGCGCACGATTTAGTTTTGGTATATATTTTTAATATTAATAGAAAATATTAAATTTTATCTATACTAGTTATTTTTAATGATTTATTATATTTTTTCTATAATTGTTACATTTAATAGATTATATGGCATAAAAAATTATTGACAAAATAAAATTTTAGTAGTATAATATCTTTAACCCTAATAAATTTATATTATAGTATTTAGATAAGAAAATTTTTGAAAGTTGGGGTTGGGAGATAATTTTGATGAAAAATTAAATTTATTTGTTGTCTGAAAGGGGTTTTAATTATGGGACTTATCAAGGCGGGTATTGGTGCTTTAGGAGGAACTCTTGCTGATCAATGGAAGGAATTTTTCTACTGTGATTCCATGGACAAAGACGTAATGGTGGTGAAGGGGCAAAAACGTACAAGTCGTCGTTCGTCAAATACAAAAGGAAATGACAATATTATTTCAAATGGATCGGGTATTGCAGTGGCGGATGGTCAGTGTATGATAATTGTTGAACAAGGTAAAATTGTTGAAGTTTGTGCTGAACCGGGTGAATTCACATACGATACTTCTACTGAACCAAGTATATTTTCTGGGAAACTTGGTGACAGTATTAAACAAACTTTTAAAACTATTGGTAAAAGATTTACGTATGGGGGAGATACTGGGAAGGATCAACGTGTTTATTATTTCAACACTAAGGAACTTGTAGATAATAAGTTTGGAACTCCTAATCCAGTACCGTTTAGAGTAGTTGATTCCAAAATTGGATTAGATGTAGATGTGTCAATTCGTTGTTCAGGTGTGTATTCGTATAAAATTGCTGATCCATTGTTGTTTTACTCCAATGTATGTGGAAATGTAGAAAGCGAATACACGAGAGATGAATTGGATGGCCAATTGAAAACAGAGTTTATAAGCGCTTTGCAACCAGCTTTCGGAAAGTTGTCTGATATGGAGTTGCGTCCAAATCAAATTGTGTCCCATAATACGGAACTTGAGGATGCTATGAATGAGGCTCTTTCAACGAAATGGGGCGAATTACGTGGATTGAAGGTAGTAAGTGTAGCACTTGGGTCAGTTACGCTTCCAGATGAGGATGCCGATATGATTAAGCAAGCTCAGCGTACTGCAATGATGCGCGATCCTACTATGGCTGCTGCAACTTTAGTAGGTGCGCAGTCCGACGCGATGAAAAGTGCTGCTGCGAATCCTAATGGTGCAATGATGGGATTTATGGGAATGGGCATGGCTCAGCAAACAGGTGGAATGAATGCTCAAAATCTTTTTCAGATGGGTGCGGAACAGCGTGCGGCAAATCAGCAAAATCAACAACAATCTACTAATACACCAAATTCGTGGAAATGTAGTTGTGGAATGTCTGTTACAGGAAAGTTTTGTCCGGAGTGCGGGAGCCGTAAACCAGAACCTATTCAGGAGGGGGCGTGGAAGTGCAGTAAATGTGGTACTATTGCTACAGGAAAGTTCTGTCCGGAGTGTGCGAATCCTAAGCCAGTTAATGATAGTTGGACCTGTTCGTGTGGGACTGTTAACACAGGGAAGTTTTGTCAAAACTGTGGAAACAAGCGCCCAGAACCGGTTAGAAACGTTAAATGTAGTAAATGTGGTTGGGAACCTGAGGATCCTACACGAGTGCCGAAATTTTGCCCAGAGTGTGGAAATGCATTTTAAATGAGATTTTCAGAGGAGTGCGGTGGAGTTTTCAAAAGTAATTCTAATTTTAAGTGAGGAGATGAGTGACTATGCCAACGCTGCAAGAGTATAAGTGTCCTTGTTGTGGAGGGGCACTTGAATTTAATAGTTCCATACAAAAAATGAAATGTCCGTATTGTGACAATGAATTTGATATGGATACGCTTAAAACTATAGACGAAAATTTGAAAAACGAAAAACCTGATGATATGAAATGGGATACACAGGCTGGTAATGAATGGAGTGATGGCGAAACCGAGAAACTGCGTTCGTATGTGTGTAAATCGTGTGGTGGTGAAATTGTGGGTGATGAAAGCACTGCTGCTACAAGTTGTCCGTTTTGTGGAAATCCAGTTGTTATGATGGAACAGTTTTCTGGGTCGCTTAAACCTGATTATATTATCCCATTTAAGCTTGACAAAAAATCATCTAAGGAGGGACTCTTAAAACACTTAAAAGGGAAATTGTTATTACCCAAGGTGTTTAAAGATGAAAATCATATTGATGAAGTGAAAGGTGTATATGTGCCCTTTTGGTTATTTGATGCTGACGTCGATGCAAATATCAAATATAGGGCTACGAAGGTGCATACTTGGAGTGATGACGATTATGACTATACGGAAACTAGTTACTATGACGCGTATAGAAGTGGTAGTATTGGATTTGATAGGGTTCCAGTTGATGGGTCTACTAAAATGGATGATGATATGATGGAATCAATAGAACCTTTTGATTTTAGTGATTCAAAGGAATTTCAAACTGCATACTTAGCTGGATATGTTGCAGATAAGTATGATGTGACAGCGGAGGAAAGTATTGATCGTGCAAATAAAAGAGTTAAAAGGAGCACTGAGGATGCTTTTGAGGATACAGTGGTTGGGTATACGACGGTGACTACGGAATCAAGTAGTATACACTTGAAAAATGGAAAAGCAAAATACGCATTATATCCTGTGTGGCTTTTGAACACTAGTTGGAAAGACAAACAGTATACTTTTGCAATGAATGGTCAAACTGGAAAATTTGTTGGAGACTTGCCCCTTGATAAAGCAGCGTATCATAAGTGGCTTTGGGGATTAACTGGTGCAGTTAGTGTAGTTGCTTTTGCTATATCGTATTTGATATGGTTGTTATAAGGGGGTGTTGTTATGAAAAAATGTATATCTTCTGTCTTTATTGTGTTAGTTGTGTGCCTTAGTATGGTATTTCCAAGTTTTGCAGTTGATACCACTTATTATAGACTAAACGACGATGCAGGTTTGCTCACAATTTCTGATCAAAACACCCTTGTGGATAAACTTGATGAAATAAGCGAACGTCAAAAGTGTAATATAATTGTGGCTACAGTAGAAGGCGTAGATGGTGATGAAGTTACTGCTTATGCAGATGAGTTCTTTGAATATGAGGGCTTTGGGTATGGAGAAGATGGGGATGGCATTATACTTCTTATTGATATTATTGATTCGAAAAATCGTAAATGGGCTATCGCGACAAATGGGTATGGTGATACGGCGTTTACTCAAGATGGACGTGAATACATAGGAAATAAAATTACTGAAGAATTAAAAAAGGGTAATTATTTAGAGGCGTTTTCAACTTTTGCTGATTTGTGTGATAACTTTATAACACAAGCCAAAAATGGAAATCCATATAATTCTTCCAATTTACCAAAGGATCCATTTAATTTTCTAAAGTATATTGGAATTTCACTGGCAATTGGTTTTGTTGCGGCGTTTGTATTTGTTACTATAATGAAAAGACAATTGAAGTCCGTGCGGCAGAAAGTGGAAGCCAATGATTATGTCCGAGAGGGTAGTATGAATGTGGAGAATCAACAGGACGTATTTTTGTATTCCAAAGTTGACAGGTGCGAGAAACCCAAAAATGATTCGAAAGATTCTGTGAGTCATGATGAGCATGGAAGTAGTGGAAGTTTTTAACTAGATACCTATGGATTGATACAGTTTTCAGTATAATGAAAGTAAAATTAGTTGAAAATAATAGTGTGCTATACTAAAAAATAAGAAAAGTAAAAAATTCAGTTTATGAGTGCTCTGTAAATGGGCACTCAATTTATTTATATGTGCATAGGGGTAGACGACTTTTTGAATTTTTGCTTAATTAACTAAACGTCAGTTAAAATATTATCGATTATTTCAAGTTTAATTTGTAGGTTTAATTTGAGGGTGTCACGTCAAAAGAAGTATGATATTACAAATTTCGTGTTATCATGGAATTTGTAAAAAATCTATAATTTGCAGTTCACAACTAAGATAAGGTGTTGTGGATTGCATTGTTTATGCATGTAAATATTTTGAAAAATAAAAGTCTTTATATTGTATTTCATGAATACAATATATATTTAAGATTTAGTGTATGTTTTTACTAAGGAAAGGTTAGCTTATAAAATGAGGAATTTAAGGTGAATTTGAAAAACAACTTTAATTTACGAAATCAGTGCGTATTGAAAAATCAGTTAAAAAAGGGAGTGATATGAATTTAAGCCAAAAAACATTGAAGTGCATATTAGAAGTAAATAATAAGAACTGTGTAAGCAAAATAGTACATGGTAAAGTAAGGCGATAACTTGTGGGGCATTACGAGAAGTGGGCTGGGAGATGCAACTCGTTGTAGAGATTTTGCAATGGTTAAATTGCCTGGAGATACAAAGTAGTAAATGCGGAGAGTATGTAAGTTTGTATATAAATCAAGTGTTTAATTTACCGGAATTTCCAAAAGAAAGAGCAGAATGGCAAAGGTTGGTGTAAACGCAGCAGTTATTAGAGAGGATTTAGATAAAAGAAGTTACAACTCTGTTAGAGGCGATGGATTTGATAAAAATGAGCTATCTTAAGTGTTGACTGTTACTGGATCTTCACTTGTAACTGATATCGTAATAGGTACGATGATAGCAAAGGTTCTGGAAGGAATCAGTGTGGGGATGTCAGCGAAATCTGCAAAATTAGTGATAGTTGTAAAAAGAGCTAAATGTAAATGTATCTTGTGATGAAGTGTTCCAAGTTCTTTTTTCCTAATTAAGATACTTAATAAATTTTTCGGTTTGTTTTTCACTTTAACCTTAATTTTATTACTTTCTTTTTACATAACCAAACCCTTTATAGTGGTAGTACTTTTATTTTACCATAAGGGGCTATTTTATGTTTTTTACGAGTATGTGAATAGTTTAGGGTGTTTACTTTTGTACGTGCAGAAAACAAATCTGCTAGGATTTTGGAATTGTTCGATTTCCGGAATGGAAAAGCAAGTGCCGTAAACCATCAAGAAATGATTTACGGCAAAAGGATTGGCGTTTCTGAGGTGATTCGAACACCCGATCTACCGCTTAGGAGTATGGTGTGCTGTTTTGTATGGTTTTCAAGTAATAACTTCCTATCAGAAATACGCGCGTGTGTCATGATGTATATGACCAAAATGACGTAAAACACCGCCCTTTTACGGGTGTTTCGCGGGGTGCAATTAGCAAATTCTTAGCAGAACCCATCTGCTTCTTTTGCCTGTTGGTCCTCCAATAATCGCGAACGGAGGTTGTTGCTATGGAAAAATATATCACGAAAGGAAACAAAATTCAAGAGTCAAGAACATATTCGGTTGCAGAGATTTCGGCTATGCTGAATATCAACCGCGCTTCTGCGTGCCAACTGGCCGGTGAGGGATACTTCAAGGTACTACGTATTAGCAAGACGATCCGCATATCCAAGAAGTCATTTGACGAGTGGCTTGAAGAAGCCGGAATCTGACTCTTTGCAAAGGGGGCTGTAAAAAAAGTCACCCCAAAAACAACCAGAGACGAAAGTTAAGAAGGCTTCAGTCTCTGGTTGTTTGTAGCAAGAGCAAAATACAACAAGACTTGCGTCCAACTTGCTTTTTTGACTCAGGTTACGGTGTGCCTATATTCTTCCTGCTTATGTCACTTTGGAGGCTCGATGCTTCTTATTGTGGTGCTTATAGATGTTAAATCCGATGGAGATCAGCGTAAACTCAAAAATAATGGATTCTATGCCTCTTCTTTGCGCCCTTTTGTATGAACGATTCCACTTGATCAAACCGAATGCTCTCTCTGCCTGAATCGAACAGTTGGTTCGGAGGGTAACTCCCAATACGGATTTCAGATTGGATATCACTTCATCATGGATCTTCGTCAGTTCCGCATTCATCCGTATTGTCCGGTTTTCGGTTCCATTGGAGCATTTGGTTTTCTTCGGACCTCCTTCGCAACTTTTGCATTTGTATATTTCTTCCGTTTTGCCGTAGCGGTTTCCTTTTATGGGACGGTCACGATAATGTTCCAAATTCCTTCCTTCCGGGCACAGAAGATTCCAGTTTTCATCTTGCCTGAAATTGACTGCTCTGTAAGAATTGTTCTTGTATTTTACATCCTTCGTTTCTTTTCCAAACATGGTGAACTTCATGTATTTTTCGATGTCGTTCGCTTCGCAGAACAGATAATTACTGTACGATCCGCATCCGGCATCTGCTACCGGGTAAGAAGGACACTTCCCATAGGTAGATCTGAATTTCTTCATCAGCGTTTCCGCGTCATATCTCGGTCTGCCCATGATTCTGTTCTTGCCTGAATAGTACGTACTCAGGTTGATTTATTCCATCACCTCTGAAAACGTATAAATTTCATCGGTCATTTCAATTATTTTTTCAATATCCACTGAATCATGTTATAATATCTCCGTTGTGGTGTTTTTTTGTAGCAAAAATATTATATCACAACCCGGCTGTTATTGAAAGAGGACAGCCGTTTTTTCTTTCAACAAAAAGCATCCGAAAGTCTTTCAACTCTCGGATGCTTTTTGACTGGGATTTTTTTTACAGTCCCTTTTGTTTTGGGAAAATTCCTCTTACGCCTTAATATACCGCGTCGCGCGTCCCATGCCGATCCGATTTACTGAACCGGTCTTGACCATCTCGCCAAGGACGGATTCAACGGTCGTAGGGCTTACATCGGGAAGGATTTTGCAGATATCGACTTTGGAAAGAGGCGTCAGACTGTTCAGAACGGTCGCTTCTACACGGGCTTTCTTTGTGATCTTCTTGCCGTGTACCACTGCAAACCGCTTGTCAAGCTCCTTATAGCACATATAGAGCGTGGATAGGAAATTCTCCATAAAGGGAAAATAGGAGTTCTCATTCGTTTCCCATTCGGCTGAGGACTGTCGCAGGGCTTCGTAATAATATGCTTTGTAGTTGTTGATCTGCTCCTCAAAGGACATATATTTTCCGGCGTCAAATCCGTTCTTGTATAACAGCAGCAGTGAGAGCAGACGTGACATTCTGCCGTTGCCGTCCCGGAACGGGTGAACGCAAAGGAAGTCCAAAATCACACAGGGGATCAAAAGAAGCTGATTGATATTCGCGTTGCTTCGTGCATCCAGGTAGGCAAGCTCAAGCTGCTTCATTGCCTTCGGCGTTTCGTTTGCAGGTGTGGGACGGAAGCGGACACGGCGGTTTCCGTCAGCGTCGATCTCCATAATCACATTGTCGTCCGTCTTGTACTGCCCGCCGTACTCATAGCCGGAAAAGCTTATCATCATTTCGTGCAGCCGCAGAATATCGCCCTGCCGGAAGTCGATATACTCATGATCCAAATGGATTGCGTTAAGAGCATCGCGGTATCCAGCGATCTCCGCTTCGTTGTGGTTCAGTGGCGCGCTGTTCTGATTGACAATAGCGGCAATGCGTTCATCGCTGGTCACAATGCCCTCGATGGCATTGGAACTTTTGATGGACTGCACCCTTGCGACGGCTTCAAGCTCCGTGAAAATCTGCGTGTATTCCTCTTTGCGGACACCTGCCATGGTTTTCAGTGCCGCAATATTGGCAGTGAGGTTTACAAGGTTTGCTGGAAGCAAACCGTTATTCAGAAACGAGTAATCGAATTTTCTCATAGGATACCGTCCTTTCTGCATATTATTATAGCATATTATATGCAGAAAAGCAAGAGACTATCCGGATTATCTGCATATAATTTTTGGGAATATATGCAGATAGCAAATATTGAACCGCCGTGTACAGAACCGTACGCACGGTGGTGTGAGAGGTTGGCTACTCAACTAATGGCTAGCCTCCTATTCGATTGTTTTCTACGAGTATGTGAATAGTTTAGGATGTTTACTTTTGTACGTGCAGAAAACAAATCTGCTAGGATTTTGGATTTGTTCGATTTCCGGAATGGAAAAGCAAGTGCCGTAAACCATCAAGAAATGATTTACGGCAAAAAGATTGGCGTTCCCGAGGTGATTCGAACACCCGACCTACCGCTTAGGAGGCGGTCGCTCTATCCAGCTGAGCTACGGAAACTTATATATAGCAGACGTTTAAAATTAAAATTTTGAAAAATCCGATGATAGTATAGCTTTTTCCAATCTAGATAAATGATTAAAATATATTTTATAATCATATAATCTTATCTTACAACAGAATACTTCTTTTGTCAATACTAAATTTGAAATTTTATAAAAAAACGTAGATTTACAATTCAAGTGTTACTCTGAGAAAAAGAGTCGATGACTAACAAGTTTTATGTTGTAATTAGGTTGATTCAAAAACTGCGAATTTATTTATTAATGAAAAAGTTTTGCATTATTTATTTAAGTAGTGATATCCTATATATGTATTTTATTTTTAGGAGGCTCTAAGGATGACACTTGAGGATTTCAATGAAAAAGTAATACAAAGTGAAGATTTGCAAAAACAAGTTAAAGCTACTAATAATATTCAGGAATTTATTGATCTAGTAAGAAGGAATGGTGTAAAAATAACGGAAGATAGTTTAATTAGAGAACTTAATAAACCTATAGACAAGCAGATTATTATGGACGATGATATTAAAGAAGTAGCAGGAGGATTGCTTTCTCAACAAGATTTGCGGGATGAATGGGATGTGTTTAAATATGGATTTTGTGAACCTGTACCTCTGATTAGAGCCTTGGTTGAGGTAGCAAGGGGAAGAACAATAGATTTTAAGAAATAGGAGCCGAAATTTTATGATGGAGAATAGATTAGCACAATTGATTGAAAGTAAACCGGACATTAAACAAAAAATAAACTTGATAAGCAATAAAGATGATTTGATGTTATTTTTATCGAAGTATATACCAGATTATACTGAGGATGAAGCGTACAGGAATCTTAGTGAAATATTGAATTTAGTAGAATTGAATGATGAGGATTTTGCAAGCGTTTCGGGAGGTGTAATGATGGAAAATAAAGAATCTTTGCATTTGAAACGTGTTTTAGATGAAAAGTTCGTTAATACAATAAAAAAATGGAAAGATTCGTTAGACCTGTAGTTTAATAAATATGCAATTTGTAAAATTGCTTTTTATTTAGGAGGATGTTAAATGACACTTAAAGATTTTGAAGAAAAGGTTATGAAAGATGAAAATTTGAGATTACAAGTTGAACAAACACAGTCATTAAGTGAATTTGTTAAAATAGCCAATGAAAATGGGGTTAATGTAACAAAGGAAGGTCTTATGAATGAAGTTGTTAAGTATCGTGGTATGCATGATATGAATGATCAAGAATTGGAAGCCGTTTCAGGGGGGAGTTTGCGTGATTTCTGGGATGGTTTTAAATTTGGGTTTTGCCGACCAATTTCAGCGGTTGAGTTTTTAATTGAATTGGCGAAGGGAAGACCAGGTTATTTTGAGAATTAGGAGGATGGATTTAATGGGGAAAAATAGATTAGCAGAGTTGATTTTAGATGATCCGGAAATGCAAAAAAGGATTAATGATGTAAACAATAAAGATGAATTGATGATGTTTGCATCAAAGTATATAGAAAATTACTCTGAAGAAGAAGCCAAAAGAGATCTTAATGATATTTTAGGAATGGTAGAACTTGAAGATGACACTTTAAGTACAGTATCAGGTGGTGTTAATAAGGAACCTGTGTATATGCCCAGAATATCAAATAATGAGTTTTTTAAGAAGTTACTTGGAATTTTGAGTAGTTTTATATCGTAGTATTAAAAATGTGAATTGATTTATTATTACGGTGTTTTAGTGAATATGGATGCTTAGAAACCTTTATTTAGTTGCAAAGAGAAATGAAGCAAAAATCGCATTGCACTTTTGTCTTACAGAAAATATAAAATTTTATAATTAGGGATTGTTTCTATTTTATAAAAGCAGAACTTTTTAACACGATGCTAAAAAGTTCTGCTTTTGTAAAATGCTAAATTTTGAAAAGAATTAGAGTGATTGGTCGATATGGGCATCGACAAAAGAAACCCAATCATCACTAGAAATAACATAATGATCAACTAGTTCTATGCTCATAGCACGTAGTACCTGTCTCAATTTAAATGTAGATTTTATATCGTTTGCTGAGGGAAGTGCCAAACCACCTGGATGGTTATGAGCGATAATAACAGAATTAGAATTGTGCTTTGTGGCGTAGTTAAAGATTTCTTTAGCGTTTATGTCAATTGAATTGAAATTACCTTTTCGAATAATATCACATGATTTCATTTTTTGATATTTATCGAGAAGCATGACGGCCAAACATTCATCAGTCATATTAAAGAACTTATTTATGAAAATTTTTCCGATATCTTCACGAGTTAAGATTTTGTCGCCAGGATCAGCTTGATCAAGCAAATATATGCGAATAAACTCTGAAAAGAATTTTAACGATATAGCGCCCTTTTCACCGATTCCTTTGACTTTTATAATTTCCGAGTACGGTGCGTCGATAATCCCTGCAATAGAACCAAATCTGTCAATTAATCGATGTGCGATGTCGTTTGTGTTTCTGCGCGGTATCAAACCAAATAATAGCATTTCAATGACTTCATGTTTCTCAAAGTGATCAAGACCATCTCTGAGGAATCTTTTTCTCATGCGATCTCTATGATTTTCATGCACCTGAATCACCTCGTTGATAAAATAATAATTAATGATATTCTATCATAAAATGCATGACTTTGCAAGACTTTTTTTGTGTTTGTGATATGGTTTTGTGTAATACCTGCAGTAAATCTTTTTTTTATAAATTAATCTTTTGGTGTTGAAGCCTTTAAAATTGCCGTAATTTAGCGCATCGAGAAGTAATTACCACGAAATACATATTCTGTTGTAAAAAACAGTGATCTAATCCACCTAATTGCATAGATTAAAGTTTTATTTTTTCGCCGTTTTGCTAAAAAAATTAGAATATTTTGCAACACTTTGTCTAAAATAAGTGCGGTTGTGCACGTGAAAAGGTGTTTATTTTGGGGTTTAATTCTTTTGCGTTAGTATTTTTTTCGGATATTTTCTTTGATTATTTTATGGACTTTGACATCTTTTTTACAACAGAATATGTATTTCGTGGTAATTGGAAAAAAGAATGACGAGTTGATCTAGTCTAGCGGGACTTTGCAAAGATTCGGGAGGGGTGAAAAATGTGATATTGAGTCTGGTATTGAAGTCAAAGAGTATTATTGATAGGAGGAATCTAAATGAAAACAAAAGTAAATAAGCGAATATTTAGTCTTGTGATGTCAATTGTTATGGTATTGTCTCTGTTGCCGGCAATTTCTTTGAAAGTGGCTGCAGAGGATAGTGATGGTACTAAAAATAGTCCGTACCGAATAGCAAGTTATGCTGAGTTAGAAAATGTCGCTGATAAAATTAAAAAAGCTATTGCAGAAAAGAAAGATGACGTATATTTTCAACTTAGTGAAAGCTTTGACGCTAACGGAGGTAAATTTAATGTGAACTCCGATAAAACTCTGCAATATGAAAAAACTGATGGGGAAGGATTCGCAGATATAGGTGAAGGTATAGAAGGATTAAACGAATGGGACCCAATAAATCTTAAAGATAAATCAGTTAAAGTTCATTTTGATGGAAATAAGAAAACAATAACAGGTCTATATGTGAATAGTGGAAAAGACCCTGCTGGCCTTTTTGGGTATTTGAACGAGGGCTCTGAGGTTACGAATTTAGGGTTAATTGGTGGCTGCATAAATGGACAAGATCAAGTTGGAAGTGTGTGCGGATATAGTGAAGGTAGTGTCAGTGTGTGCTATAATACGGGATTTGTGGTAGGAGCAAATAATGTTGGTGGCTTAGTAGGTAATAATAGTGGCACTGTTCAAATCTGCTATAATACTGGAACTGTATCAGGAAATGATATGGTAGGTGGTTTAGTGGGACAACTTAGTGTTGATTCAACTTTAACTGAAAGCTATAGCATAGGCAACGTGCAAGTATTAATGACTGGTCAAGGTGGCGGTGTAGTCGGAAATGATGCAGGTGCACGCGAGTTTAGTAACTGTTACTTCAATGTAGATAAATGTCAAATTAAAAAAGCCATTGGAGGAGTTTCTGATTCTGAAAAAGCAAAAGGTCTAACTACGGCTCAAATGACAGGTAAAAATACAAACGAGAAACGTGCAGGAAGTATGGATGGTTTTGACTTTGGGAAAAACTGGGATGCTACTGAAGATGACGCAAAAGTTTCTGGTGAGCAAGCACAATATGCGTATTATCCAAATTTGAAGAATAATTCGTCAGAAAGACCAAAAATACAGATATATTATGTGTCATTTAAGGGATGCAAAGACGATGATTCAGATAAAGATAATATACAAGGTAGCATGGAAGATCAGATATTCTATGCGAACGTAAGACAAAGTTTGAATAGAGGAACTTTTGCTTGTAGTTATAGTTTTGTCTGTTGGGTCAGTGAATCCGAAAAAACAGAATACGCACTAAATGAAAAGCATGTTTTTAGTGCAAATACTACATTAATTGCTAAGTGGGATAAACAAGCTCCAAAAGTAGAAAAAGTTTTTATTGGAGGCCAGTATGCTAAGTTTTATGAGTATACTGAAAACTCAAAGAACCAAAAGTTATCGAAAGTTAAGTGTAATGATTTGCAACTTGCTATAGAGTCTAGTGATGATATAGGGATAAAGAAAGTGGAGTATTATGTTGAACCTTTTGCTGATGGCAGTACAATAAAGGCTCGTAAAGATATTGAAAGTGGATGGTGTTCTTATGAAAAAGGAAGGACAAAGTTAAATGTCTCTGATGGTGAATATATAGTTTATATTAATATTATAGATCAAGCAGACAAAACTACGTTTGGATTCACAGAGAGAATAAGTATAGACACAACAGCACCGGAAGGGAAAGTAACCATTGGTGGAAATGAATGGAGTTCAATTGATTTTGCAAATAACGTCTATACTACTACAGAAGATAAGATTTCGTTTGACACAACAGGAGATGGAGACGTGGCTAACGTACATTATTACTTAGGTGAATGGAGTAATGACTGTAATACCCAGGGATGGGCAGAGAGTCGTTCGTTTGACGTTGAATGCCCAGAGAAAACAGCAATTGAACCATCAAAAGGGGAAAATATACTTGTTGTTAGATTCTTAGATAGTACAGGAAATGCAAGCTATGTAGCAGGGAAAATAGTAAAATATAGTGAGGCAAAAGTAAAAGATGGCACAAAAGATGGCATAATGGTGACGAAAGGCAAGGAGTGTGCAATAACGATCAATAATCTTGAGGTTGGTAATATTCAAAAGATAGAGTGCAAGGTTTCAAATGGGGAAACAGTGGAGCTAAAAAAAGGTGCAGCTTATGAAGCAGTTACTGCAAGTAATGATACCACAATCACTCTTACAGAAGATTTTACTAATAGTTTACCAGAAGATAAAGAGCAGATAGCAAATTACACTTTAATAATATCATATAAAGCTTCGGGTATAGTGGTAAAAAGCTTAGAGGTTAATTTAAAAGTAATACAATACATTGCAATCTACAATGCAACGAACAGTATTCCTGAAAACGCTATCCAGGGTTCAGCTATGACGTTAAAAGAATTTGCAAATGAGGTGAGCTCGTCTCCAAATGTATCAGGGAAACTGATGGAGAATATAGTGCTGAATGCAGGAATGGTTACTGTCGATGATAAGGGAAATTATACTTACGCACAAAAGGGATCGGAAACACTAATTGAATGGACCCCAATGTGTACTAAGGATAAACCATTCAACGGAACTTTTGATGGTGATGGACGTACAATAAGTGGTTTGATTGTAGGTAGTTCTGATGTCAATAAGGTGAAAACACATGCAGGGCTTTTTGCAGAACTAGGTAAGTATGCGGTTGTTTCTAAAGTTGGTATAGTAAACAGCTATATACGAGGACATGAATATGTTGGAGCTTTTGCTGGTGTTAATGGAGGCAGAATAGAAAATTGTTTCAGTATGTCCTCAGTTGTTGGAGCTTCTATAAATGAAGATGGTTCAGTAACCGAAGTTACCAATGTTGGAGGTTTAGTTGGCCAAAATAACGGATTCCTTGCTAGAAGTATTAGTGTCGGAAGAGTAATGACAGGTGGTACCGAAAATATTGGAGGTATAGTTGGTGATGGTATGGAATCTACCGTCATGTGGTGTTACTACAATAAAGAAATATGCACAGGAAGTAACGGAAGGCGACTAGGAGGAATATCCGGTGTAGACGTAGCAGGAGGAGCCGAAGGTCTTACTACAGATAAGATAACTGGCGATAGAGCAAAAAAATATATGCGAGGGTTAAGTTTTGGATTTGTTTGGTTTAGCCAAATTGATAATAATAAAGGAGAAAAATTTTATCCAACACTAAGAAAAGATGAACTCCAGAAAGCTGAAATAGTTAAAGATGAATCTGATGATTTGAAGTGGGAAGTTCGTGGCAGTGTAATGATCATTACCAGCCAAAAAGATGTTAAAATTAAGGAAGGCACATTTGGTAGCACCGATTTGTCTGCTGTTCAGAATGTGACTTTTAATGGGAGTGAGGGTGAAATTACGATATCCGATTTGCCTGCAGCGCTTAATCCCGTAAATGTCATATTTGATGGAGATGTAGTAGTTAAAGAAAGAGCGTTTGCGGAAAAAGATGTAGCATATGTTGAGATTAACAGTGCAAATATAGCTTTAGAGACTGATGCCTTTGCAGCTAATAAAAATATCGTAGCGAAGATAGCTAAAGGTGTATCAAAAGTTGACTTGAATAATAATTTCACTTTTGTGATTCTTTCTGAGGGTGCGAGCATTAATGAGGAGTCATTGGAAAATATGGTAGTTCTTGATGAAAGTATGAGAGATGTTTTCAGAGTACTTCGTGCAAATGCCTTGTCAAAAAAAGATATAACAGGAGATGCATTAGCGGGTTTTATAGGTTCACTGAATGTGAATGATGTACTACTGATATCTGAGGGAACATTAAAGGACAAAGTTAGTGAAGATGCCTTTGATGCTGATGTTTTAAGCAATACACGTGCGTTAGTTAGAGTTGGTGCAAGTGACGAATTGCCGGAGTCTTTCAGCGGTGTGGTAAGCCCAGTAAAGCCTAAAGGCCGTGAGATATACGCAAGTGTTCACCTAGATGATTGTAAGATTTGCATTGATTTCTACACTGTGGATAAGGTTGAGAATTTTGAATGTAGTATTGATGGTGAAACAGTAGATACAGATCCAGAACGGAGCAGTAAGGGTTTCACTTATGGTGGAAAATTGTTAAATTACCAATATAGATGTATACTAGGGCTAGATCAAGTGAATTCAGATATAAAAGTTAATTTTGGTTTCAAGATTGCGGAAGATGAAATGGAGACAATTTCGTTTTCATATTCAGTGAGAACATATGTTTATAAATTGGCTGCTGAGGGAAAAATAGATCCAGTTTTAGCTGTCTATTTATTAGGTTGTGTATCACAATGGTGCAAAAAACCAGACGCTTGTGTGCCACTGGACATGCAACAAAAAATTATAATGGCGGCTGATATTGAAAAATTGCAAAAGAGTAGCGAACCATTGCTAAAATTTGATGAAACGAAACTTAGTAAAATGGAGATAGATAGGTTAAATTATGGATTAACTATAGAAAATGATGGTTCATTAAAATGTAGGTTGTATGTTGAGCAAACAAAAAATGCAAAAGGTTATCTTACAGTAGATAGGAGCAAATTGATGCAGGACAAGATTAACGGTGGATTCTATTTTGAAAAAAGTATATCACTGAGTGATCTTGGAAGTGAGATAAGTTTTAAAATAGAAAGGAGTAATAATACAGACACTGTTACAGTTAGCGTATCGGCATTAGACTATATTGCAGCTGTTTATTATGATGAGGAGTCTGGTGCAAATCCTAGGGATAGGCTTTTTATGCAGGCGTTGTACTATTATTACAAAGCTGCAACTAGTAAACAATCTTAAACTGCCTTATTAAGGTGATTAATGTTCACATGATTAAGAATAATAAGGAATTGTGTGATATATGTGATTTGGATTTAAAATCTATTCAGTTTGAAGGTAGCGTAGTTGTTATGTTAAATACAGTGTAGGAGGTCGAAAAATACGTTGCGTTAAAGCACTTATTGGATGATATCATAAAGCGATGGTTGTACAACATTGAACATGATACACCAATTGTGTTAGGATATATTGCTCGATCTCAACTAGAACGTTAAGTAAGTTAAAATTTGATTTTTGGTAAGTCATAAATAAGGTTGATCAAGTTTTAGTTTACATATTAGATTTTGTTATATTCATTTTGCGAAAGCGTGATAAGTGAATACGGCAAAAAATATTTTTAAAACAAATTGAGAAAGGATTGTGTAATTATGAAAAGAGAAGAATATGTGTCACCAAAAGTAGAGGTAATTGAATTCGAAACAGATGATATAATGACAGCGTCAGGTGAAATTAATCTTGATGATCCAGGAAATTTGTAGGGTGACAAAGTAATACTTTTGTGAAAGTTAAAAGGCTGACTAGAGTTTATACTCGAGTCAGTCTTTGTGTAGATGTGCCTAATGGTTCATGTTTACTTAGTGGTGAAAGTTTGCTTGAGAATATTGATCTAAAGCGAGGATGTACATTGTGAGGTGAACCCTGAATGATTCGGTTGTGAGGACTAAAAAGCATCAAAATCCCAACTTGATGAAAAAACTGCTTAAAAGGCATGCTTGAAAAGGCTAAGGTGTCATAATAAGCCAAAAATTTATGTATAGAGAATATTATAACATATGTGAAACGTACAATGTTCTGTATTGAATATGATCGGGTTGCTGTGTGTTAAATATACTCACGGTGACGTGAAAGTTTTATTACGTAATTAAATTGAAATTTTTACTCAATTACAAAAAATTAGAAGCACATTAATAGAGGAAATTAGATGTCTATTTTCACATTATTAGGTGGTAAATCATGATTGATTATACACACTGAAAAAAATAAGGAAATTTATAATAAAAAAATAAATATAAATGTAATAAAAAGGTGCTTTTTTCGTATAATTTTGTGTAGTAAAAAAGATTGTGGAGGTATACTTATGGAATTGAATGAAAGAATAGAGGAATTTTATAAGATTGTTGGAAAGGATGCGAATCTTCGTAAAAGGCTTTATTCGAAAAACAGAAGAACAGAAAATAGTATGATGCATCACATTGTGAACGTAGCTAAAAAAAATGGCTTTAATTTTTCAGTAGACGATTTAGAAAATTTTATAAATAATCGATGTAATTTAGTTTGTAGGTAGCTTATTATCTTATAGAAGAAAGAAGTTTATATAAAATGCAATTTAAAGCATAAAGCTTCAGGAGATTGTAGAGTACATTTTCCTGAAGCTTAAGTTTTATATTGAAATCTTAAAAAATCATATTGCATATACCGAAAGCGGTTTTGCAGTATGATTTCTTGAAATTGAGTAGAAGTTAAGATATAGCAATGTTAGCGGTGTATTTACCATATGACCAACATCCGTATTCTTCCGGGACTTTTATGGTAACGGGGACCTCTTTGTCCCCTACTTCGGTAATATTCGCCATATCAATTTCAGCAGTTACCTTATCGGGGTTTAGCTGTTTTAAGTCGCCGGGTGATCCAACTACCGTTACAGATATAGTTTTAGTGTATGCTTTTGTGTTTTTACCAGTGGGAACATTAGAAAATACGATGTTATTTACATTGATTATTTTTTGGCTTAGATTTTTTGTTATTTGAACTTTTACAAAATATAAGTTATTTAAACTTTTACATCCTTCAGGCAGTACTAGAGGTTTAGAAAATGATGTATTTGATGAATTTACTTCTACGCTATTGATTTCTTCTAGATTTATGCTGGACATATCTTTTATTGTATCTTCAGGGCCAGCGATTTCAATTGTGGAAGGTTCTAAACTTAGGCAATTTGCTATACCTGCACTTTCAGGGAAATTTTTCAGTAGTGGGTTTATGTTTAGTACTTTTTTGTACAGTATAGGAATTGTTGCGGTTACGCTAGTTACGTTCATGGAAAGCTGATCCGGTGAAATTAGTTGATCATTTAAATCATACAAGTTTACAGGTAAAGTTACAGTTTCCGTTTTTTTCAGGATACCGTCAATGGATGTGCTAACTTCAGCACGGACAATTTTATTTATCTTGGTTTCGGGACCTGATATTACTAAGGTATCTGATGAAAGGTTTGTGCTTCCGGCGAAATATGCAGGGTCAGAGGTATATTTAATTTTGTCTTGAATTTTTAGTGTGATAGACTTTTCACGGTCGACTGATACACTAATGAAGTGTGGTGAAACTGACCCCACAAATTCAAAATCGGAAATATTTCCGACTTTTTCGGCTGTGAGTTCCAACATATAAGATCCGGGTGAAATAATGGTGGAGGAGGCCTGTTTGGCAACTATACGAATATTTTCTTTAGTGAGCATACTAGAAATTACTCGATTTCCTTTAATGGTTACACTTGCGGTTCGGTCACCCCCGGCGAAAATTTTAAGTCCGTCATTTTTAGCATTATCGGAAAGTGAAATGTTGACAGGAATATTGCTGATTATTCTTTCCTGGGATTCAGATGACCCAAGTTTTATCACTACCCAGCTTATGAATGCGATAAGAACCGAAAAGACAATGAGAAACTTGTTATTGAAAAAAAGTGTATTTATATTAAATTTTTTCATTTTCGCAGTCCTTTCTTTGCTTTGGATATTATTGAGTGGAATATGGAATTGTTATTTGAATCTGCTGGTATAAGCAGATAAGAAAGTTTTTTAGTAAGGCTTTCTTTATCATAATCTCTTGTTAAAATGCCGTTAGTTACAAGTGAGATATTTCCGGTTTCTTCTGAGACTACGAGCACAACTGCATCAGAAACTTCACTTATGCCAACAGCAGCACGATGTCTGGTACCAAGGTCCTGATTTATAGCTTGCTTGGTAAGCGGCAGAATACACCCTGCTGCATATACAACACCATCTCGAATTATCATGGCGCCATCGTGAAGGGGCGATTTATTAAAGAAAATATTTGAAATTAATCTAGCTGACGGTTTTGCATCAAGTGTTGTTCCGGTTGAGATAACTTCGCCAAGTTTGGTCTCACGCTCGAATACTATAAGTGCTCCAGTTTTAGTTTTTTGGAACATCATAGCAGCATCTACTATCTCATTTATGCATTTTAGTATGTAACCTTGAGTTATGTTGTTATAAGCTGTTTTGGATAATCCCCGGGGTAAGTTGCTTCGTCCAATACATTCAATAGTATGACGAACCTCAGGTTGAAAGATGATTAGTAGTGCCAAAACTCCAAACTGAAAGACTTTGGTTAACATGGCATCTAGCATAGTTAAATGAAAATTTTGTGCGATTAAGTATATTGCAAGTAAAATTAGTATTCCCTTTAAAATTTGCCATGCTTGAGTTTCTCTTATAAGTTTGATTGCTTTGAAGACTACCCAAGTTATAACAGATATATCTATTGCATCAAAAATTGTGAATGTTTTCAATAGATTCACGAAAGTTGTCCAAAAGTTGAAAAAATATTCCATAATTTTATCCTTTCTGAACTTTTTAAATTGTAACTACATTTCTATTTTAACACATTTCTATAAATAATCAAGTGTTTTGAGAATTTTTTTACTTTTAAGATATTGCATCGGTTTATGAAAATCGTAAAATTATTTTAATAAGACCTTGACATATCCGATTAATGCTAGTATAATATTAAGTAGATGTGGATAAATTACGTTAAGGAGGTACCAAAATGGCGGTTCCAAAGAGAAAACATTCCCAAGCTAGAAGGGATAAAAGACGTTCAAACGTTTGGAAAATAAGTGCTCCTGCACTTGTGAAGTGTCCAAAGTGTGGTGAATATAAAGTTTCTCATAGAGTATGTCCTGAGTGTGGATCTTACAAAGGAAGAGAAGTTATTAAAGTAGAAGCTTAATTTTATCGCACTTGTGCCAAATAGAGGAAGAGAAATCTTTCTCTATTTTTTAGTATGAATTAAAATTTTTATCGAAGTTAATTTAAAGGAAAGCGAGAGTTAGTATAATGTCAGTGAATATTTTATCAATTACACCTGGCAGTTACGCGCAGCGCTATGAAATAAAACCTGGTGAAAAGCTTTTTGCAATAAATGGGCATGAGATATATGATGTGTTGGATTATAGATTTTATCAGGCGGATTCAGATGTTGAACTTACAATAATAGATGAGCATGAAAATAAAAGAACAGTTAGATTTTGTAAGGGCGAGTATGATGAGATTGGTCTTGAGTTTAAGACGTATCTTATGGATAAACAGCATTCTTGTCGTAATAAATGCATATTTTGCTTTATAGATCAATTGCCGAAGGGATTACGTGAAAGTTTGTATTTTAAAGATGATGATTCGAGATTGTCATTTTTGTTTGGAAATTACATAACACTCACAAACTTGTCGGAACATGAAATAAGTAGAATTACGTCTATGCACATAAGTCCTATAAATGTTTCCGTGCACACTACAGATCCAGGTCTTCGTGTGAAAATGATGGGAAACAGGTTTGCGGGTGACAGTTTAGCTTTGCTAAAACGTTTCGCGGATGCAGGTATTGTGATCAATTGTCAGATTGTGGCGTGTCCCGGGATAAATGATGGCGATCAGTTGATAAAAACACTACAAGATTTGAAAAAATTGGCTCCTCAAGTTGCGTCTATTGCAGTAGTGCCAGTTGGACTTACTAAGTACAGAGAAGGGCTTTATGAAATTAAGCCGTATGACGCAAAATCTGCTTCTGATGTTATAGATATTGTGGAGGAGTTTTCAGATGAGTGTTTGCAGCAATCTGGGTCTAGAATTGTGTATGCTGCGGATGAGTTTTATTTGAAAGCCGGTAGACCTATTCATGATGTGCAGTATTATGAGGATTTTGCTCAACTTGAAAATGGTGTCGGTGGAATTGCGCTTTTGAGGGATGAATTTGAGTTAGCGCTTGAATCGGAAATGCCATCACAAATTTGTCGTAGGGTTTCCATTGCGTGCGGTACAGCTATAAAACCTTATATAGAGGAATTAGTACAAAGTCTTAAAGAAAAATTTCCTTTTGTGGATTGTAATGTGTATGCGATTGAAAATGTGTTTTTTGGAGAACAAATAAATGTGTCAGGTTTGGTGACAGGACAAGATTTGTTGAACCAACTTAAAAATAAGGATCTTGGAAGCACTTTATTGATACCGGCAGTTATGTTGCGTCGAGAATGTGATGTGTTTTTAGATGATGTTTCTATTGACCAAGTGCGTGATGAGTTGAAAATTTCAGTGGAAGTAGTGGCCACTGATGGTGGGGCATTATTTGATGCAGTTATCGGAGTGTCACATTGATGCTTTAATTTAAGAAGGGGGGAAGGTTTAATGCCAAAACCAATTGTAGCGATAGTTGGGAGACCAAATGTCGGGAAATCAACTTTGTTTAATAAATTAACAGGAGAGAGGACCGCAATCGTTGATGATGTACCAGGAGTTACGAGGGATAGGTTGTATGGTGAATGTGAGTGGTCCGGTAAAAGGTTTACTATTGTCGACACTGGTGGAATAGAGTGCGGCAAAGAAGATGTGATTTTATCGCAGATGGTTAAACAAGCACAAGTTGCTATTGAATCTGCACAAGTTATTATTTTTGTGACTGACCTGAAATCGGGTGTGGTTGCTATGGATCAGGAAGTAGCTCAAATGCTCCAAAAGAGCGGAAAACCAATTGTACTTTGTGTGAATAAGTGCGATTCAGTCGGTAACGTGCCTGTTCAGTTTTATGAGTTTTATAATTTAGGTTTGGGTGATCCGTTCCCTGTGTCATCTGTGCATGGTCATGGTACAGGAGACATGCTTGATCAAGTTTTGAAGTATTTTAAGGACGATGAGTCACAAGTAAACGAGGATGGTTCAATACGAGTTGCGATTATAGGTAAACCAAATGTGGGCAAATCGTCTCTTGTGAATAAATTGTCAAATGAAGAAAGATGCATAGTCTCAGACATAGCGGGTACCACTCGAGATACTACAGATACTGTGATAGAAAATGAGTATGGGAAATTTACTTTGGTAGATACGGCGGGGATGAGAAAACGAAGTAAAGTTAATGAAAATGTAGAACATTATAGCTTCCTTAGAGCGAAGATGGCAATTGATAAAAGTGACGTGTGTGTGATTATGATCGATGCTCAAGAGGGTTTTACAGAACAGGATTCTAAAGTAGCCGGACTTGCTCATGAAGCAGGAAAAGCGTGTATTATAGCTGTGAACAAATGGGACACTATTGCGAAAAATACGTCAACTATGAATGAGTATAAGAAAAAACTTGAAATTGACTTTTCTTTTATGTCATATGCGCCGATTATGTTTATTTCGGCTAAAACAGGTCAAAGGTTAAAAAATTTGCTTGAACTTATTGTAAAGGTTTCAAATTACAATTCAATGAGAATCTCAACGAGTGCTTTAAATGATATTTTATCTGTTGCAGTAGCACGAGTGCAACCTCCTTCAGATAAAGGTAAACGGTTGAAGATTTTTTATATGACACAGGTGGCTGTAAAACCACCAACTTTTCTTTGCTTTGTAAACTCAAATGAACTTTTTCATTTTTCGTACAAAAGGTATATTGAAAATCAAATTCGATGTACTTTTGGTATGGAGGGTACTCCAATAAGAATTTTGTCAAGGGAACGTATGTCGAAGAAAGGTGATATACAATAAGTTTTTAGTTTGTAGTGGGGTAGGTTGTTAGTTATGGAACAAATCGGTGATTTTTTCAAAGTGTATTCACTAGTGTGTGTTCTTTCAATTATAATAGGTTATCTATTGGGAAGTATTAATTTTGCGATTTTGCTGACCAAAAATAAAAAGGATATTCGACAACTTGGAAGCAAAAATGCTGGATTTACAAATGTGATGAGATCAGTCGGGAAAAAATCTGCAATAATAACCTTGTGTGGAGACATGTTAAAGTGTGTTGTGGCAATACTTATTTCCTGGTGGTTATTCTCTATGCCAAAAGGAGATGTACCAACCAATATTTTACGAAATTATGCTGCATTAATATCTGGTGGAGCTTGTGTTGTGGGTCATGTATTTCCGTGCTTTTTTAAGTTTCGTGGAGGAAAGGGCATTGCGACTGTGGCGATTGTAATTTTGATGTCTGATTTCAGAGTGTTTTTAATTGTGCTTGGAATATACGCAGTAGTGTTTTTTTGTTCAAAAATTGTTTCTTTAGCTTCGGTTACAGCGTGTTTTGTTTATCCGATAACGCACTTTACGGTGACTTATTTTTTTGATTATCGTGTAAATCCGTATTGGCACGAATTGTATTATCTTTTGTTCTCAACTGCAATAGTGATTTTTTTGGCATTGTTTATTTTGTTAAGGCATAAAAGTAACGTGAAAAGATTACTTTCTGGAGAAGAGAAAAAAATTAAGGCTGCTAAAAAGTAAATTTATTGATAGTCGCTCCCAATAAGGAGTGACTATTTTTTTACCTTGAGTTTGCTATTTGCCTATATTGTTATGAAAAAAATATTAATTAGTAATATGCCGGGATTGTTTTTAAGAGCCTAGATTGGGATGTTTTCTAAAATGTTTAGTGTTGAATTTTGTACAATTATGCTATGAGTTTAAGGCGATGATTGTAGAAAGGTGAGAAATATTGTCAATTTGCTAATATCTATTGGATTATAAATTGATTATGTGTTATTATATTATTGTCGACGGTTTGTGACATATATTTTAATTTGTAAGGGGAATAGGAAAATGCATTATGATAAAAAAGAAAGGAAAAAAAGAAGATTTAAAAGAGATTGTTTATTTTTGGGGATAACTATGTTACTATTTATTGGGGTGTTTAGTCTGTGTTTTGCAAAACTTGGTTCGCATGCTAGCAAGGAAGCTATTGCGGCCACTGAAAATACGTCTGTAGTCGCAAGCGAAGAAGTGGAACCATTAACTGAATCAACGACACTGTGTACTACGATAACGACGACATCGCCTACAACGACAGAAGCAGCCACAACAATGATTACGACAACTGAACCTACAGAAGTTGCTATAAGAAAAAGTAAGAGAGTTTACAAGGAAGCTGACGAAAGTAAAAAAGTTTACCTAACATTTGATGATGGGCCATGTCCTAATACTCCTAAACTTTTAGATGCGTTGGATCGTTGTAATGCTAAGGCTACATTTTTTGTTACTGGACAATTTCTCAGAGGTCAGAGACTTGTGGACCAGATAAAAGAAATAAGCGATAGAGGGCATGCTGTGGCGGTGCATTCGTATACGCATGAGTTTAGTTCAATATACAGTTCACCAGAGGCTTATATCGAAGATTTCAATAAGATGAACGATGTTATATATCAGGCACTTGGGAAGAGAAGTACAATATTTAGATTTCCGGGTGGTAGCAATGCGTATCCAAATAGAAATATACGTTCAGAACTTATAAATAAAGTAAATGATTTGGGACTTACGTATTATGACTGGAATGCATACGATGGCGATTGTGATGGGCTTAGAGGAGATAGCTTGATAAATAAAGCAGTTGAAGAATGTAGCTGTACGAATAGAAGCATACTTTTGATGCATGACATGATGAACAAATCATTTGTTATTGATGCAATAGAAGAAATTGTAGATAGTTTGAGAGCAGAGGGATATACGTTCCCGGTGATAGATGAAAGTGTAGAACCTATTCAGTTTGTATGAATTGATTGAAAATCAGCATTGCAGGTATATGGCTTGGTAGTGCTGATTTTTTGATTTATAAAAAAAAGTGTGAATGGGATTGTTTTTATGTTATAGATTTGTTATAATGTTAAAAGGAGAATTATGATAAATTCTTTTATAATGTATGAAAAGGGGATTGTGATGGATATAATTGAAATACTTAAAGCGATTGTATATGGAATAGTACAGGGGGTTACAGAATGGCTACCTATAAGCAGTACAGGTCATTTGATTTTATCAGAGGTTTTTATTCCACTGAAGGTGTCGGATGAGTTTTGGAATATGTTCTTGGTTTTGATTCAGCTTGGTTCAATTTTAGCTGTAATTACGTTGTTTTTTCACAAACTCAATCCATTTTCTCCAAAGAAAAATTTAACAGAAAAACGCGAAACGTGGAGTTTGTGGTTTAAAGTTGCAGTTGGCTGTATTCCAGCAGCAGTAGCGGGTTTTTTGTTGGACGACTTTATTTCTGCACATATGGAAAATCCTTTAGTTGTGGCGATTACACTTATACTTTATGGTGTTTTGTTTATTGTAGTTGAGAGTGTGCATCGTAGTGTTAAAATTAAAAATTTCAAAACACTTAGTTATAAAACTGCTTTTTTAATTGGGGCTTTTCAAATGCTTGCGTTAATTCCGGGAACATCGCGTTCGGGAGCTACTATACTTGGGGCAATGATTCTTGGGACGTCTAGATACGTTGCGGCGGAATATTCGTTCTTTTTAGCTATACCAGTTATGTTTGGAGCTAGCGGGCTTAAAGTTGTGAAATTTTTCTTAAAGGATCATGTGTCATTTACGTCTACTGAACTTGGTATTTTAGTAGTGGGGATGTTAGTTTCATTTTTGGTCTCTTTAGTTGCAATTAAATATTTAATGAACTTTATTAAGAAACATGACTTTAAACCTTTTGGATACTATAGAATAGCTCTTGGTATTATAGTGATTGTATTGTCGCTTTTAGGAGTAGTGAAAACTGTAAGATGAGGGTTTTAGGTATAGATCCAGGATATGCGATTATTGGTTATGGATTGGTTTGCTGTGAAAAAAATCGATTTAGATCTTTAGGTCACGGAGCAATTACAACAGATGCTTCAGATGATTTTTTGACTAGACTTCAGAAAATATACGATAGCATGACGGATTTGTTAATTTGTGCGAAACCAGATGCATTTGCTATTGAAAAACTGTATTTTCAAAATAATCAGAAAACTGCAATAGATGTTGCGCAGGCAAGAGGTGTTACAATTCTTGCTGCCAAACAGGCTAATGTTCCAGTTTATGAGTATACGCCGTTACAAATAAAAGTTTCCGTTACAGGGTATGGTCAGGCTAAAAAGTATCAGGTGATGGAAATGACAAAAAAGTTGCTTGGCCTAAATCAGGTTCCTAAACCCGATGATACAGCAGACGCGCTTGCAATTGCAATTACGCATCTGTCGCATGCGGGTGTGAGAGATCGGGTGAAAGGTTGCAATTGAGCTTACTGTTGTAATAATGTATAAAGACTTATGAAATTATGTGTTATCACGAGTTTGTGGAAAAGTTTATGAAATCTCATAATAGTGCCTTATGGGTGTAGTGGGACTTTTAATGTCTATACAAAGGAGTTAGTATTATGTTTTTTTCAAAGTTATTTACAAGAGATAGTGATGCGGAGGAAAGTTTGGCTACCTGGAGAGCTTTGCAAAATAATACAGGTGTAAAGCCTACAATAGGTAATCGTCAAACTGGAGTGGCGAAAAGTATGAGAGAAATGATGATGGCTGAAATAATAAGGTCACGGTTAGGTTTACTTGGTGGATTTAGGGCAAATAAAACTAGTCCAGTTAAGAGTGTAAGTAAGATGAGTTGGGATAGTGCGGGTGTTGATGTTTTTTCAGATTTTCATTTTGATAAACTTATAAACAGAGCGTTGGATCAAAGGACATTTGTTGATATGATGAGAAAACCTGCAGGAGGAAGGTTTGAAGATACGGAGTTTTATAAAATGTGCGATGATATAATGCAAGGAGATAAAACTGTTAAGGCTAGAGGGTTTCTTAGGTTGCATCAAGCGTTGCTAGACCAGATGGATTATTTTTTAGATAAGTATAAAATACAAAATTGGTTAGGAAAAACCAATGAGAAAATATGTAAGGAAATAAACTTGGAGGAATTTTCTAGAGATTATAGCTTTTTGAAAGATTATAATTCAGTATTTAATGATTGTAAGTCCGGAGAATTGAAAGCAACATTAAGTTCACCATATGAAGGGACTGAAATAATGTCGCATTATAGAACCGTCGGAATGATTGCTTTATCATGCCATAATCTTAATTTCTTAACCAATTACATTGTTGATGAAAAGGGTGATAAGTCATTTATTAAAGGGTACTTATCTGAGAAATTTAATTTATCCATTGGGGGATCTTTGCTGAATATGTCTGAATCTGAATTAAAAGCTGAATTGAAGCAACATGATCGATTAAAAAAACTTAGAAAAGCTTGTGATGCTGCAAATAAGGCGAACTCAGAAGCTAAAGAAAGAGAGATAATAGAAGAAGCAATGAGAAAAGATGCAGATTATAGTTATACTGATTATAATCCAACTCCAGAGGATGAGGCGTTGAAGGAGAAGATGAATGCTACAATGATAGGAGAATGGAAAAAAAGTGCAGGAGCACAGTTAATGTGGAATGGGAAAATAGCCTTCCAAGGATTTCATTTTAATCGTTTTATAGATGATGCGGTAATGCAAAAAACATGTCTTGATATGATGAATGAGTCTGAAGGAGAAACCTTTGAAAATACAGATTTTTTTAAAATGTGTGCAGATATGGTAAGTGATCAGGAGGATTCTAAATTGAGAGGTTTCCGTAAAGCACAAAAGGTATTATTGGATCAAATGGATTACTTTTTGGAGCGTTATGATATAGGAAAGTGGCACGGAATGATGATAATAGATATATATAAAAATGTTGAGTCTAAATATGGTCTTATGCAATATATAAGAGATTTGAAATTTATTCAGAATTACAATCAAATGTTTGAAAATTGTGATGAAGATTTGAGAAATAAGTTAAATTATGAGGATAAGGGCATAATAGAACATTATAATAAGTTTTGTCAGATATCAGATCCGTGTGCAACATTAAAGTCAGCCAAAGCACTTTTGAGTAGTGTAAGTACGGATGCTCAAGAAGGGGTGAAGGATAGTATAGATTTATTGAAATTAAAAAATAAATTTGATCTAGGTAAGGGGAATTTCTCTTCTAGAGAAGTCCTTGAAGCATTAGCAAATCATGATCGTATAAAGAAACTTAGGGCTTCTTATGATAAGGCTATCGGAATTTAGAAATGCTATAGATTTGCTAACCGTGAAACGTCTTTAAAAAAGTAAGGAACTGGCGGGAGAGATTATGCGAATTAACTGAAACCCTATCAGGGACTTGAGTTTACTAAAAGTGGGTATGGACAGGTGCGATTAGTTAAATAAGGATTTAAAGAATTATTCTAAATTTGAGGGTGATAAAGCCAACTTTATACGTTTCAATGGAAAGGTTGTGTCTATAAAAATAGGAATGTAATGTGGGATGTTTTTAATTTTTTATATTAAGGTGAAATTTAGGATAGATTCAGGAAATAACGGAGGAAATTAAATGATTTACAGTTTAAATGGAATATTGACACATATTGAACCTAATGTGGCTGTGATAGAATGCGGTGGAGTTGGATATAAATGTATAGTAAGCATGAATACTCAAAAGTCGTTACCACAAGTGGGTAAAACGGCAAAGTTGTTTACATTTCTAAATGTGAATAGAGAAGGTGCTATGGATTTGTTCGGGTTTTGTTCAGAAAATGAGCTTAGTTGTTTCAAAAGCTTAACTTCGGTGTCTGGTGTTGGGCCCAAGTTTGCGGTATCTTTGTTATCGGAATTTAGTCCGGAACAGGTAGCTATGGCAGTTGCGGCAAAAGATGTAAAAACTTTGACAAGAGCGCCTGGAGTAGGGAAAAAAATTGCTGAACGTATTATATTAGAACTTCGTGATAAGTTGTGTACGGACAAATATTCACAAGAGGTTAAAGGTGTAACACCAATGATATCGGCCTCAAATAATGTCTCAGAAGCAATAAATGCTTTAGGGGTGCTTGGATATGCTCCGTCAGATGCAGCGGCAGTTGTAGCGAAACTTGATAGTACGCTTCCAGTAGAGGATCTTATTCGACTATCGCTCAAATCTATGTCAGGGAGGCTTTAATAGATGGAATTTGAGTTCGATTTTGAAAATAGAATTACTGATCCGGAACAAATGCCCGACGACAACGACATAGAAAATCCACTTCGACCACAAAATTTGAATGAGTATATTGGTCAGGAAAAAGTGAAAGAAAATTTAAAGGTGTTTATGGAAGCGGCAAAACTAAGAAATGAATCATTAGATCATGTTTTGCTTTACGGTCCGCCAGGTTTAGGAAAGACCACTTTAGCTGCGATTATAGCAAATGAAATGAATGTGCAAATTAAGGTTACATCTGGGCCAGCTATAGAAAAACCTGGAGATCTTGCTGCTTTGCTTACTAATTTAAATGATGGTGATGTGTTGTTTATAGACGAAATCCACCGTTTGTCTAGAAATGTAGAGGAAATTTTGTATCCAGCAATGGAGGATTTCTCAATTGACATTGTTACGGGAAAAGGCCAAATGGCAGCTTCATATCATTTGCCTCTTGCTAGGTTTACACTCGTGGGTGCGACCACGAGAGCAGGACAACTTACTGCACCACTTCGAGATAGGTTTGGGGTGGTTCTGCGACTTGAGATGTATTCACCAGAAGAGCTTGCTAGGATTGTTAAACGGAGCGCTCAAATACTTGGAATAGAAATTGACGACGATGGGGCGCTGGAGGTTGCATCAAGGTCTAGAGGGACACCTCGTATTGCAAATAGATTATTAAAGAGAGTTCGTGATTTTGCACAAGTGATTAGCGATGGTATGGTGAATTTGAAAACAGCTCAAATTGCCCTTGATAGGCTTGAAGTGGATGAACTTGGACTTGATGCGAATGACAGACGAATGCTTGAAACGATTATAAATTTTTATGGTGGTGGCCCTGTTGGGCTTGAAACTCTTGCGGCAGCTATTGGAGAAGAAGCTATAACAATTGAGGATGTGTACGAACCGTACCTTATGCAAATAGGTTTTTTAAGTAGAACGCCGCGAGGAAGGTGTGTAACGCCTTCTGCATATGAACACCTTGGTCTTGGTTCTGTACGGGAACCGGATCAACAAACTTTTTTTTGAGGAGAGATTTTTATGGGAAGACTTTTTGGAACAGATGGGGTTCGTGGTATTGCGAATGAGGAGTTAACTCCAGAACTTGCAATGAATATAGGTAGGGCTGCAGCGTTAGTTCTTACGGATAGTGACCACAAACATCCTAAAATACTAATTGGAAAAGATACTAGACTATCTGGTGACATGCTGGAGGGTGCATTAATAGCGGGTTTGTGCTCTGTTGGTGCAAATGTGGTTTTACTTGGGGTTGTGCCGACACCAGCGGTTGCTTATTTAGTTGGAAAGTATAAAGCCGATGCTGGAATAATGATATCTGCGTCACATAATCCGTATGAATTTAATGGAATTAAAATTTTCAGTGGTGATGGATATAAATTACCAGATGCCCTTGAGGAAAAAATTGAGGACATAATTTTAGATGAGTCGCATGAACATGCACTTCCGTTGGGGGACGGTATGGGCAAGGTATTGCGGTCAGAATGTGCGATTAGGGACTACATAGACCATATAAAAAGCACGGTACCATTTGCGTTTGATGGAATGAAAGTGGCTCTTGATTGTGCAAATGGATCAGCTTCAGTTACTGCTAAAACCCTTTTTGAGGAATTGGGAGCGCAGTGTTATATGCTTAATACTTCGCCGAATGGTGTGAATATTAATGAGAATTGTGGTTCTACTCATATGGAGGGGTTAATTGATTATGTGAAAGATAATCAATTAGATTTGGGAATTGCATTTGATGGTGATGCCGATAGGTGCCTTGCTGTTGATGAGAAAGGTAATTTAATAGATGGAGATTTTATTATGGCGATATGCGCTGCGGATATGATGTCAAGAGGAAAACTTTCTAAAAATACCGTAGTGGGTACCATTATGACCAACATGGGGTTTGGACGCTTTTGTAAAAACTTGGGTATCAATTTCATACCAACAAAGGTTGGCGATAGGTATGTGCTTGAGGAAATGCTACAAGAAGGATATAATTTAGGTGGTGAACAGTCCGGGCATGTGATATTTAAAGATTTTTCAACTACTGGTGACGGTCAACTCACTGCAGCTCAACTTTTGAGTTTGTTAAAAAGACGTGATGCAAAACTTTCAAATCTTAGTAAACTAATGGTTAGATATCCACAAGTTATAGTCAATGTTAAAGTAAGTGATTCAGGGAAACTTCATTTTTATACGGATCACGATGTGAAAAAAGTGGTTGATGATGTTAAAAATACTTTATCAGATTCGGGAAGGGTTGTAGTTAGAGTCTCTGGAACAGAACCTCTAGTTAGAGTTATGCTTGAAGGAGAAAATATGGATCAGATTGAGAAATTTGCTAATTTAATCGCTGATGTGGTAAGAAATCGCTTGGCGTAAGGTTTGATTAAAATATAAAGTGTAGAGTGCAAAAATGTAAGTTTGTAAGGACTTACGTTTTGCACTCTACACTTTATGCTAATTTAAATTCTGGGTAAATCTTACTGTTTTGGGGAGTAGATATTTTTTTATCTTGGGGTGGAAATACTAATCATAGACACGTCTATGCTTTTTAGGAGATTAAGAATTCGGATGCTTAAAAATTTGCATAGGGGGGAGTTCAGCTGTTCGATGGTCAGTGGAAGAGTACCTTTTTTGTGGATTGTACTTTTTAGTGTTTCCCTGATCATCGTTTCCTCCAGCTACTTGATCCAAGTTATCTAAATTCAATTCTTTTTTTTCTGACATAAAGATCACTTCCTTATTTTTTGTAGAACAAATATGTTCAGTTATAGATACGAAATAAAATAGAAAAAATATCAATTGGATTAAGATTTTTGTCATACCGAACAAAAAATAAAATTTTTTATAGGAGTAAAAAATATATTAAGTGAAAATTAAAATAAAAGTTTGAGGAGAGTTGTGGTTGATTTTACTTTTTGCAGTTTGATACAGTTAGTATTTGAAAAAATATATAGAAATATTATTTCCTTACGGTTTAGAAAATATAAAAAATTGAGTTTTATGATAAGGTTATGTAATATTTTACATTTAGATTTTGATGGAGTATGTGTTTGAATGCAAAGTTTAATTATTATAGGAGTTGATATTTGTAAAGAAAAAACATTGATTTTATATGAAAGTTGGATGTTAAAGTGTAGGCTTAAAAAAGTTGTTGAGCTTGCAGCGACTGTAGGTAGAGATGTATGAGCTTTTTTGAAATAATACACTAAATGTTACTTTATAAGTGGACGAGGATTTAATTATATCAGTAATTAACAACGAACTTGGTGCTAGATTAGCTAGTACAGATAAACAAAATGGTCATAAAAATGTAGAGTGTAAAAATATAAGTTTGTAATTACTTACATTTTACACTCTACACTTTATGCTAATGCTAAAACTGAAAATTCTTACTGTTCTGAGGGTTTGGAATTTTTTGGAGGATTAGTAAAATGTTTCAGTTTCTCTAACTCCGGAATTTTATGCAATTCTAAGGAGTTGGGAATGTTATTAGGCACAGTCGAAGGTGTCTGTATCTCTGAACTCGAAAAAGCCTTGTCGTCTATTTTGAGTGGTTTGAGTGAAGGCCACACCCAATCCCACCCTCCAGCTGCTTGATCTGTGTTATCTAAGTTCAATTCTTTTTTTTCTGACATAAAGATCACTTCCTTATTTTTTGTAGAACAAATATGTTCAGTTATAGATACGAAATAAAATAGAAAAAATATCAATTGGATTAAGATTTTTGTCATACCGAACAAAAAATAAAATTTTTTATAGGAGTAAAAAATATATTAAGTGAAAATTAAAATAAAAGTTTGAGGAGAGTTGTGGTTGATTTTACTTTTTGCAGTTTGATACAGTTAGTATTTGAAAAAATATATAGAAATATTATTTCCTTACGGTTTAGAAAATATAAAAAATTGAGTTTTATGATAAGGTTATGTAATATTTTACATTTAGATTTTGATGGAGTATGTGTTTGAATGCAAAGTTTAATTATTATAGGAGTTGATATTTGTAAAGAAAAAACATTGATTTTATATGAAAGTTGGATGTTAAAGTGTAGGCTTAAAAAAGTTGTTGAGCTTGCAGCGACTGTAGGTAGAGATGTATGAGCTTTTTTGAAATAATACACTAAATGTTACTTTATAAGTGGACGAGGATTTAATTATATCAGTAATTAACAACGAACTTGGTGCTAGATTAGCTAGTACAGATAAACAAAATGGTCATAAAAATGTAGAGTGTAAAAATATAAGTTTGTAATTACTTACATTTTACACTCTACACTTTATGCTAATGTTAAAACTGAAAATTCTTACTGTTCTGTGGTGGTGGAATTTTTTAGAGGATCAGGAATTTGATTATTATACCTTGATTTCTACGAATGTGCTGCTTTCATTATTTCTTCCGTTTCCTCAATTCCTGAAAATGTTTTATTAGTTTTTCGTTTTCCTCTGGGGTCAATAAAAAAGGTCGAATTTGGTGATCGGGTCCCATGGGGTGTAGTTTTTGTCCTCCAGCTACTTGATCCAAGTTATCTGAATTCAATTCTTTTTTTTCTGACATAAAGATCACTCCTTTATTTTTTGTAGAACAAATATATTCATTTATGCATACGAAATAAAATAGAAAAAGTTTCAGTTAGGTTAAGACTTTTGTTGTGTTAAACAAAAATCTTAAAGTTTTTTATAGAGTGTGAAAGCTCATTAAATAAAAACTTAAATTAAAATGTGGTGAATGGAGCAAGAAGAAATTTTGACGTAAATTATGAATGTTTTGTGCAAAGACACGATTTTGTGAAATTTGATCCACAAGTAGATTAAGCTATAGTATGTGGGGTTAAATAATAGTTTGACATAGTTTTTCAAATCGTATATAATAGGAAAGTGTTTAATGTTTACGTTTAAGGGAGGATGCAAATTGATTTTATGGGATGAACTACCGGTGGAGATGAAAAATGAATCTGTTAGAAAATATTATGATTTGCTTAGCCAGAAGAGGGTTAGCCTAATAATGAAACGATTAGTAGATTTGCTGTTGTCGCTTTTTCTGTTGGTCGTTTTGAGTCCGGTGATGGTTATAATAGCTGTTTGTATTAAGTGCAGTTCCAAGGGTCCAGTGCTTTTTAAACAAACTAGAGTAACAAAATATTATCGTAGGTTTAAAATTTATAAATTTCGTACGATGGTAGTTGATGCAGAAAAAATAGGAACTCAGGTGACAACTGAAAATGACAGCAGGGTAACCAAAATAGGTAAATTTCTTAGAAAATTTAGGCTTGATGAGTTACCGCAACTTTTGAATATCCTTAAAGGAGATATGGCCTTTGTAGGGACAAGGCCGGAAGTTCCCAGATACGTTCAACAGTATTCAGAGCAGATGTATGCTACACTTTTAATGCCGGCAGGTTTGACCTCGCTTGCAAGCATAAATTTTAAAGATGAGGACAAGTTGCTGAAAAATAAAGAAAATACAGATGAAGTGTACATTAAAGAAATATTGCCGAAAAAAATGGAGTACAATCTTGAGTATATAGAAAATTTTAATTTTTGGTATGATTGGAAATTGATGTTTAATACTGTGTTGGCAGTTTTAAAATAAGGGAGATGTAAAAAATGAGAATTATAAAATTTTCACCACCGGATATAACAGAAGAGGAAATTAGAGAGGTTAGTGATACATTGAGATCGGGGTGGATTACTACTGGTCCAAAAACAAAGCAGTTTGAAAAAGAAATAGCTAGTTATTGTGGTACAGATAAGGCTGTGTGTTTAAATTCAGCAACTGCGTGTCTGGAATTAGTTCTTAGGGTTTTGGGGATAGGTCCTGGGGATGAAGTGATCACAAGTGCATATACGTATACGGCGTCGTGTAGCCCGATTTGTCATGTAGGAGCAATTCCTGTACTAGTAGATACAGCGAAGGATTCTTTTGAAATGGATTATAATCAGCTGGAAAATGCGATAACGAGTAAAACTAAGGCAATTATCCCGGTTGACATAGCAGGAGTAATGTGTGACTATGATAGGATTTTTGATGTGGTAAAGAGAAAATCGTCACTGTTTTGTGCAAAAAATGAAATTCAAAAATCAATAGGACGAGTAGCCGTTATAGCAGATAGTGCACATGGCTTTGGAGCGGTTATCAATGGGAAAAAATCAGGTTCGGTTGCTGATTTTACTACGTTTTCATTCCATGCGGTGAAAAATTTAACAGTAGGTGAAGGTGGAGCTCTCACTTGGAGACCTAATCCGAAAATAGATAATGATAAATTATATAATGAATTTATGTTATATTCGTTGCATGGACAATCTAAGGATGCTTTAGCCAAATTAAAGCCGGGATGTTGGGAATATGATATTGTGATGCCTGGATATAAATGCAATATGACTGATATTATGGCATCAATTGGGCTTGTACAGTTGAAAAGGTATGATGGACTTCTGGCTCGAAGAAAAAAGATCATAAGTGAGTATGATCGAAATTTGAAAAAACTTGGAGTTTTACCTTTAGAGCACTATAATGATCGAGTTCAATCTACAGGTCATTTATATCTTGTACGGCTTCCGGGAAAGACGATGGAACAGAGAAACCAACTGATTGAAAAAATGGCGCAGAGAGGTATTGCAACAAATGTGCATTATAAACCATTGCCACTTCTTACTGCATACAAGAATTTGGGATTTGACATCGAAAATTATCCTAATGCATTTGGTATGTTTGCAAGTGAAATTTCATTGCCTTTGCATACTTTACTTAGTGATGATGATGTGGAGTATGTTTGCTCTACATTTAGTGAATGTTTATGTGAAATTTAAGATGAAAATAGGTGTTTTAATTTGAGTATGGTCGTGTGTTGATGTTTGTGTTAAAGAATAAAAGAGTAAGTAGGTGATGGACTTGGATAAGATAAAGTTGTTTTTCTGCAATTCTAGAAATTTTAGGTTATACATGCTACTTTCAATGTTTTTTGCAAATGTTGCGTTTGTTGATGTGATTGCGGTTTTTGCGATGCTTTTTGGCCTGGTATGGAGTTTGTTTATTTTATTTTTTAAATTCAAGTCCGATGACTATATAAGGGAAATGCAATTTAACAAACTTGTGTTTGGCTTTTTGATTTCAAGTTTACTTACGGTGATTTTGCATGTACGACATAATTTTGGACTAAATTTACTTTATGTATGGTATTCACTTATTTGCTTTATAATATTTTATGGATTGCATGCGGAGAAAAATAGCAAAGAATCCCGTTGTGAGATGTTTTTTTTCTTTAAGTTAATGGTGATCATAACAACTATCTTATCTTTGTTGAGCATAGCTACTCTTACATTTCAAAGTATGGAGATAAAAGGTGAAGGTTTGACAAAGTATAAAAAGATTTTTTCGTGTATGGGGCCAAGTAGCATTGATTTGAATGGATATACTCTTGGTATATATCAGTCAAGATTAATAGGAATTTATACAAATGCAAATTTACTTGGATTTTCAGCAGTTATTGGGATAGTTGCAGCTACTATTATGATGAAGCGAAAAAATGATGAAAATGCTAAATTTAAATTACCTATGTGGTTGTGCATTGCTTGTGTTGTATTGAATATAATATGTCTTTTTTTATCAGATTCAAATGGATCGTTTTTATTTGTGATTATATATATTACATCACTGTTGTTTTGTAAGCTCCTTGCAGGAGAATATAAGGTACGTATGTCGATTATCTTGAAAAGGACAATGTATCTTATGGTAGCATGTTCTTGTTTTATTTGTATATCGGTTGTGTTGAGAGGGTATACTCAGAAATTTGTTATACATATGATTTCGGAAGCAGTTGATATAAAAAATAATGCAGATAATGTGATTTTGACAGACAAAAATGTGGAACCAGGAGAGGATATAGTAATAGGAAGAAAAAAGGGGATTAATGGCTACAATGATGTGAGCAGTGGGAGAATAGAGTTGTGGAAACAGGGGATAAGGCTTTTTAGTAAACATCCTGTTATGGGAATCGGTAGAGCTAACTTTTTGTATTATGGAGAATTGTATTTGAAAGATGGGCTGCGGTTTCCGGATGTGCACAATGGTTACCTTTCAATTTTGATTGCATACGGCATAATTGGGTTTGGTTGGTTTGCGTCTTTTGGTTGCGTGGTGGCTGTTTTGGTATTACGGTACTTATTTAAGCAAAGCGTTCTTAAAAGGGCAAATATTTTCCCTAAATTATTTTCTTTTTTGGTAGCGTATTGTGTGTATGCTTTGCTTGAAATTACATTCTTGTCCCAGCCGTTTTTTGAAACATTAATTTTTTGGTTTGTACTTGGACATATAATGACATGTGTTAAAAAGTATTCAGTTGTGTAACATTAGAAAGTTTGTTTATGTAAGTTCATGAAGTAAAGTTTGCTTATTGAAAAAAAATCTAAAAATATGTGTACAGCTATTGACATTGAAAAAATAATAATGTATAATATTTAAGTGTAGTGAACTTGTTAAAGCTTTGAGAGGAGTGTAAAGATGTTAAGAACATATCAACCAAAAAAACGTCATAGAAAAAAAGAACATGGCTTTAGAAAAAGAATGTCAACAAGGAATGGTCGTAAGGTTTTGTCTCGCCGCAGAGCAAGGGGGCGTAAACGTTTAACATATTAATTTAACCAGTGATTAGTAGTTGATAGAAACTTTTTTGCAAGTCATTTCTGGTGAGTATGGCTAAAAATCATAATTAGATTTGCGAGAGTAGTTTGTAAATGGTAATTCACTTCATGTATGTATGCGATGCATCTTTGTCTGCAAAGACTTTGAATAGAAGTGGGTGTGGTGTATATACCATTTTTACAAATTAGAGTAGTTTATAGCGGCCACTTTACTTAAGTGGTCGTTTTGAGTGGTCTTTTAATTTAAGGGATTACAGGATGATTTATAAAGGAAAGTATTTATGAAAGATATTCTTTCTCTTAAGAAAAATAAGGAATTTCAGAGAGCATATAGGGTAGGTAAAAATTTTGTATCACCAATATTGGTAACTTATGTAGTTCGTAATAAAATGAATAAAGTCAGGATAGGTATCACTACAAGCAAAAAAACAGGTAAGGCAGTCTTACGCAACAGATCTCGTAGAATTATACGAGAAGCGTACAGGCAACTTTTTGAATCGTTAAGTCCAGGATATGATATAGTTTTTGTTTCGAGAGCGAAAACGTGCGAAATGTCTTCTTGTGATGTTTACAATATAATGAGTGAACATTTGTTAAATGCAAATGTTTTAAAAGTAGACAAGAATTGAGTGATTGTGTGCGTTTTGTGTGATGAGGATAGGATTTTAAATGCTGAGAAGAATTTTAATTCAACTTATTAATTTTTATAGAAGTAAGATTTCTCCGTATACAAAGCCAAAATGTAGGTTTTATCCTACATGTTCAGAGTATGCTCTTGTGGCAATAGAACGTTTTGGAGTGTTCAAGGGGTTAATATTAGCACTATGGCGATTTTTAAGGTGTAATCCTTTATGTACTCCAGGCTACGATCCTGTACCTGAAAAAAATAATAACAAGAAAATTAAACCTTAAATAAGGTGGAGGACCTTTTTATATGGACATATTCAATTTCTTTGGAAGCCTATTAGGTTACATATTTTTTTATTTATGGGAATTTACAAATAATTATGGTATTGCTATAATATTGATTACATTTGTTTTGATACTGATTTCATTCCCAAGCAGTTTGAAACAGCACAAGTCGATGATTAGATCGACTAAGTTTGCCAAAAAGCAAGCTGAGATCCGAAAAATGTACGCAAAAAATCCAAGCAAACAGCAAGAAGAAATGATGAAACTCAATGAACGTGAGGGAATTAACCCGATGGGAGGCTGTTTAACATCAATTTTACCTCTTATCTTTTTTAGTGGATTGTTTTGCATGCTTTCGTATCCTTTATCAAACGTCTTTCATTTCGATGGAAATAAGATAAATCAGGCAATTGAAGTTTTGAAAAACTCGGCTGATTTAGAGGCTTTTTTTAATACAAGATATCAGCAATTAGATGTGGTGCGTACTGCAGCACAATTTCCTGATCAATTTACAATGTTTACGAGTGGAGAACTTGAACTGATTAAACTTTTTAACAGTAGTACAAAGTTTATTGGGCTTGATTTACTCTGTTCACCTCGGGTTAATCCAGGAGTGCTTTGGATTATACCCACCTTGTCTGGGCTAACAGGTATTGTACAGGGTGTCATATCAATGAAAATGGGTTCATCAACGCAGCAATTGAATAAGGGCTGCAGTGTTGCGCAGCTAGTTTTAATACCACTGCTGTTTGCTTGGTTTACGATTCCAGCGCCGGCTGCGTTGGGTATTTACTATATTACATCAAATTTATTAAGATGTATACAAAGCGTTATTATGTATAAAATGTATAATCCACGCAAAGTGTCGGCTTTGCAAGAAGCTGCGAGGATAGCGCTTAGAGTGGAACAAGAAAAAAATATAAAGTAATTGTAGAAGAGAATGGAGTTGTAACAAAATGAACGAAGTAATAGGTGTAGGGGAAACAATTGCAGCAGCTAGGGAAAATGCTTGCAGGCAGCTAGGACTTGATATGGATAAGGTTAAATTTGAGGTGATTCAATTACCGGAAAAAAAGGTTCTAGGTTTGTTTGGAGGTAAAAAGGCAAAAGTGTGTGCTGTAGAGGTTCAAGAAGACAAAACACCACAAGCCGTGTGTGATTTTATAAATTACGTTGCAAATGAAATATCCGATAAAGATGTGCATGTTGACTATCAAGAAGATGAAGTTGGTGCAGTGTATGATTTGAAGGGTGATGGCGTTAGTGACGTGATGGGTAAGTATGGTGAGGTATTGGATTCTTTGCAGTTCTTATCTGGACTTGTTGCTTCTCAAAATCATAATTCATATTACAGAGTTTTACTTAATGCAGAGGGTTTTGATGATAGAAGACATGGACTTATAAAAAAGGAAACAGCTATAGCTGTAACAAAGTTTAAGAAATCACATGCAAATGTTCATTTAAGGCCTATGAATGCGTATGAACGTCGTGTTGTTCATGAATTAATACAGAAACTTGATGGGGTTTCTTCATGGTCAGAGTGCGAGGGAAGTAAGCGCCATGTTGTTATTGGAGAAAAAGGTGCTAGAGATTATGTGGAAAGAAATCATAAGTTTTCTAAAAGGAAAAAAAGAGTTTATGCAAATTAACTTAATTTAAGTTTAGTCATGTGTTTGTGAATTTTATTTTTCATGAACATGTGGCTTTTCTATTTGTGTTTAAATGACTTGATTTGGAATAATGTGAGCTGTATCTTTAAATTGGCGTGACGATTGTATGTATAAAAAACATCCTTGATCTCTGTACTATATGGTTTTTGAAGTACTTTGTGAGATTTGAAAAGGATGCTCTTTTTAGGAAAATAATAAGATTAATAATATATAAATTGATTTTTAAAAGGAGTTTACTATGTAATTAATAATGCTTTCAATCCAGATTCCAAATGTGGAGTAGAGAAATATGAAGCAAATAAAAAATGCAGCAATAGGCACTATGACAAATATCAGTAAACATAAAAGTTTAGATCTTGCAAATGATTTTCGATTGATGTTGGAATTTTTTTTGAAAGCCCATATAAGCAGAACAATAATGTTTATAATTGGTATCATAGACAAAATTTCCATTAAGAAAAAGGACCAGGTACCGATAGGCTTAAAACGCTTCACTTGAAGCTGTAATATTTGATTTCTCTCGAGTATTTCTTTTTTTTCGTTGTCTACTAAATCTTGAAGACTTACTTGATCACATGACTTTTCTTTAGTTTCAGGCTGATCTTGATCGCAAGGAATAGGTTCTTGTTTCGGTAGTATTACATGGTTACCACATATTTGGCAGTCTAGTGTATCTTTTGGTAAAGGTTGTCCACAGTTAGTACAAAACATAATTTAACCCCCATTTCACGTATTTATAATAAAAGTATACAGGGTTATGTTTCAAAAATCAATATCTTTTTTGTCGATTTACTTTTATTTTTTTTAAAATCTTAATAATGGAAATAGTACATAATTTACCACAATGAACTAACTGCGATTAATGCTACTCCTGGGATGCCTAAAACAGCACTTATGCCGGTAGAGAGTATACTGACTGGCATTTGAATTTGTGTAAGAGCCTCCATAGTGTGCATAGCTAAAAGGGTAAGGATACCACATACCATGTTGAGAATTGCTGAAATGAATGGGTGTTTAATTTTTAATATGAACGCTGTTAAGAAAACGCAGAGTACAACAATGCCTATTAACAAAAAAATGTTCTGTAGCATGTTAGGCCTCCCGTTTGTAGAAAGAAGATACACTTATGTTATTGGTGCGTGCTTTGCGCAAGAGGTACCTATATCTGGCGTTGAGTACCTCCATTTGATATATGCATGCTTCGATGAGGTCCTGGTCGTCTTCCATTTGGAACCACATGTTTGTACAGGACATTTGATCACATACATCGTGAATTTCTTGAATTAAAGAGTCCTTTTCTGATTGTGTTGAAAACATATTTAGCACACCTGTCCTTTCTAAATGCAGAGTAAATAAAGAGATTTTTCGTTAAACTATTTATATGCTAATATGTTGGGCAAATATTCCATATTTATTCAATGTTATAAAAAAATTCCAAATAACTCTGTATCAGAATTATTTGGAATCTGAGGATTAATTATTGTTGTAAGAAAGCATTGCAGAAGTGGTCAAAAGCGATAGAACTGTATTTTTATCTTATCTTAATAGAGTCTAGCAGCCAAAAAGGGTTCCACTCCCAATCATAAATAGGTTTTCGCATCTGTGCCCTTTTTTGAAGAAGTTGCAAAAATACTCTGCAAGCAACTCCCTCATCATCGTACTCACCTATAACATCATAGTCTTCTCGCTCCCAACACTTGTATACTATCCACTTACCGTTTTCACTTCTTTCATCAGTTGGTGGCAATAATCCAAAAGTACCCTCATCTTTGAACTTGCCCAAACACGTCTTGCACACGGAAAACCAATGGAGTCTTTCCATTTCATTCCATAAATCATCTAAATTATGGATTCCCGATATGTTAGGATTTGCATCTGGATCATATCCTAGATCTTTGTCATACACTGCGCATACCTTCATTGTTGTGGGAAGTTCAGTCATTATCCCTCCATTGAGAATAATTCCTGCTATTAGTGCTGTTGTTAATATTTTTTTAGTTTTTTTTCTCATCATGATCAATCCTTTCAGAATTTAGTATGTTTATTATAGCATATTATATTGGAAAATTTTTGTCGAAATATAGTATCAACTAAGTAATTTAGTTGTACTACAATTAGATTAATAAAAAATGAGTTTATGATGTCGATTTAGAAAAATTGTTATTTTCTAAAGAAAATACAGAAGTCTTTGGAGAATTGCAAAGGAGGAAAAGTAAATGTTTGAGAATTAAAAAAATTTTAAACCATCGAGAAGAAATGCATATGTGATGAAACGAGGAAAATTACAAACAAATGTAGCCTTTATTAAACTGATATTTTCATCAAATAGCAGTTTTCCAAGCTTGTTATAGTTGTTAAGTACTTTGCAAAGTTTGTGTTGCATGTTGTAGAAGGTTTCTCGCAGGAAAAAAGTAAAACGCAGCAATAATAGTTTTTTATTTCGCAAAATTGTAGGCTGCGTCCCAAAGTTTTTTTGTTCCCTTTTTTTTCAAAAAAAGGGTTGACAGATGAAAAAAAGTGTGGTAAACTATAATTAGCACTCAAGAGATGAGAGTGCTAATTACGAAAAGAAGGGAGTGAATCGACGTTGTGGACTTAAGTGATAGGAAATTAAAAATACTTGAAGCGATAGTAGATAATTACGTTACGACTGGGGAACCGGTTAGTTCCAAAACGTTATGTCAGGTACTTGATACGCCGTTGTCATCTGCAACGATCCGAAATGAAATGGCAGAGCTTACGGAATTAGGTTTATTGGAACAACCTCACACCTCGGCAGGCAGGGTACCTTCGCATCTAGGATATAGATTATATATCAACACACTCATGCATCGCAGGCCACTGACAAATTCAGATCAGGCACTAATAAATAATGCATTAAAATCATCATTGAATGATCCTGAAGAGCTTATAGAAGGGGCATTGGAGGTACTAGCAGATTTATCAAAATGTGCAGTAGCATTTGTTTTACCGGTAAACAAGTCAATGTGCATAAAATCTGTTCAAATCGTGTCGATCAGTAAACATGCGGGGATTTTAATATTTGTTACATCATGCGGAAACATGAAAAGCAAAATGTTTTATAGTAATTGCGATCTTGGAGAAGAAGTAGTGGAAGTTAGTTCGAAAGCGTTAAATGAAATTTTTGAAAACATTCCAGTGGAAAAGATTACTCGGCAATTCATTCAGTCAATTGCGGCAAAACTTGGAGATATGATGTTTATTTTATCACCTATGCTAGTAGCGATTTACGAAGCTGCGTCCGAATTGCATGAAATTAACGTAATGAAAGAAGGGCAACATAACCTTTTATTCATGCCAGATTTTCGAGAAAGCAAGCTAGCCCGAAAAGCAATAGATTTTCTTGATAAAGATGACGAGATTGCAGATCTTTTACTTAATACGACAAACAACGCCACGCAAGTTTTAATCGGTCAAGAGAGCAATGTGGATGAACTTTCTGATTTAAGTATAATAATTTCTAAATGTGCACTTTCGCATGAAGACTGTGGTGCAATAAGTATTATTGGCCCTACAAGAATGGATTATGGAAAGATGATTTCAAGTTTAGAATATTTATCATCAGTAATTGAAAACATATTTAAAGGCATATGGGGTCTATAATGGAAGGAGTTTTGTAAGTGAGTAAAAAAAGCAAGGGAAAAAACTTGGAAGAAAAGGAGACTTCAGGGACTCCTGACCAGGAAAAATCAATTGAGGAGAAGTCAGACAAAGAGGTGGAGAAACTAAAAGAAGAGCTTAAGGAGCAGAAAGAGATGTTCTTACGGACTGCTGCTGAGTATGATAACTATCGCAAACGAACACAGCGTGATCGAATAACAACATATAACGAAGCTCTTAGTGACACAGTTGCGGAATTTTTACCTCTTGCTGACAATTTTGAGTTTGCGCTTTCGTCCGTAAAAGAAAGTTCAAGTGAAGATTACGTAAAGGGCATAGAGATGCTAAAAAAACAATTTGATGGCATCTTAAACAAACTCAAAGTAGAGACATTTGGAGAACAGGGGGAGGGTTTTGATCCGAATATACACAATGCTGTAGCTCATATTGAAGATGAGACACTAGGGGAAAATAGCCTTTCGCAGGTTTTTCGTAAAGGATATAAAATAGGCGATAGAGTTATTAGGCATGCGATGGTTCAGGTAGCTAACTAATTATTAATCAAAAACATTTTTTAAAATTTAGTTTATTATATTGGAGGTTTTTTATTATGGGAAAGACAATAGGAATTGATTTAGGAACAACAAATTCATGTGTAGCTGTTATAGAAGGAGGTGAACCAGTAGTTATTGCTAATGCAGAGGGTTCAAGAACAACTCCATCAGTTGTAGCGTTTTCCAAGACAGGAGAACGTATGGTTGGTCAGGTTGCGAAAAGGCAAGCAATAACCAATCCCGATAGGACTATTTCGTCAATCAAGCGTGAGATGGGAACAAACTATAAAGTATCAATTGATGGAAAATCATTCTCTCCGCAAGAAGTATCAGCAATGATTTTGCAAAAGTTAAAAGCTGATGCAGAAGCATATTTAGGTGGTTCTGTAACAGAGGCAGTTATTACGGTTCCAGCTTACTTTACAGATGCACAACGTCAGGCTACGAAAGATGCTGGTAAAATTGCTGGCCTCGATGTAAAGCGAATCATAAATGAACCTACAGCAGCAGCACTTTCTTATGGCATAGACAAAGAAGGTGACCAAAAAGTTATGGTTTACGATTTGGGTGGAGGAACATTTGATGTGTCTATCATAGAAATGGGTGATGGAGTACAGGAGGTTTTGGCAACTGCAGGAAACAATCGTCTTGGTGGAGATGACTTTGATGAAAGAATTATCAATTGGATGGTAGACTCATTTAAAGCAGAAACAGGTGTAGATTTAACATCTGACAAAATGGCAATGCAACGCCTGAAAGAAGCAGCAGAGAAATCTAAAATAGAACTTTCGGGAATGACATCAAGTTCAATTAATTTACCATTTATCACGGCAGATGCTACAGGACCGAAACATTTAGACTTGACGCTTACACGTGCAAAGTTTGATGAATTAACAAAAGACTTAGTAGAAAAGACAATGGGTCCAGTAAGGCAGGCACTTAAAGATTCAGGGTTATCCATAAACCAAATCGATAAAGTATTAATGGTTGGAGGTTCATCAAGAATTCCAGCAGTTCAAAATGCAGTAAAAGACCTTATTGGAAAAGAACCATTTAAAGGAATTAACCCTGATGAATGCGTGGCGATTGGCGCTGCGATTCAAGCAGGAGTATTAGGTGGTGAGGTAAAAGGTTTATTATTGCTTGATGTTACACCTTTGTCATTAGGACTTGAAACAAATGGCGGAGTTATGACAAAGCTAATTGAGCGTAATACAACGATTCCAACCAAGAAAAGCCAAATTTTCTCAACTGCAGCAGATGGTCAGACTCAGGTGGAAATTAATGTATTGCAAGGAGAAAGAGAGTTTGCGCGTGACAATAAACAATTAGGCTTATTTAAGCTTGATGGAATTGCGCCAGCTCCAAGAGGAATTCCTCAAATTGAGGTTACATTTGACATAGACGCAAACGGTATAGTAAATGTTTCAGCAAAAGATTTAGGGACTGGCAAAGAACAACACATCACAATTACTTCAGGAAGCAATATGTCGAAGGAAGACATCGAAAAAGCAATAAAAAATGCAGAACAATTTGCAGAGGAAGACAAAAAACGTCGTGAAGAAGTTGACAAGAAAAATAGAGCAGAGCAACTTTGCTATGAGGTAGAAAAATTTATTAAGGATAGTGCAGACAAGATTGCAGAAGAAGACAAGGATAACTTGAATAAAAAAGTAGCATCCATGAAGGAAGCGATTGCATCAAATAATATTGATAGAATAAATACAGAGATAGAAGACTTGCAAAAAACTATGTATGAAGTTTCAGCGAAGCTTTATCAACAGGCGGCTCCAAATGGAGCTGCAGGAGGAGGAAATCCAAATGCACAACAGTCGGGTCAAACAGGTGCTGGTAATGGATCAGGACCAAATGTATATGATGCTGACTTTAAAGATGTGGACAACAATTAGACTATTAAAAACAAGAAGTCGGGGACCTGAGAGGGTGCCCCGACATCTGTGAGTTTGTCTAAGAAAGGGTGAAACAGTTGGCGGACAAAAGAGATTACTATGAAGTACTTGGGGTATCGAAAGGTGCTTCAGAAGACGAAATAAAAAAAGCATACCGTAAAATGGCAAAAAAATATCATCCGGATTTAAATCCAGGAGACAAGACTGCTGAATCAAAGTTCAAAGAAGTTAACGAAGCATATGAAGTTTTATCTGATAGCCAAAAAAAGGCTCGTTATGATCAATTTGGTCATGCAGGGGTTGATCCTAGCTATGGAGCAGGTGCAGGAGGCAATCCTTTCGGAGAAGGATTTGATATGGATTTTGGAGACATATTCAGTAGCTTTTTTGGTGGTGGATTTGGGGGCAGATCAAGAAGATCTAATCCTAATGCTCCAAGAAGAGGTTCAGATATAGAGACGGTAGTAAATATATCCTTTGAAGAAGCGGCTAAGGGTTGTAAAAAAAATATAACATACGATCGTGTTGCTCCGTGTAAGGAGTGCAATGGAAGTGGTGCACAAAAGGGAACGTCTCCAAAAAGTTGTCCAGTATGCCATGGCACAGGTCAAACGACTACGACACAACGTACCCCATTTGGCATGATGCAATCATCACATGCGTGTGATCGATGCCATGGTACCGGTAAAGTGATAGAAAAACCGTGTAAGGCATGTTCAGGTACGGGAAAAACTCGTAAAAAGAGTCAAGTAGAAATTAATATACCAGCTGGTATAGATGATGAACAAATCCTAAATATATCAGGCCACGGTAATGCAGGTGTAAACGGGGGACCAAGTGGCGATTTACACGTTTACATAAGTGTGAGACCACATCCGATTTTTGAACGTAAGGGTTATGATGTGTGGTGTGAACTTCCGGTGACGTTTATACAAGCAGCATTGGGGGCAGAAGTAGTGGTACCAACACTTGATGGAAAGGTGAAGTATATGATACATGAAGGAACCCAACCAGGAGATGTATTTAAACTCAGAGGTAAGGGGATAGAGCATATTAGATCACATGTCAGAGGTGATCAGTATGTAAAAGTGGTTCTGGAAGTTCCGCGAAATCTTACGTCAAAGCAGAAAGATATATTGAAATCATTTGATGGAACGTGCAACGAAAAAAATTACCAGAAACGTACAGGATTTTTTGATAAAATAAAAAATGCATTCGATTCTAACGAGTAGTTTTTTTATAAATTTATAAAGTTCAATTGGCGAGGAAGGTAGGTAACTATATGTATTCCTCGCTAACATTTTTTACTAGAAGCTTTTTTATTAATTTTAACAGAATGATTAGTTACTTATTGTGCAATGAGTAGAAGATGAGTTTTTTGAAAAAAATATATTGCTTTTTAATTTTATCTGTGGTACAATAAAAAAGCAGTCGGGAATGATTGTAAAGTTACAGTTGGTGTTGATGATGTTGGGGGTACACCCGTTCCCATTCCGAACACGGAAGTTAAGCCTAATAATGCCGAAAATACTTAGCTGGAGACGGCTTGGAAAGATAGGACGATGCCAACATATAAAAGCTGCCCCTTATTTGTGGGTAGCCTTTTTATTTATATTAATGTAAAGCGCTATGATTTATTTTTAAGAAAATTTTACAGGGATTCGGTCCACTTAAGTAAAAATAAATGTTTAGACGTATTACTAAACCGCTAAACTGTGGGGATAGCCTGTTGATACTGGGTTAGTTAAGACTCTTGAGCAGGAAAACCTGTACCTTATAGGAATGGGGAGAGTTTATAGTATAAACTTAAAATTTATTAATGGAGGTTATGGTAGTGAACCTTAATAACATTTCTCAAAGTCCAGCTTTTATGGTGTGTGTATGGGGACTTTTATTGATTGCTTTGTATTTTTTTATGATACGTCCTCAAAACAAAAGAAGAAAAGAAGAGGAGGAAGTTCGCAATTCGTTAGAAGTTGGTGATGAAGTTACTACAATTGGAGGCATAGTTGGAAGAATTGTGAGCGTTAGAGAAAATTCGGATATTTTAATTTTAGAGACAGGATCAGATAGAACTCGACTTTCAATAAGAAGAGGTGCGATTGCGTCTAAAGATTCAAAATTGAGCACTGCAAAAGAAAAATAAGAATATCTTTTACCTTCACGTAATAAAATTTATTGTGAGGGGTTGGTTTAATGAACGGTAAAGCGATAAAAATAGTATTGTTAAGTACTTTCATTGGAGCAGTTGTGTGTGTAATGTTTTTGTCAGCAGTATCGTGTGCCTTTGTTAAAATGGCCAGGCTTCCTATGCAGGCTATTGGGATACTTGCGATTATCTCTTGCGCGTTAGGTTCGATTTCTTCAGGGTATATGTGTGGGCGCATTCTTAGAGAAAATGGTTTGTTATTTGGGATGCTTTGTGGTGCGGTTTTATTTGTAGCGGTGCTTTTGTCTGATGTGATCATCTTTAGAGAAGCAATTTCATTGCTTGCATTAGTAAAATGTATATTTATGATGTTAATGGGATCAATAGGGTCGATATTTGGTGTAAACAAAAAGGATCATGTTAAAAGTTATTTGAAGTGAAAAGTAATGAAAGGGGTGAGTGAAGTGAAACATATCAAATCTTTAAATAGTGCAAAGCTTAAAGAAAGTGCACAAAAAGGCGGATGCGGAGAATGTCAGGCATCTTGTCAGTCTGCGTGTAAAACGTCTTGCACTGTAGCAAATCAAAAATGTGAAAAATAGCGTTACAGAGTAAAATAACAAAATCTCAAATAAAACGGGTAAAAATCGCCTTTGGTTGATTTTTACCCGTTTATAAATTTGTTCATTCTTTTGGTGCAAGTGCAAAAATTTTCAAAAGTTTGTTATTATACTTTTTTGAGGTGCTTATATATGCAATTATACAGAAAACAATTGCTCCAGCACAATTCACTAAAAGATCCATCATAGTGTCGATTAAGCCGATATCCAGGTATCCGTCTATATTTAATTTTTGACCATTTACAATAACTTCATGAATATTTTCTATATTAGTAGTGTCATGTTTAGTAGGATCTAGTAGCGCTGAGTGAATAGATGAAATTACAGTATCCCTTTGCATATCACATCCAACTATTTGATCCATAGCAAACTCGAAAAATTCCCATACAACTCCAACTGTCATTGAAAAGCAAAATGCAACTGTTATTAAAAAAATAGGAGATAGTTGAGAGGATAGTTTTTTCTTTCGATTCATGACATCTACAAGTGAAAATCCAATGGCTGCACAGATAAAACCATTAAATGTATGGAGCATAGTGTCCCACCATGGTACTGTCCTATAAAAGAGAAAGATACTGCCTATTATTTCGCTACAAAAAACAAATAACAAGAAAGTAATTTTTAAGGTGCATGTAATTTGAACTTTGAAAATTTTTTCGCAGAATGCAGGGACAGCATATAAAGCTAAGCTAGCTAATGCGAGCGAAAAATCATCGATTGTGTGTATATACAGGCAATACCCGGCAACTATGGCGGTTGCTGAACACATTACAATATAAGTTGTAAGTAAAGTTTTTTTCTTTATCATCAAAATTCCCCCTATGTGTAAATTTGGTGGGCTGTTCGATCATTTAACTAGCCTCGGAGTAAAACCGATATGATCACATGAAATTAAGTGGAACTCAATATTTTGGTAAGTTCCTTCAAAAGCTCTCTTTCGAGAATTTTTTCCATGAATGTGACCGTAGTAACACTGTTTAATATTATGTTTCGAAAGTACGTTTAGTATTTTTTGGGATTTTTTGTTGCAACAAATCGGTGGATAATGTAAAAATACTATTGGCTTTTTATTTAATTGCTCTGCCTGCAAAATGGAATTCTCAAGCCTTATTGTTTCACGAGATTCAAGTTTTAAATCTTCCTGAGTGGATATGTCAACTGAGACACCTTTTGTGCCGCAGATACACACATCGCCCACGGCAATTGTTGAATTGAAAAGTATTGAAAGGCTTTTTAAGTTATTTTTTTCGAAAAACGTTTGAATTTTGTTGCGGGTCGTCCACCAGTAATCGTGATTACCTTTTAATAATATTTTTTTTCCTGGAAGATTTTCTATGAAAGTGAAGTCATTTAATGTGTCGTTAAGTTTCATTGCCCAGGAAATATCTCCGGCGATGACTACGGTATCTTCATTTTTGACAGTATTTTTCCAATTTGTTTTTAATTTGGTTATGTAGTTTTCCCACCCGTCGAATATGTCCATAGGTTTTGAGGAGCTAAGTGATAGGTGCAAATCTGCGATTGCGTAAATTGACATTATGTTATATTGTATCCTCCTTGAGTGTACTTAAAGAGATAATAGGCCTTATATAATAGGAACTTTTGTGCTAATAAATTGCTTTAATTTAGTTTGTTCTTGAGTGGTTAGCTGATTTTTGAAAACTGGAACAAATGCTCCGGATTTCATCATTACAATATAAAAATTTTTGGTTTCGATGAACCTTACGAATGATGTATAATGAACGACAAAAGTGCCACCGGAATCTTTGTCAATATATTTGACAGTAGATTCATCAAATGATGAAGAAATATTCTTGCAAGTATTTCCGTACCAATCCTGGTAATTTGACAAAATAGACAAAACTTTCATTTTATATTGTCTTCCGGGATAATACAGCACGAGAGGAATTATCATAATAACACAAGCGCAAAATAAAGAAATCCAGTATAACCAATTATATTGGTTGATAGATGGGATTGGGGATAATGGGGATGTTAAAAATAGTGGAACCACAGCTATGGCAAAAAGCAATGCAATTACTAGAATTACTTGATAATATGTTTTTTTAGCTTTTTTTGCTACTGCTGCGGGGATAATTTCCATCAGTTCATTTTTACTGAGAGTACCAGATGTTTCAAACATATTGTTCAGCTCCTTTTTTTATAATATGAGTTTATTATACATTATTTTTATTTTTGTTGCAAGTTATTTATTTCACTATCTAAAAATACCTTTGACCCAGTTGCTCCTCTTTGAAATTGATATTTACCAGAGTATGGTTTTTCGGCGTTACTGTCCATTTTAGCAAAAACAAGCTGTCCAACTCTTCTGCCCGTTTGTAATTCTATTGCACATCGGTTTGCGTTAAATAGCTCTAATGTAATTTCTCCTTCAAATCCTGGGTCTACCCAACCTGCATTTTGGATAAAAAGGCCCATACGACCTAGTGAACTTCTTCCTTCCACGAAGGCAGTTATGTTGTTTGGTAGAGAAAAATACTCCATTGTACTTGCGAGCACAAACTGACCTGGCATTAAAATATATTTATCTGTTGTTATGGTTTTATAGACGATTTCATTTTCTAGATTTATGATTCCGTTTGAAGTGTCTTCCACAATACTGAATGTGTTTCCAAGACGTATGTCTACACTTGCAGGTTGAACTTGATTTTGTTCGAGAGGTGTGATACGAAGTCTGCTTTCTTTTAACATCTCAAATATAGTTTTGTCTGATAAAATCATTTTAATTCCCCATTTCCATAACTCTTTAGATTTACGATATTTAAATTATTTATGTTATAATTATAGTTATCAAAATAATGTTTGTCAAATGTTAGAATTGGAGTTTTAAGCTAATTTGACATATGATAATATTTTTTTCAATTTTGTAGTGTTATGTGTTTAGAATAAGCCGCATATAAATATGACAGACTTATTTACGTTATATGAAATTGTGTTTATAAACGTAAAAAACAGATTTAATGAAGGGAATGCAGAAAATGATTAATAGACCTAAATTTTTAAAGATTTGTACTTACATAACATTGATTTTGAATTTTGCTTTTTGTAGCTTAAGTTGCAGTGCAGATTCGGATGTAGGTTGTCCGGAAAATTCCGCAAAATCTGCGATTGTTATGACGGCAGATACATGTCAGGTGCTATACGAAAAAAACTCTCACGAAAAGCTACCAATGGCGAGCACCACTAAAATAATGACGGCATTGCTCACAGTGGAAGAAGCAGAAAAGTGTAATCGTGAGATAACAATAACAAATGAGATGGTTCCGGTTGAAGGTTCATCGATGGGGTTACAGGTTGGGGATGTCTTGACACTTGAGAGCCTGGCACGTGGAATGATGGCTGTCTCCGGAAATGATGCTGCTCATTCTGCAGCAGTAGCTATTAGTGGTTCGACTGAATGTTTTGCTGAGATGATGAATGAAAAAGCAAGATCGTTTGGGATGTGTGATACGCATTTTGTTACGCCATCGGGTCTTGATGTAGGAGATCACCACTCAACGGCATATGATATGGCATTATTAGCTTCTCATGCCATGGATAACTCAATGTTTTATGACATTGTGTCTAAGTCGAAAATAGAAGTTCCGTTTATTGAACCGAAAGGTACAAGGATATTAAAAAATAGTAATAGACTTTTGCGTGAATATGATGGTGCAGTTGGAGTAAAAACTGGGTATACTAAGCTTGCAAAAAGATGTCTTGTTTCTAGTGCTGAAAGGGGAGGAATACGATTAGTTGCAGTTACCTTAAGCGACCCGAATGATTGGGAGGATCATAAAAGATTACTTGATTATGGGTTTAGCAAGAGTGTTCTTAAAACTTTTGGAAATAGTAGAAAATGGTGTGTTGAAGTAGTTGGTGGTGAAAAGGAGGAACTAGCGGTGTATCCAAAAGAATCAGTGCAACTTGCAATAAGCAAAGATTGCGAAAGTAGGATAAAGGAAACGGTTGAATTGCCAAGGTTTGTTTATGCACCGATAAAAAGGGATCAGGTTGTAGGTCAGCTTGTTTATACGTGTGATGGGCGTACATTGGCTAAGGTGAATTTGACCGCATGTGAAGTGTGCGATGGACAATATATCAAAAAAGGATTCTTTCAGAAAATAAAGGATTTTTTTGGTTCAGTGTTTTAATTTTAGCATATAGCCTAAACTTTATGGAATTTTAAATATAACTTGAATAAAATGAAAAAAATTTCAAAAAAGGTATTGACAAAGGAGAATTTTAATAATAATATATTTTTTAGGCTGTCTATAAAATTGTAACGATATGTCGTTTCAGAGAGAGGTGAATAAAATGGTATTTGAGAAATTGAAGATGATTTTAAGTCAGCAATTTGATGTAGATGAAGAAAACATTACTTTGGAAACTAATATAGAAAATGATCTCGGGGCTGATTCACTAGATGTCATAGACATTATAATGGCTATAGAGGATGAATTCGAGATAGAAGTTCCGGATGAGGAAGTTGAGAATATTCGGACAGTGGAGCAGTTAGTTAAGTACATCGAAGATGTGCAAAAATAAATAATAAAATTGGCAGGAGGTGGCATAGTTCAGTTTTCCTGCTATTTTTAATTTAAATTTAAAAACTTGCACATAACAGATATAGTATAGTGTTTTATGTGCAAGTTTACGTTTTTTAGTCTGCCAATAAGTTGTATTTTTCTTTTAGCTTTAAAATCCTGAGAACACTTTCGTTAATATTATCTTCAGTTATAGTTCCGTCTTTTACAGCGTTGTATATTCCATTATAGGCTTCCATAAAGTCATTTGGCATTAAAATGATGTCTGTACCAGCCAAGATAGTTTTTATAGCACATTCAGCTGCTGAATAGTGGTTGGTGATTGCTCCCATACGAAGCGAATCTGTGATTACTACACCATTAAACCCAAGTTCATTTCTTAATTTGCCTTTTATAATGTCTTGCGAAAGTGAAGCTGGGAGGTTGTCGGATGTTATATTGGGGGTTGTGATGTGCGCGATCATTACCATGTCTGTGGAATGAAGCGAATTTATAAATGGGCTTAATTCACAAGAAAGTAATTCGTTCCAGGTTTTATTGACTGCTACGTATTCATCGTGGGTGTCTTTAGATGTGTCACCGTGTCCTGGAAAATGTTTTATGCAACACATTACGCCAGTTTTGTGAAATCCATCAATTGTAGCAGATACCATATCTGATACTAGGTTTGGGGTACTACCAAATGCCCGGTTACCAATTACTCGATTTTGGGGATTGGTGTTGATGTCTGCTACGGGAGCAAAGTCTAAATTGAATCCGTATTTTTTCAGGTATGTGCCAATTGTATGCCCTACTTCGTATGCGTTAGAGGTGTTGTTCGTTTCACCGATTTGCTCCATGCTGGAGTACTTTGGTTCGTTGAAATTATCAGAGTTAGCAATTCGTGCCACCTTACCGCCTTCTTCATCAATGCTCATGAAGAGAGGAATTGTGCTATTGTTTTGGAGCGATGCGGTGAAAGAAGTCAATTGGTCAGGGTTTTGAACATTGCGTCCGAAAAAAATAACGCCTCCGATAGGATATTTTTTCAGAAATTCCGTTGTACTGCTAGAAACTGTTGTGGTGTTGTCGGGATCGTCAGGTGAAAGTTTCAGTGCTTCAGGTTGTAATATGAAAAGTTGAGATATTTTTTCATGGAGATTCATTTTTTCCAAAGTGCGTTCAGAAATTGATTTTTTGCTACAAGCGGATAATATTAAAATTAATGTCAGTATTACGCTCAAAATAGTTATTTTCATATGTGGTAACCGTCCTTTCTAAAAATATTTAAATCTAGTGTATCAAACTATTTTAATGATGTCAACGGTGAGATTTATTTTTTTGTAGTAAATTAAAATTTGACAAGATGACAGTAAAAGAGGTATACTAATAAGAAAGCTATTTGGAGGTGAAGTATGGATTTTGTAAATATAGGATTTGGAAATGCGATATCCAAAGATAAAGTTGTTGCGGTTTTGACTCAGGATTCGGCGCCAATAAAAAGAATTATTCAGGATGCAAAGGAAAAAACTGTGTTAATTGATGCAACATGTGGGAGAAAAACGAAATCAGTTATTGTAATGAATAGTGGACATGTTATTTTATCTGGCTTACAGTTAGAAACAATTACTAATAGACTTTCGGAAAAAGAATAATGTATAATTAGGAGGAGAAGTTATGAATAAAGGGTTACTTATAGTTTTTTCAGCACCGTCCGGCGCCGGAAAAGATACAATCCTCAGTGAAGTTTTGAAGAAAGATCCTACAATAAAGCAATCTATATCATCAACTACAAGAGCTGCACGAGATGGCGAAATAGATGGAAAAGATTATTTTTTTACTTCTAAAGAAGATTTTATGGAGATGATAAGTAATAATGAACTTCTTGAGTATGTGCAGTATTGTGACAATTATTACGGGACTCCAAAAAAAATGGTGGAAAAGTGGCTTGATGAAGGATACAATGTTGTGTTGAAAATTGAAGTGAAAGGTGCAGAAATGGTTCGTAGTAGATGCAAAGATGCCGTTGGGGTTTTTGTACTGCCGCCGTCGATGAAAGTGTTAGAGGAAAGACTTTTAAATAGAAATACGGAGGACGAATGTGCAAGAGAAAAGCGTTTAAATGTGGCTAGACATGAGGTTGGACTTGCATTTGGATATGATTACGTTGTGGTAAACGACAATGTAGACGAATGTGCGTCAGCTGTATGCAATATAATTAAGTCTGAAAGGTATAGATCTTTCAGAATGACAAAAATAATAAATGAGGTGCTTGAAAATGATTAAACCATCTGTCGATGATATGCTCAAAGGAAAAGAAAGTAGATATGCTCTTGTAATGGCGGTATCGAAAAGGGCTAGAGAAATTGCAGATAAAATGGATCGCAATAAAGAGCAAATTGTTGAAAAACCAGTCAATTTAGCAATAAAGGATTTTAAGGAACATAAGTACGAAATCTTAGAACCGGAGAGAGATGATTGATTACAGTTAGTGTTGCGGTTGATAATGTGAAAAGATCTTTTGATAAACTTTTTTCCTATAAAGTTCCGGATGAACTTTGCGATGTGGCATTTCCTGGATGTAGGGTGAAAATCCCTTTTGGTAGTGGGAATTCCATTCGGGATGGAATGATTTTTGAAAGAAACAATGAGGATGAGGTTTCTGAAAAATGCAAAAGTGTAATAAGTGTATTAGATGATGTTCCTGTTCTTACAAATGAAATGTTAGATCTTGCAATTTGGATGAAGGATCGATATCAATGCACTTTGTTTAAAATAATAAAAACTTTTTTACCTAGTAAATTGTTGAATAATACGAAAGAACGTATAATAAAGACATTTCGGTTAAAAGATGGTATTGATGAGTGCAAATTAAAACTTTCTACAAAACAAAAAGCAGTTTGTGAGGTACTTGCACAAAAAGGAGAAATGTCCGCTAAAGAAGTGAATTACTTTACGGGGACGACGGTATCAGTTCTTAATTCTCTTGTGAAAAATGGTATAGTTGAGTGTATGGAGTCAAGTCAGGGATCTTTTTTGAATATTGCTACAAGAGTTGATTGTGAAACAAAGAGCATTGTATTGACTGAGGATCAGGAATTTGTATATAAAGGCCTTCTGAGAGAAATTAATGAAAATAAAGGTCGAGTGTCGCTTTTGTATGGGATTACGGGTAGCGGGAAAACTTCAGTATTTATGAAACTTATTAAACATGTTGTGAATTTGGGCAAAAGTGTGATTGTTATGGTTCCGGAGATTTCATTGACACCACAGATGATTTCTGTGTTTGTTGATAAGTTTGGTAGAGGAATAGCTGTATTCCATAGTGGTCTTAGTGACAGAGAGAGAATGATTCAGTGGAAAAGTGTCAAAGACAAAAGTGCTAAAATAGTTATAGGTACAAGATCAGCGGTGTTTGCTCCGGTGGAGAATTTGGGGCTTATTATAATGGATGAGGAACAAGAATATACGTATAAATCAGAATCATCACCAAGGTTTCATGCTCGGGACGTAGCTAAGTTTCGTGCTGTAGAGAACAAATGTTTGTTGTTGTTGTCGTCAGCTACTCCCAGTGTGGAAACGTTCTTTTATGCACAAAGTGGCAAATATTCGCTTCATAAATTAACTAAGCGTTATGGGGAAGCAAAGTTACCGGAAGTTTCAATTGTTGACATGAATAAAGAATTGATGAGTGGAAACACATCTCAGATAAGTAATGCACTTTTGGAACAATTGAGGGACAATCTTAAAAAAAATGAACAGTCAATAGTTCTGCTTAATAGACGTGGATATAATACTTTTGCGTCGTGTAGAAAATGTTCTCAGGTGCTTTCGTGTCCTAATTGCAGTATTTCACTTATATACCATAAGGCAAATGATCGTCTTATGTGTCATTATTGTGGATATTCAGTTCCGTTTTCGAGTGAGTGCCCGTCATGTCATGAAAATCAAGTTCATTTTTCTGGGATGGGAACTCAAAGAGCTGAGGATGATCTTTTGCAAAAATTACCTGGGGCTAGAGTGCTTAGGATGGATACGGATACAACGATGGCACGATTTGCTCATGAACAAGCCTTTGCTAAATTTCGTCAAAAAGAGTATGATATAATGATTGGTACGCAAATGATTGCAAAAGGCTTGGATTTCCCAGATGTAACTTTAGTGGGAGTTCTGTCAGCAGATCAGTCTTTGTATAATGATGACTTTAGAAGTTATGAACGAACATTTTCACTCTTGACTCAGGTAGTCGGCAGATCTGGTAGATCCGGAGGACGATCGAGAGCCATAATACAGACGTATACACCTGAGAATCCAATAATAAAATTAGCGGCGAGGCAAGATTATGAAGCGTTTTACAGATCAGAAATAAATTTGAGAAAAGTTATGTTATATCCACCATTTTCGGATATGTGTGTGGTAAGCTTTACAAGTACGGATGAGGTGAAATCTTTAAGTGCAGCAAAGTTCTTTTTAGAACTGATTAAAAATGGTATAGCACAGGAAAAAAAGTTACCAATGAGAATTTTGGGTCCGTCTAGAGCTTCTATATATAAAGTGAATAATCAATATAGATACAGAATTATTATAAAGTGTCGGAACAATATTGCTTTTCGCAATAAATTGAATGAGTTTGTGGATAAGTTTGAACTTAATCGTACTTACTCGAAGGTTATTTCGTCGGTGGATATGAATCCAGATACAGTAATTTGATAGAAAAAACTATTGTGTGAGATTTGGGCCTTGTTGTATGAAGCGTGATTTTTATTTTGAAACTAAAATATTGAAATGAATAGGAGGATTTTTTATGGCTATTAGGAATATTGTACTTGAAGGCGACGATGTTTTGCGAAAAAAGTGTAGACCGGTTGAAAAATTTGATGAGAGGCTGCATATGATACTTGACGATATGAGGGAGACTTTGATAGAAGCGGATGGGGTAGGACTCGCAGCACCACAAATTGGTATTTTACGCAGAATTGCAATAGTTGATGTTGGAGATGGGCTTTGTGAGCTTATAAATCCAGTTATAATGAAAACGTCAGGAGAGCAAACAGAGGTGGAAGCGTGTTTATCGTGTCCTGGAAAAGCGGGAATTACGGTTCGACCGATGAATGTATCAGTTCAGGCTTTTGATAGGCACGGGAATCTTTTTTCAATTGAGGGTGAAGGTTTAAAGGCAAGGGCTTTTTGTCATGAAATAGATCATTTGGATGGAATTTTGTTTATTGATAAGGCAATTGAAATGTTAGATTGTGATGATATTGATTAGTATTTACATGGATTTTAATATGTAGGGGGATTTTAGTGTGAAGGTTATTTTTATGGGGACTCCGGATTTTGCAGTTCCGTGTCTTGAGAAGCTTTATGAAAATGATTATAATATTTGTGCAGTGTTTACTAACCCGGATAAACCAAAAGGTCGAAGTCAAGAGCTTTCACAAAGTCCTGTGAAAGAAAAGGCATTAGAGTTAGGGCTTAAGGTAATTCAGCCAAGTACACTCAAATCGGAAAATATAATAAAAATGGTGTTGGATTTAGCACCGGATATGATAGTGGTTGTGGCATACGGTAAGATACTGCCAAAACAAATACTTAACATTCCGCGTTATGGCTGTATAAATGTTCATGGGTCACTTTTGCCGAAGTACAGAGGAGCAGCACCGATCCAGTGGTCGGTGATTAATGGTGATGAGATGACGGGAGTCACAACTATGTACATGAATGAGGGTTTGGATACTGGTGATATTATTTTGCAAAGTTTAGTTCGAATTGATCCAAATGAGACATCAGGGGAACTTTTTGATCGGTTGTGTGAGGTGGGAGCAGAGTTGTTGATTGATACGATTGGCCGGATCGAAAGAAGATCTGCTCCTAGAATAAGACAAGATGATGAGTTGTCGTCATATGCCCCAATGCTCGATAAATCAATGTCCAAAATTGATTTTAATAAATCAAGTTTAACAATACATAATCTAGTAAGAGGTCTAAATCCATGGCCAGGCGCGATTGCAACTTTTGGGGGAAAGGTACTTAAAGTGCACAAAACTCAGATTGTAACTGGATATAAGGGAACTCCTGGCTCGATAGTTGATGAGAAAAATGCGGTGGTTATGTGTGCGGACAATACAGCACTTAAACTTCTACAAGTTCAACCGGCCGGAAAAAAACGTATGTCGGGAGAGGAATTTGTGAGGGGACAGAGTAAAAAAGATAAGAATAATTTTTTTGATTAGTATAGGAGAGATAAGTTTGAATATCCATTATCGATTGGGTTTTAGGGCCATCAAGAGCGCAATCGCAGTGGCGATATGTTTAATTATTTCGTACTTTGTGAAACAAGTTGGGGCTACATTTGCGTGCATTGCAGCGATTATATGCATGCAACAGACATATAACAAGTCTATCAAAAAAGGCATTCAAAGAACGATTGGAACAGTTGTTGGAGGAATTATAGGTTGTGCGGTATTGTGTTTTTATCACTTCTATCCGGGTATCAATGCTGAACTTTTGAGTATTGTAATTATTCCACTGTGTTTGCTTGTTGTAATATATTTTTGCAATGTGATTAAATATAGGGAGTCTGTTCAGATTGGGTGCATTGTTTTAGTTAGTGTAGTTTTGATGTACGAAACTCAGGCGGAAAATGTTCATATGACAAGTATATTATTATATGTTTTTAATAGAGTTTGGCATACGTGTGTAGGGATAGTAGTGGCTACACTTGTGAATAGATTTTTTTTCCCGAATAAGGATAAATCATGTGATAAAAATTAACTACAGTAGTCCTCTAAAATAGCAATGAGTTCCTTTTGTGAGTCAACTTCTAGTCCATTTGTAAGTATCTCACGGTCTTTGTTTGGGAGTTCATCGATCAAAATGTTAGTAACCCGAAAAGGTTCATCGTTGCCACTTTCAAATGCAGCAACCTTTCCATTATAACTTTTTATGATGTAGGTTCGTTTTGTAGTGCTAGTTGAGGATGAAGTGGATTTTTCTGAATTTGATATGGGAGTTTGGTTTTGATTTTGATTTTGGTTTGCTTTTGCGCTTAGTGCAAAATTTACAACTATACTTGCAGCGATGAAAAAAAGCGTACCTATGATAAGGTGTATAGCAAATTTTTTTCGTGCTTCATAGTTATTAAAATCTATGATTTTCATTACGATCACCTCTTATGGTATTGTTTGAAAAATTTTGAAGTTTATTCGACGTTCAGTTTTAATTTCGAAAATAGTTTAAAATGGAGAGAAATATATTGAAAAATAAATTAAGTATAGGATTTAAAATTTTAAGTACAGCTATAGCGGTTGCGATTTTTACAACAATTGTGGCGGTAATGTATACAGCAGCGTTTGTATTGAAATTTGCGGATGACAGAATCCCGTATGATGTTAAAGCTACCAAGTTGCATCTTACTAGTTTTATATATGTAAATGATGAAAATGGTGATCCTGTTGAATATGATAGAATACACGGAGTTGAAAATAGGGTTTGGGTTGATTTTAAAGATATACCACTAGCGATGAGAGAAGCTGTTGTTGCGATAGAGGATAAACGCTTTTACAAACACAATGGTGTAGATTTAGTGAGAACTCTTGGGGCAGTGAAAAGTTTATTTTCTAAAAATAGCAATGGTGGATCTACATTGACGCAGCAATTAATAAAAAATCTTACTGAGGATAATGAAGTTAGTTTATTGAGAAAAGTGCGTGAAATGTTTAGGGCGCGTAATTTTGAAAAGGACCACTCAAAGGATGAAATTATAGAGGCATATTTGAATATTGTTTACTTTGGTGCAGGATGCCGCGGTGTACAATCAGCTGCAAAAATTTACTTTGATAAGGATGTAAAAGACTGTTCGATAGCGGAGAGTGCAGCAATAGTGGGGATTACTCAAAATCCATCGAAATTCAATCCGTTTAGCCATCCGGATGAAAACAAAAAACGCCGTGAAATCATAATAAAAGAAATGTATGATCAACAGAAAATTTCTAAGGAACAGTTCGATCAGGCAATGCAGGAGTCTGCAGATATGAAATTTGTGCAGAAAGCAGGGGAAGAGACAGAAACTAGTGCTACAAGAAATTGGTACATGGATATGATGCTTATGGATGTTGTTCATGATCTATGTGAACAACTAGGAGTTGGTGAGGATACGGCTTGGGAAATGATTCGGACACAAGGGTTACAAATTTACTCTGCGATGGATAAAGATGCTCAAAAGGCTTGTGATGATGTGATTTCTGAAGGTACAATATTACCGACAGATAAGGATTTTGAACTTGGTTTTATGATGATTGGGTTTGATGGCAGAGTTCTTGCAAATTTGGGTTCGAGAAATCCTAAAGAACATGATCTAGATTTCGATAATTCAGTTGATGCAGTGCGACAACCAGGGTCATCGATTAAACCAATTGCAGTTTATGCACCAGCTATAGATAAAGGGCTTTATAATTATTCATCTATCATACCTGGGGCGTTGCTTCAAAATTTCTATGGGGACAAGCCGGGACCAAATGGGAGACAATTTCCGGATATGCCACTACAAAAGTGCGTTCAGTGGTCATCAAACGTAGCGTCAGCGAGGGTTTTACAGACATTAACTCCACAGTCGGCATATGCTTTTATGACGGAAAAGCTTGGATTTACTACTCTTGATAAGAATGAAGATGCAAATACTTTAGTGGGGTTTGCACTTGGTGGACTTAAAAATGGCACAACAGTACGTGAAATGACAGCTGCATTCCAAATTTTTGGAAATGGCGGGGTTTACAATAAACCGTATACTTATTTTTGTGTTAAGGATAGAGAAGGGCGAATTCTTCTTGACAATAGAAACAAAATTGGAGAACGTGCGATAAGTTCAGAATCGGCGACTATAATGAATCAAATATTAAGAACAGTTATAACCGGGGGAACGGGTACTTCTGCTAATATTTCCGATTGGGAACTGTATGGTAAGACTGGTACAACTGATCAAAATGATAGCTGGTTTATAGGGGCAAGTCCGTATGCAGTTGCAGGAGCGTGGACCGGTTACAAAAACCCTAGAGCTTTGCCGGATTATTGGTTTGCACAGAGAGCGTGGAAAGAAATTATGTCTAAGTATTTAGGCAAAAAAGAAAAGAAAACGTTCTCTCTTGATCCTAAAGTAATAAAATGTTATTATAACCCACAAACAGGAATTCCAGAAGGAACTGAAGAAATACCCGGATATAGCGTGGGGTATTATGATCAGAAAACTTTAGCAAAAAAGGTGAATTTGAATTCTAAACCATCAGTTACTGCAAAAGAGGAAAATTTAGCAGAAAAGTTAGCGGAGGAGATGCAGCATGTGATAATTAATAATGCAGATCAAAATGTAACTGAACAATCAAAAACCGCTGGTTTAAAGAAGAGGAATTGTAAACCTGAAAAAGATGATGAAAAAGGGTCGGTTTATCTGAGGGACAAAAGGTGAATAATAAAAAGTAGTTTCTTATATTTTAGCTTTTGAATAGTATATCCTATGACTCATAAATTTGCGAGGTGTAGTATATGGGATTTATTGTTCAAAAGTTTGGGGGTACGTCTGTTGCAGATAAAAATCGACTTGAAAGTGTTGCAAACATCATAGAAAAGACTTATCGTGAAGGAAATGACATAGTAGTAGTAGTGTCAGCTCAGGGTGACATGACAGACATTCTCATAAATAAAGCTAAGGAAGTGTCCGCTAAACCTTCTCAACGTGAAATGGATGTTTTGCTTGCGTCGGGTGAACAAGTGTCAATTTCACTTTTAGCGATGACTCTCGAAAAAAGAGCTATTCCAGTTGTATCATTGCTTGGGTGGCAAGCTGGTGTGATTACAGATTCAGTGCATGGATATGCTAAAATTTGCAAAATAAATTATGAACGCATACGAAAAGAACTTGATAAGAAAAATGTGGTAATTGTAGCAGGTTTTCAGGGCGTAGATCGGTATGATGATGTAACGACATTAGGTAGGGGTGGATCAGATACAAGTGCGGTTGCAATAGCAGCGGCGATGCGTGCTGATAAGTGCCAAATCTATACAGATGTAGAAGGAGTATATACAGCAGACCCGAGGGTGGTTCCCGGGGCGATTAAACTTTCAGAAGTTTCTTATGAGGTTATGCTGGAACTTGCAACTTTAGGGGCAAAAGTGCTAAATAATAGGTCAGTTGAAATGGCATGGAAACATAATGTGATTATGGAAGTTTTATCTAGTATGAACGATACGGCCGGTACTATAGTGAAAGAGGGGTCTACTGTGGAGAATTTATTGATAAATGGCGTGACTAAGGATGAAAATGTAGCGAGGGTTTCAGTAATGGGTGTGCCGGATATACCGGGATGTGCATTTAGATTGTTTTCACTCCTGGCGACAAGGGGGATACATGTGGATATTATTTTGCAGTCTACGGGGTGCAATAATACGAAAGACATAGTTTTTACTCTTACTAAGGACCAACTGAAGGATGCAGTGGATTTTTTAAATTCAGATGAATGTGTATTACGGCATGGTGGAGTTACATTCGATTCACATGTTGCGAAAGTGTCTATTGTAGGATGTGCAGTGGAGTCACATCATGATGTGGCCACTCAGATGTTTGAAGCACTGTATGAGGCAAATGTAAATATTCAAATGATATCCACGAGTGAGATTAAAGTTTCAGTTCTTATTGATGAGGATGAACTTGATAAGGCTGTGAGGGTAGTTCATCAAAAGTTCTTTGGGTAAAGAAGTTTGAATAAAGGAAGTGTTATGTAATTGTCAGATATTATTTCGTTAAAAGATGTTTCAGTTTCGTTTGATGGTGAACAGGTTCTGGATTCACTGAACTTAAATATTAAAAAGGGTGCATTTGTTACGCTTCTGGGTCCGTCCGGTTGCGGCAAAACCACAATACTTCGAAGTATAGGAGGTTTTATTACTCCGGATAGTGGTGAGATATTTTTTGATGGACGGAAGATAACAGATGTTCCCGCATATAAAAGAGAAGTTAATACCGTTTTTCAAAAATATGCACTTTTTCCGCATTTGAACGTATATGAAAATGTAGCTTTTGGAATGAGGATAAATAAGAAGGATGACAGTGAAATTTCAAAAACAGTAAAAAGAATGTTAAAAATGGTAAGTTTGCAAGGTTTTGAAAATAGGTCGATTGATGCATTATCAGGGGGACAGCAGCAAAGAGTAGCAATAGCTAGAGCTCTCGCAAATAGCCCGAAAGTTTTGCTTTTGGACGAGCCATTGGGTGCTCTTGATCTGAAACTCAGAAAAGATATGCAATCTGAACTTAAAAATATACATGAACAAACAGGTCTTACATTTTTGTTTGTTACACATGATCAAGAGGAAGCTTTATCTATGTCAGATGTAGTAGTTGTTATGGACAAGGGCAAAATTCAACAAATTGGTACGCCATCAGATATATATAATGAACCTCAAAATGCATTTGTGGCAGACTTTATTGGCGAAAGCAATATAATTGATGGCATCATGAGAAAAGACTTTGTAGTGGAGTTTGCAGGCAAAAAATTTGAATGTCTTGATAAGGGCTTTAATATAAATGAACGTGTTGATGTGGTAATTCGTCCTGAGGATATTGAAGTGGTTCCACCATCGCTTGGGCATATCTCTGGAATAGTTACATCGGTGACTTTTATAGGTGTTCATTATGAGATTATAGTCGAGATTGATGGGTTTAAGTGGATGATTCAATCGACAAAATCTCAGGAAACAGGGGAAACTATAGGATTGATCCTGGGTCCGAATGATATACATATTATGCGTAAATCCGCGTATTCAGACAATGTAGGTGATTATAGCGCGTTTAGCGATGAAATGTACGATGCGCTTAAGGAAGAGGAGATGCAAAGTGAATTTTAAAAAGGCGTCTATTCCGTATGTTATTTGGGTGGGGATTTTTGTTGTGATTCCTGTCCTTTTGATTATGTATTTTGCGGTGACTGATGTGAGTGGTAGATTTACACTACAAAACCTTATTCGAGTTGGTGATTATTCCAAAATCTTTTTGAGATCAATTTTACTCGGTGGTGTTGCAACATTTGTTTGCCTTGTTCTTGGATACCCTTTTGCTTACATTATATCAAAGCTTAAAGTGAACAAACAAGGTCTTTTTATTTTACTTTTGATGCTTCCTATGTGGATGAGCTTTCTGCTTAGGACGTATGCATGGATGACGCTTTTGGAGAACAACGGTATTATAAATCGATTTCTGGGCTTGTTTGGAATAGGGCCATTTCAGATGATAAATACTCAAGGTGCTGTAGTTTTAGGTATGGTTTATAACTTTTTGCCGTATATGATATTGCCGATATATTCTGTTGTTACAAAGTTGCCGAAACATGCAATTGAAGCAGCACAAGATCTTGGAGCTAATAGAAAAATGGTGTTTATGAAGGTGATTTTACCTTTAAGCGTGCCTGGAATAATTTCAGGGGTAACTATGGTTTTTGTGCCATCGGTGAGCACTTTTATTATATCGAAAATGCTTGGAGGAGGAAGTAACCTTTTAATAGGAGACTTGATTGAGATGAAATTTCTCGGTAGTTCCTACAATCCGCATTTGGGCTCAGCGATTTCATTAGTGCTTATGGTATTAATATTGATCTGTATGGGTATAATGAATCGCGTTGATGGTAGTGAGGATACAAGCGTGGTTAAGTAAAAAATTATGTATGAGGTGATGGTAGTGGATTCAAATGTTCTTATGGGTTTTGGTCTGATATTACTTGTATTTATGTCGGCGTTTTTTTCTGCGACAGAAACTGCAGTTTCTTCTGTGAACAGGATAAGACTTAAAAACTATGCCGATGAAGGCAATAAACGTGCTAAAAATGCATTGTATGCAGTGGAGGATTTTGATAGGACTTTATCGACAATACTTGTGGGAAATAATATTGTCAATATAGCTTCGTCATCAATAGCTACGGTGCTCGCGATTAATCTTTTGGGAGATTCTGGTCCTTTGGTGTCAACTATAGTTGTAACTATAATAATCTTGCTTTTTGGGGAAATCCTTCCCAAAAGTTTAGCAAAAGAGTATAGTGAAAAAATAATGCTTGGGGTTGCTAGCATATTAAAATTTTTGATTAAAGTATTATACCCGATTACGTTCTTTTTTATAAAGATAAAAAATATATCAATGAAGCTTTTGTCAACCGGTGAGAGTGAGCCGTCTGTCACTGAACAGGAATTAAAATATATTATCCATGATATAGAAAAAGAAGGTGTACTAGAGGAGGAAGAAAGTGATCTTGTATGTTCTGCACTTGAATTTGATGAGAAAATAGCAGAGGATATTTTAACTCCAAGAGTTGATATTGTGGCAATAGATATAGATGACCCACAACAGGTTAATGAACAGATTATTTTAAGAGAAAGGTATTCACGTATACCGGTGTATCAACAGAGTATAGATAATATAATTGGAATATTGCATACGAGAGATTATATTGAACGTATGGCTCTTGGCGAGGATAGATCAATAGATAAAATGATTGTTCCTGCGTATTTTATATATAAGACAAAAAAACTTTCAAAGATATTGTCAGAATTTAAGAAAAATAAATTGCATATAGCAATTGTGTCTGATGATTATGGTGGAACTATCGGGATGCTTACTATGGAGGATCTTTTGGAGCAGATAGTGGGTGATATATGGGATGAAGATGAAGAGGTAGAACATAAGTTTGTGAAAATAGGTGAGAATTCATATCGGGTGAGTGCGGATATTAATGTACATGATCTTTTTGATTTTTTAGAAATTTATGATAGAAACTTTAATCCTGCCAGTACAACATTGGGTGGATGGGTGTTGGAAGTTATGGGCAAAATGCCTGAAGAAGGAGAGGAATTTGAGTATGGAGCCATAAAAATATCTGTAGCTAAAATATCAAACCAGCGTATAACAACATTGATTGTAACAAAACTCCTACAATAAATCCGTATTTACTGAAATATTTCTACTTATAGTATCTTGACTTATTTTTGCTTATTTAATACAATTGAAGAGGTGTCCGAGTTATTATAATTTTTGCTGCTTTTTAGCAGTATTCATACATACTTAGGATCAATTTTAAAGGAGGTGCCAAATGTTTTGGAAACAATGTTGTTGGTGATTGTATTAGTTTCATTGTTGTTAGTGGGAATACTTTGTTTTATGCTTGGGGTTCACCACAGAAAGAAAAATGCCGAAGCAGTCATAGGGTCCGCTGAACAAGAGGCTAAGAGACTTTTGACGGATGCAATCACAAAAGCAGAGGCAAAGAAAAAAGAAATTTTACTAGAAGGAAAAGATGAAATTCTAAAACAAAAAAATGAATCAGAAAGAATTATAAATGATAGAAGAAAAGAATTACAAAAGCAAGAAAAGCGAATTTCACAAAAAGAAGAAACGCTAGATAAAAGGCTTGAAAATATAGAAAATAAAAAGGAAGCACTTGAAGAAAAAGAAAAATCAATAGAATTAAGGTTTGAGGAAATTGAAAAAATAAAACAAAGCCAAATTGGGATGCTTGAAAAAATATCAGGATTTACAGTTTCGCAAGCAAAGGAGTTTTTGATTAGTTCTCTTGAAGATGATCTTGTACATGAAAAAGCTATGAAAATACTCGATTATGAGCAAAAATTTAAGGATGAGGCGGATAGCAGGGCACGAGAAATAGTTTCGCTTGCAATGCAAAGATGTGCGTCTGACTTTGTGTCAGAGACTACAGTGTCAGTTGTACCTCTACCAAACGATGAAATGAAAGGGCGCATTATTGGTCGTGAGGGGAGAAATATCCGTGCAATAGAAAATTTAACAGGTGTTGATTTGATTATAGATGATACGCCAGAAGCAATTACACTTTCTAGCTTTGACCCAGTGAGACGCGAAATTGCTAGGTTATCACTTGAAAAGTTGATTCAAGATGGAAGAATTCATCCTTCTAGAATAGAGGATATGGTTGAAAAATCCCGTAGGGAAGTCGAAAGTAATATGAGAGTCGAGGGAGAACGTGCTATACTGAAAATTGGAATTCCATCAATGAGGCATGAATTAGTGAAACTCTTGGGTAGATTACATTATCGTACTAGTTATGGACAAAATGTCCTTAATCATTCTTTGGAGGTTGCAGTGCTTTCAGGAATGATAGCGTCTGAAATGGGATTGGATCCTACAATTGCCAAAAGGGCTGGACTTTTGCATGATATAGGTAAGGCCGTGGATTATGAAGTAGAAGGTTCGCATATTGATATAGGTGTTGATATTGCTAAAAAGTATAAGGAAAGCAAGGACGTCGTACATGCAATAGCGGCCCATCATGGTGATGTGGAAGCGAAAACTGTAATTGCATGTATTGTACAAGCAGCTGATGCACTTTCAGCAGCACGTCCTGGCGCTCGCCGTGAAAATTTGGAAAGTTACGTGAAAAGACTTGAAAAGCTCGAGGAAATTGCCTCGGGATTTGTTGGGGTGGAAAAGTGTTTTGCAATACAGGCCGGTAGAGAGATTAGAATAATGGTGAAACCAGAAATGATTAATGATGATGAAATGGTGATCTTGGCAAGAAAAATTTGTAAAAAAATTGAATCTGAGCTAGATTATCCGGGGCAAATTAAAGTTAATATTATTCGTGAAAGTCGTGTAAGCGGCTATGCAAAGTGATTTATTAAAAAAAATTTTCAGCGGAGGTCGTTACCCTCCGCTGAAGATCTAAGGGGATTTTTAATTTGCAAGGTAACTTGCTATTAGTTTATTTTGTTAAAGGATTTGATCTTATGAGGGTTTTGGCGATAGGTGATGTGACAGGACCAATAGGCTGTAATTTTTTGCGTTCCAAGCTTCCTGAACTCAAAAAACAAGAAAATATAGATGTCACTATAGTTAATGGAGAAAATTCTGCACAGGGAAATGGTATTACTCCAGTATCAGCAATGTTTTTATTTGAAAGTGGGGCAGATATAATTACTACTGGAAATCATGTCTTTCGAAAATACGAAATCCAAAGTTTCTTGAATCAGGAAAAAAGGGTTGTTCGTCCAGCGAATTATCCTAGTGGAACTCCGGGTTCAGGTGTGTGTAGATTTGTGATTGGGAATAAGGTTTTGTATGTTGTTAATTTGATGGGGACAGTTTTTATTGATAACTTCGATTGTCCAGCAAAAACAATGGATAGAATTTTGAATAAAATAAATGACTCGAAAATGATTGTGTTGGATTTTCACGCGGAGGCAACAGCAGAGAAAAAAACGCTTGGTTTTTATCTGGATGGGAGAGTGTCAGCTATCTTTGGTACGCACACTCATGTGCCCACTGCTGATGAATGCGTGCTTCCAAATGGAACTGGATATATAACTGATGTTGGTATGACAGGTCCTATATATTCTTCCCTAGGAGTTGATCCGAAAATAACTATAAAAAAAATGTTAACTAAGTTACCGGTTCGTTTTGAATTTGCGAAGGGCGCTTGTAGAATGGACTGTGTTATATTTGATATTGACGATATTACGGGCAAAACTAAATCTGTTAAAAGAATGTCTATTGTTTAAAGTTATTCAGTAGTTTGATTAATAGGGGTGGTTAAAATGCGCTTGGGAAAAAAAATATTTCGTATGTTTTTTATTATCTCGATAGTTTCTGTACTAACGGTGTCAATTGCTATTTTGCTCGAACTTATGGGGAGTAAATTATATATTAGTGAAAAGCAAAAGGAAAGTAGTAAGAATTTGTATTCTGAGGGAGTATCAATTTTAACTGATACAGATAAGGAGTTTGCAACAGCTATTACAGAGAGCTATAGCAATAGTGTAAATAATAAGCTTCATGAAAACCAAAATGAAGTACAAACCATATGTCAGTATTTAAAGGATATGTATTCGGGGAATTCTGGGCGTGTTTCTAAGTATAGCGACAAATTTGTGATTTTGATGCCAGGAGTGTCTTTTGCGAATGTTAATTCGGAATTTCAAAAGATCAAATCTACACGTGACATCATGATGAATATTTTAAGTGATGATAGCAGTACGGGGGATCTTTTTTATGTATCTGCAACAGGGATGCACATTTCTACAAGATACCTTTCAGATGATGTGATGTTTGATGCATCTGTGGATTTAAGGACCCGTGAATGGTATACTGAAGCAGTTAAAATAGATGGAATTTACTGGAGCAGTGTATATAATGATACTTTTACAGGATTACCAACGTTTACATGCTCTAGGGCTATATATGATGATAATGGCAATCTTTTGGGTGTTGCTGCAAAGGACATTTTAGCAGAAGAAGTTTGTAAAGATATATTGGATTCTAATACAGATATGATAAAATATTCTTTTATATTAAATGAAAAAGGCGATTTTTTGCTTGACTCAGATACGGACCTGTATACTGATGATCTTTTGGATAAAGAGACTATTTCACAGGATTCTTACAATACTTTGCATAGTACAATGATTGACAAAAATAATGGTGCCGTTGTAACCAGTGATATGGTTGCGGGATTTTTTACAGTGAAACATATCGGATGGAAAATTGGAGTACTTTTAAATTATGAAAAAATTACGGGACCAGTCAATCATTTTTCTGATATGATAGAAAACTTTGGAATTTCTAGCATTCGTATTTTTAACACGCAAATAATATGGGCTATAGTGTCAATTATAATTATTATTTTAATTGCGGCGTTTGTGCTAGTGTTTATGTCATCAAAATTTTCCAAGACTATAACAAATCCGATAGAAGTGTTAAATAACGGAGTAAAACAAATTGCAAGAGGAGATTTGTCATATACCGTTAGGGTTGATAGTAAAGATGAATTGGAAGATCTAGCCGAGTCGGTTAACATGATGTCTTCAGATTTGAAAAAATATATGCAAAGCTTGAAGACCGTTACGGCGGAAAAGGAAAAAATTCATACGGAACTTAGTGTAGCAAAACATATCCAAAAATCAATGTTGCCGTATATTTATCCGGCTTTTCCTGATATAAGCAGCATGGACGTATATGCTACAATGGATCCGGCCAAAGAGGTTGGTGGAGATTTTTATGATTTCTTTATGGTGGACGATAGTCATATTGCTTTTGTAATTGCGGACGTTTCTGGTAAAGGGGTTCCAGCAGCATTGTTTATGGTTATTGCGAAAACTATGATTAAAAATTATGCGCAGACTAAAAATTCTCCAGAAGCTGTGTTTAATAATGTAAATGACAAACTTTGTGAGGGCAATGAGGAAAGTATGTTTGTTACTGCATTTATGGGTGTGCTAGACATTAATACTGGAGAATTTGTATATGTTAATGCAGGACATAATCCACCACTTTTAAAACGTAATGGAAAAGATTTTGAGTATATGGATATGAGGAAAGGTTTCGTACTTGCAGGTATGGAGGATTTGAAATATCATCAACAATCGTTGACTTTATATAAGGGCGATGTTATATATATGTACACGGATGGAGTTGTGGAAGCACAGAATAATTTTGGTGAACTGTACTCTGAAAATCGTTTGAAAAATTATTTAAATAGCATTGATGCTGAAAATATGCCAATACAAAAGATTTTGAAATCAGTTAGAAAAGATGTGGATGAATTTGTGGCAGGAGCAGCTCAGTTTGATGACATTACAATGTTGGTTTTAAAGAGAAATTAGCGACTATCCCCATATGTAAATCATTTGAAATTGATTTTAAGTATGGGGTTTTGTTTGTGCTTTGGAGGAATTATGATGCTAAGTGCCGATGTTGTCACGGAGGTTTTGAATGAGTGTAGGATAAAAATTTTTGGGTTTTGTGATTTTAATAAGGTTAAGAATGACCTAATTAATTGCAGATCAAGGTGTAGACTGAAAGAAAATACGAAGACAATCATTAGTTGTGCTTTTCCGTACAAGATTTCGCTTGAAGATGGGTGTGCAAGGAATATTTCCAGATATGCGGTGATTCAAGATTATCATGTGATCCTTCGAAGAATCTTAAGTGAAGCAGTAGTGAAGTTACAAGAATCTTTTTCTGAAAACTATTTTGATTTTTTCGTAGATTCGTCGCCCATTCCGGAAATTAAAGCAGCATGTTATTGTGGATTAGGTGTAGTGGGAGACAATGGGCTTTTAATTGTACCGAAGTATGGTTCATGGGTATTTTTGGCAGAGATTGTTACTGATCTTGGCTTAGTGTATGAAGATCGAAAAATTAAGGGGTGTCTTCATTGTGGTTTGTGTAAAAGAATGTGTCCGAGTTTGGGTGCACTTGAGGATAAGACTTTGTGTGTATCCAAAGTGTCACAACAAAAAGGTCAACTTACAGATTTTCAGAAAAGTTTATTGAAAAGAACAAATTCTGTATGGGGTTGTGATATTTGCCAAGAAGTATGCCCAATGAATAATTTAGCGGAGGATACATATTTGAGTGAGTTTGAAAAAAATGTTTTTCCGTTTGTTAAAATAGGGGATTATGATAAATTGGAGAATCGTGCATTTCAATGGCGTCCCAAAAATGTGATTGAACGAAACATTAAAATTTTTGATTGTGATGACTTTAGCGAAAAATAGAAAAAAAGAAAGGGGATGTATTAGTGTACAATTTATCGGATTTAACGACAATAAAACGAATTTTGAAAAAGTATGGATTTTCGTTTTCAAAGTCGCTTGGCCAAAATTTTTTGATTAATGAAGATGTGTGTCCACGTATGGCCGAGGAGTGTGTGGGAGATAAATCGTGGGGAGTTATTGAAATTGGCCCTGGAATTGGTGTATTAACAGTGGAGCTTGCGAAACGTGCTGAAAAAGTAATTTCAATTGAGCTGGATAAAAACTTATTACCAATTTTAGATGATACACTTAGAGACTTTGATAATGTGAAAATATTAAATCAGGATGTATTGAAATGTGATTTAAATAAAGTAGCACGAGACGAATTTGGTGACAGGCCATTCGCAATTTGTGCAAATTTACCATATTACATAACATCAGAGGTAATTATGAAAATACTTGAAAAAAATGTACCTTGTGAAAATATTACGGTGATGGTGCAAAAGGAAGCGGCGCAGAGACTATGCGCTGAACCAGGTACTCGCGAAGTTGGAGCGATTAGTATAGCAGTGCGATACTATACAGAACCAGAGGTGTTGTTTGATGTTTCGAGAGAAAGTTTTGTTCCAATCCCAAATGTAGATTCGTCAGTTATAAAGTTGATTTTGACAAATAAAAACGAAAATTTTGAAAACAAAGAAATTCTTTTCAAAATTGTAAGAGCTGCGTTTTCGCAAAGAAGAAAAGTTATTGTAAATTCTTTAGCGAATGGATTAAATTTGAACAAGGAAAGAGTAATGGATGTTTTGGAAAAATGTTGCGTGAAATCTGATTCTCGAGCTGAACAATTGACTTTAGATGATTTTGTGAGACTTGCTAGTGCTTTTGAGAAAATAAAGTGATTTTTGTGATGAACTTATTGTTGCGATTGTGAGGTGTTTATGATATAATAAGTTTTGTGTTATAGATGAGTTTTTATGACATGGAACTTATCATAATTGTATTTTTAAATTTGATTGTATATATGAGGAGCGATAACGATGGAAGACTTGAAAGTCGTTTTTGCAAGCAATTTAATAAAACTTCGCACGGGAGCAAATTTAACGCAACTGGAACTCGCTAAAAAAATTAATTACTCGGATAAGTCGATTTCAAAGTGGGAAAGAGCAGAAGCTATTCCAGATGTTTTTGTAGTGAAACAGTTAGCTGAGTTATTTGGCGTTAGTGTGGATTTTTTGTTGAGTAAACACGATGAATTTAAAATTCAACCTAAACGTAAAGAGTTTGGATTTAATACTACAATGGTTATTTTGATTTCATTGATTGGGATTTGGACGTTAGCTGCTTTAGTTTTTATTATTTTGTGGATCGTGGGAATAAAAGTGTGGATGGTGTTTATTGCAGCTGTTCCCGTTTCATTAATTGATCTTTTGGTGTTGAACACGTTGTGGAATGAGAAAAAATATAATCTAATAATTGTTGCAGGGATAGTTCTAAGCGTGTTTTGCGTTATATACGTGTCGCTCATTAAGTTTAATCCATGGCAACTTGTATTTATAATAGTACCAGCGGAGATCATAGTGTTTTTAAGTTTTCAAGTGAAACGAAAATCTCCCCAAAATAAATCCAAAAAATAAAGAAAAGGAAATTATGTCATTTTAAATTAGATTTGGAAATTCAAATCGATTTTATTGTTGTATTTAATCACGATAGAGTATGTACCTCAGTGCTCTACTGCGATTTCTATATCAGTAGAGTTGTTTTTTTGATAAATAGATTGAATTGTTGAGATTTTGATGGTATGATTTTATTATGAATTTTTTGTTTTTATTTAGGAGGATATATTTTATGAGCAATTTTGTGTTAAGCTGTTGTTCTACAGCAGATTTAAGTAAGGAACATTTTGAGAAAAGAAATATAAATTATATTTGTTTTCATTATAGTTTGAATGGAAAGAATTATTATGATGATTTAGGTCAATCTATGTCATTTGAGGAGTTTTATAAGGCAATGGCGAGCGGTGCTCGAACACAGACGTCTCAAGTGAATATTTCGGAATATCTTGATTACTTTACAAAATTTTTGGATGATGGGAAAGATATATTGCATGTGTGCCTTTCATCTGGGCTTTCCGGGACAGTGAATTCTGCTCGCAATGCTGCGTTAGTGGCAGCAGAGAGATATCCGGATAGAAAAATTTATATTATTGACTCACTTGGAGGTTCGTCAGGATGTGGATTACTGGTTGACAAACTTGCAGATCTTCGTGATGAAGGTTGGGATATAGAAAGGATACGTAAGTGGACAGAGGAAAATAAACTTAAAGTTCACCATTGGTTCTTTTCTACTGATTTGTCTGCATATATAAGGGGTGGAAGAATTTCTAAAGCTGCAGGAATATTTGGTGGGCTTTTGAATATATGTCCACTGTTAAATGTGGATAGATTAGGTAGGCTTGTGCCTAGAAGCAAAGTTCGTGGCAAAAAGAAGGTTATACATGAAATAGTGTCACGAATGAAAATGCATGCGCAGGATGGTACTGATTATTCTGGTAAGTGCTATATTTCTCAATCAGCTTGTTTGGATGATGCGAAAGCGGTAGCTAGACTTGTTGAGGAAGCTTTTCCAAAATTAAATGGTAAAGTGGAGATAAATAATATAGGAACTACGATTGGTAGTCATACGGGTCCGGGGACAGTTGCTTTATTTTTCTTTGGAGATGAAAGGGAAGATTAAGTAATTGTTTTAAATTGTTATTTTATGTAGATAGAGATTTGTTGTGTAGTTAGGTTTTGTAGACTAATTTATTATTTATAGTGTATTTGTACATAAGCGTGAAAAAATGTTACCCAATGTGATTTTGTGGAAGTATGCAGAATATATGTGGAGGGTGAGAAGTGGTTATTTTTAAAAAAATTGCTGTTGTCTTATGTGTTTTATTGATTGTTTCATTTTGCGGTGGGAATGTTGCTGCTGCAGGTGAAATTCATGTAATTGGGAATACTTATAGTAAAGATTATGTATATAAACTTGGATGCTTAACTATAAGGAGTCCTGGACATTATAAAATTTTAAAAGTGACAAAATCTGAGGACGTACTGAAAAAAATTGCAGTTACGGCAGAGGCAGATGAGGTTAAAATTACTTTTTTTTCGCAGGAGACAAGTAGTGTTTCAGTTATGAGTAAATGTGAAAATATTAAAGTGAATTTTCTTTTTAGAGGTATCCAAGATGAATTAAAAACTATTGCGGACGTAGTTGTTGTTCCGAAATGTGTGAATCCTGAACCTGTATACAAGAAAGCTTCAAAAGAAACAGTTAAGGTAAAAAGACCTAGAGGAGAATTGAGAACGAGTGGTGCTAGTAGCGGGGATTTTATGGCTGGTTCACCTAGAAAAAAAGTAAGATGTCAGGGTTTGGATTTTGGAGAACAAGTTAGTGCAGCTGAGTTAGCAAATGGTGCACCACAATTGCCACAGAATACGAGGCAAAAAGTTTTATGCGATGTTCGCTTACGTAATTCGTACGTTTTCTCGAGGCAAATGGAAGAGAAAAAATCATCAGGTAGTTGTGAATGTAACAAAACTAGCGAGAGAATAGCAATGTGCGATATTGGAAAATTATTTAGAAAGATTAGTACTAGTGCTATGAAATCATCGAAAACAAGATGTTTAGCAAGACATGTTAGAGGAACGCTTGATATTGTCTGTGTTGATAAAGATAGGAACCAAGCAAAACTTAGCTCAAGTAGAGCAAATCCAACGTCAAAATTAGCGATGCCAATTGAATTGATCTATGGAAAAAAAGCGAAATATTATTGTAGAAACCATGATAGATCTGCAGATTCTCAAATTGTTAGTTGTGATAGAGGAACGGTTCGAAAAATGGATCAAAAATATAAAATACTTGTTCCCGAAACCCAAGAAATACCGGAAAAAGATGAATTATAAAGAGATACTTAAAAAAATACGTTTTATGAAGTAGCAGTAAGCTGCTTCTTTTTTTGTGTGTTTAATAAAAATGACCGAGCAAATCAATTTAATATTGCTCGGCTGGTTTTTGTTAATTTTTAGTCATTTGTTCCAACAAGAACGGTTTTTCCCTCAAAAGCAAACCCGTAATGACGGATTTTATCTTTAGGTACTCCTCGTGCGATAAGTTCCGCATCATAGTTTTTTTCATGAATTTGACGAAGTGCTGATTGTAATGAATCATCTAGCGTTTTTTCATTATAGTCCGGATCTAACACCTTAAATTCAAAAATGAACGCTAAATCATTTTTGTTTACCGGTTCGAGCATTACGTCATATCTGCCAAATCCGCTTTCTCGATTTGAACGGATGTGATATTTGCCTTCTAGATCCACTATGAGCCCTAGTACGAAACCATGGTAAAATTTTTCGGGTTCTACGTAACGTGATCCGCCGTTTCCAACATCAAAATAACTGAACATATTTTCAGAAATTCTATTCATGAAGCGATTCATTTTTACTACGTCGTTTAACATCAAAGCTTGTATAAAACCATTACACGCAGTGTTTTGTTTTCTGAACCAAGTTTTGATCATATCGCGAAACATATTTTTTACTTCTTTATTTGTGAGTGCTAACCTATAAAATTGATCTTCATCAGTACAATCCCTTGGGGCACGAACAATTTTAAGATATCCGCTCGCGAGAAGTAAACTCCAAATTGCATTTATATCTCCGTCTAACTGATTAAATACAATTTGTTCGTCAATTTCCACTACTAATTCTTTTCCTTTAAGTAAGTCTTCCATAGTTTGTTTTACGTCGGAGTTTCCCTCACGAATAAGTTTACCCACCAGGCTGTTTGCGCTTGTGTTGGCCCAGTACGTACCAACCCTTCCCTTTTCTAGGAAATTTAATATTGACCATGGATTATATATGTCTTTATGTTCTCCAAAAATAAATCCATCGTACCATTCTTTTACTTCGAGTTTGTTTTCTGATAGTGAAAATTGGTCTAATGCCGCAAAAACCTCTTTTTCAGTAAACCCAAATGATGTTTCATACTTTTGAGATGTAGTGGTTACTACCTCAGGATTGTTAAAATCAGAAAAAATTGATTCTCGGCTTAC
>CATZCM010000003.1 GCA_958417225.1 uncultured Eubacteriales bacterium | reverse complement strand
GAGAGGTTGACCGAAAGGACGGTGCAGACTTGCTTGAAAAGGTACTTGACAGAGGGAATCTGAACAGAGCCTACAAGCGAGTGAAAGCCAACAAGGGAGCAAGCGGAGTAGATGGAATGACGGTTGACGAAGCGCTGCCCTGGCTGAAAGAACATAGGGAAGAATTACTTGACCTGATACGGAACGGCAAATACAAGCCGACCCCAGTAAGGCGAGTAGAAATTCCCAAGGATAACGGAGGTGTAAGAAAATTGGGAATACCAACGGTAATAGACCGAATTATCCAGCAAGCAATAGCACAGGTGTTAAAGCCAATCTATGAGCCAAAGTTTTCAGACGGAAGCTACGGCTACAGATCGCACAGAAGTGCAAAGGACGCCATACTGAAAGTGAAAGAGTATGCGGAAGAAGGATATACTCGTGCAGTATGCTTAGACCTATCCAAATACTTCGACACACTGAATCACGAACTACTCATGAATATGCTCCGAGAAGAGATAAAGGATAAGAGGCTCATAGACCTCATCAAGAAATATCTCAAAAGCGGAGTAATGGAGAACGGAATTGTGATGAGAACGGACGAGGGTTCTCCGCAAGGAGGAAATCTCTCTCCGTTACTAGCCAATATCTATCTTGACAAATTCGATAAGGAGTTCGAGGGCAGAGGAGTAAAGGTAATCCGCTATGCAGATGATATATTACTTTTAGCAAAGAGTATTCGAGTGGCAGAAAGATTGCTTGGAACAAGTACGGCGTATCTTGAGAAGAAATTAAAGCTCAAGGTAAATATCGAAAGGAGCTGAGCGATCAGCGTATATTCAATCCGAAATTTCGATTTCTCGGCTTTGCGTTGGGAAGGAACAGAAAGGGTACATATATCCGAGTTCACGCAAAGTCGAAGAAGAAAGCCAAAGAAAACTGCGAAAGCTAATTTTCCGTAGTCAGGGCAGGAAACTCGATACCGTGTTGTACAACATAAAGGTATATATGAGAGGATGGCTGAAATACTACGCTGTAGCGAAAATCGAAAACCTAATGAAAGAATGGAACGGCTGGTTGCGGCGAAGAATACGAATGTATATCTGGAAACAGTGGAAGAAGCCGAGAACAAGTGTAACAAACTTAAAGAAATTGGGAATGCCCGAATGGTGGGCGTACCGAAACGGCAACACCCGAAAAGGGTACTAGGCTATTGCAGGAAGTGGTATATTGACACATACCATAACAAATGAAAGACTTGCACGCAGGGGATATTATGATATATCCGAAGCGTACAAGTCTATGCACTTAGTATGATTGAACCGCCGTGTACGGAACCGTACGCACGGTGATGTGAGAGATTGGCTACTCAACTAATGGTTAGCCTCCTACTCGATTGGAATTTTCTCGGTGTTGGTTGAAAAAGTATTGTATAGGTTTGGAGTGGAGAAATGTTAACCAAATACAATGAAATTCATCGTGAGGTGGAGTTTGAAGGATATTGTAGGCAAAACATTAGCTAGTGTAATAAGAAATGTTAGTGCATGCGGTTTTGCCTGTGGATTTAAAAGTAAGTTTCCTTTACTTTATGTCTTCGGTATAGGAACTAGTCTAAAAAGCTTAATTTAAGAAGTTCCATTTTAATATTAGTAATCAGATTGCCAAAATTACTTTTTTTCCAAAAAAAGTATTTACAAAGAATGAATATGTCATTATACTAAAATTTAAAGGAGTGACTTATATGAAAATTTTAAAAACTTTTTCTAATCCATCTGGTTCTACTGGAAATATCGGAAATAAATATGAATTGGCTGCTTGTCCATTACCTCAAAATTCATATTCAATTTGTTTTGCAGCCGTTCAATCAAGGCTTAGTAAAAACACTGGGCGAAACATTCTTTGTAATGAGGCATCAAAAGCTGTACATGCATATGCTAGATCGATAGCATCATCGTCCTCACCGCAACAGTGTACTATAATGTGAAAAATTTAGGATCATTATTCAATTTTGGGCACTATTAAATATCGAGAAAAAGTTTGTTAATTAAACCTCATTCGGGTAATAAAGCGTCATCTTAAGTTTATCGAAGAACATTACTTAAATGCTCTTTTCGTGTGACTTTTGTTATTCTAACAATATAAATGCATTTTACTCTAATGGGCAAATAATTTTAATTCATGCTTTCTTGCTAATGCGAACTATTTTTTGTCATTTTACGTGTGCCCACAAAAAATCCTATATCTGAGAATGTGGGTTGAACGCAACTAAAAATAACGAGCTATTTTATCGTTTTTACGATGAATATAGCTCGCTAATTATATGCACATATTAAAGCGTATGTTTATATAAATGTTTTGTATTTATTTAGACAGTGATTTTTTGTTTAATATAGCTCCTATAATAAATAATGTTGGGCATACTGATACAAATAATATATTAATTATATTAATTTTTGTTGCTGCGGCGATGGACATTAAAACAGAACCAGCAATACCTAATACTATTGTGATTATACCCCAAACAAGACATTTAGTTGATTTTTCAGGTTTTTTGCAGTTTCTTATTCCTATAATACCGCAGACAAGTTCAGCGATTGATGATAAAGTGTAAACAATAGTTCCGGCGTAATATTCGTATGAATTAGTTTCTATTCCAGCAGCTAAATTTATTGCAATAAGAGCAGCTGCGCCAGTTATTAAAATTAAAGACATTATAACTGCGATACTTCCAAAGATAACTAGTAGTATACCAACGACTTTTAAAAAACCTGCTCCTTTTGAAATTTTAATTTCTTCCATGGATGTTTACCCCCTTAAGAATGATTTATTTTTATACGCTTATGTGCAAATATAAGTGAAATTTTATTTTGTCTTTATGCTGGATAATATTGCGATTAATTCAGCGTCATTTGGGTCACACTTGGATGTAGCTACGAGAAAATTCGTACCATTTACTTTGCTAAATAGAGCGAGATTGCCGTTGTCTTTGTATCCTTTCCATTCGGCATTATCTGCTTTAATAGATACTTTCTCTTTTACATTGTTGTTTAGCGTAGGTGCGGATGTTGTTTTAATGTCCACTGTTGCTGTTAATTCATAACTATTTCCGGTTTTTTGAATTATAACCCAGGAGTCCCCTGATATTTTTTACTAGTCCATCAGGTTGGGCATAATACAGTATATGAATCAACGTCGACTGTTTCTCCTGTTATTTTGGAAGCATTTTGTTTTCCACAAGCAGAAAATGTGATTATGGCGTAAAAAATTTTCTTCAAACTTAATCACCTCCTTATACATGACATGAGTGTAATTTGATTTTTGCTACAACTTGATTTATGTAGTTTTAATAGGCGCTTTTATGTTATCATATTTGAGTCGAAAAGTCAATGGTTTTTTATAAATTTATTTCAAATAAAGTTATTGATTATGAAAAATACATAAAAATAACATACATATATAGAACAATTTACTAATCACGTGAATTGTATAGGAGTGAAAATTCAAAAGCCACATGAAGTAATAATTTCACATGGCTTTTGAGATTTGTTTACTTATTTAAATTTATATTGAAAAGATAGATCATAGTAATTTTTTTGTAGTTGAAAGCACATTTATTTTTGATGTCGTTTGACACGAAACATTGCGCACAAAAAGCATACGGAAATAAATAATACAATTGAAGATACGATTATTAATGCAAGTGCACACCAAATATCCATAAAAGCTTGTTCAATTAAAGCTGTAGGGGTATTAGTTATTTTGAGCATATTATTTGCTGTTTGGACATATACGAACATATCGCTAATTAATACAGTGAGCATTGCGATCGAGATAATTGAAAGTGCAGCAAAGACGAAAATATATCTGTATCGATTTTTTGAAACATACAGCTGTTTAGCGTTTTTGTAAAAAACGTCTGATTCACGCCATAATTCATTGAAATCTTCTTCATTGAATTTGCATATGCTTTTGGCGGAGCAATTGTAGCAGTAATTTACATTTTCAGCGTCTATTCTTGCTCCACACGAATAACAATACATCCAATATTCACCCCTTTACGAATAGTACAACGTACATATTTAGTTTTTGAAGTATGTTGTTAAATTATATTAAAATACTTTTTTAATTCATCTACTTTATCAAGTGTTTCCCATTTAACTGATAGATCCTCTCGGCCCATATGTCCATATGCAGCAAGTTTTTTGTATTGTGGTTTTAGTAGATCGAATTTTTCTATAATTGCAGCTGGTCTCAAATCAAATAATTCTTGAACAGCTTCAGCCAGTTTACCATCATCGAACTTAGAAGTTCCAAATGAGTCCACTCTTATTGAAACAGGTTTTGCAACACCAATAGCGTATGCAATTTGAATTTCGCATTTTTTAGCTATTTGGGCAGCTACCATATTTTTTGCTACGTATCTTGCCGCATATGTTGCGCAACGATCGACTTTAGTAGGGTCTTTTCCTGAGAAGGCTCCGCCTCCATGTCTTGAATATCCGCCGTATGTGTCAACGATGATTTTTCTACCGGTTAGGCCACTGTCACCGACGGGGCCTCCGACTACAAATCTACCAGTAGGATTTACGTAAATCTTTGTTTTTTCATCAATTAAATTACTTGGTATCACATATTTAATTACTTGCTCAGTAATGTCGCGACGTATAGTATCAAGTGTAACTGATTCATCGTGTTGGGTAGATACGACAACTGTATCCACGCGTACTGGGTTGTCATCATGATATTCAATTGTGACTTGAGTTTTTCCGTCCGGACGAAGGTAACGTACGATTTCTTCTTTACGCACTTGAGCGAGACGTTTAGCTAAACTGTGTGCCAAAGAAATACTAAGTGGCATATATTCAGGGGTTTCGTCACAGGCGTAGCCAAACATAATTCCTTGATCTCCCGCACCAATTTTATTGTACTCATCCGTATCACCAGATTTATATTCAAATGATTCATTTACACCCATTGCTATGTCTGGGGATTGAGAATCAATTGATGACAGAACTGCGCATGTATTGCCATTAAATCCGGAATTAGCGGAGTCATAACCTATTTCCACCAAAACGTCGCGAGCGACCTTTGGAATATCGACGTAACAGGATGTGGATATTTCTCCCATGATATGTACCATGCCTGTAGTGGCAGTAGTTTCACAAGCAACATGTGCTTGTGGGTCCTTTGTAAGAATCGTGTCAAGTATTGCATCGGATATCTGATCACATACTTTATCAGGGTGTCCTTCGGTGACTGATTCCGATGTGAAATAATGTTTTATCATATTTATTTTATATGTTGCGTCTTTAGCAACATTTTCTCCTTTCGCGAACTTTAATTTACATAAATTATAATTTCATATTTTGAGCCAAGAAATGTTGAGGAGGTTTTTATAAAGCAAAAAACATAAAATGGACGATAAGATTCCTTTTAACAGGTTAAATGGCAAAACTGCAAAGAGTGCGAATGAAAGCTGATCATGAACTAGTGGGTTAACTTTGCTTGTTATATGCACTACGTGTTCTATGTTAACTTTTGCAAAGTGGCAGTAAAATGGCAAAACCAAAAAACCATTTAATAATACGGCAGTAATAATCATTGATGATGTGCCGATGCACATTGCATGTATTATCGATTTAAAATCATTTTTTCGTAATAAATTATATTTGCTTTGATTTTTGAAAAAGATTGCACTTGGTAAAATGAGAGAGCATCCAATAATGAAATCAGCAAATTCTCCTATTCCAACAGTAGCAGTTCCACGTAGAATTATTTTAAGGAATATTTTCAAAAATTCAATTAAGGCCCCATAAAAGGGCCCTAACAAAAATCCACTAAATAGTGTAATTACTTCGCTAAAATCCAGTTTATAAAAGGGTGGCGCAAACCATACTGGAATTTTAAATAAAGTCAGCATAAAGGCTAATGCAGTTAAAACACCTGCTTGAGCGATTTTAGCTGTGTTTTTCAAAGTGATTCAAAAACGGCAACTGCACATGCAACAGTAGCACCTACCATTGGATTATTGCCCATACCGATGAGTCCCATCATTTCGACGTGCGCCGGTACTGAGGATGAACCTGCAAATTGTGCATCGCCATGCATACGCCCCATAGAATCTGTAAGTCCATATGAAGCTGGGCCAGCTGCCATGTTATCAGGATGAAGCGTGCGTCCAGTACCACCACCCGAAGCAACTGAGAAGTATTTCTTATTATTTTCGATTGCCCATTTTTTGTATGTTCCCGCCACGAGATGTTGGAATCGTGTTGGGTTTGTTGAGTTTCCTGTGATTGATACATCAACACCTTCGTGTTGCATAATTGCAACTCCTTCAAGAACGTCGTTTGCACCGAAGCACCTAACTGCAGAACGATCTCCATCTGAGAAAGCTCTTTCACTTACAATTTTGAGCTCACCTGTAAAGAAATCGTATTCTGTTTCGACGTAGGTAAAACCGTTTATACGTGAAATAATGTAAGCCGCGTCTTTACCAAGACCATTTAATATAACATGAAGCGGTTTCTTTCTAGCCTTGTTAGCGGTGCGTGCAATACCGATAGCGCCTTCTGCAGCTGCAAAAGATTCATGTCCTGCTAAAAATGCAAAACATTCAGTTTCTTCACTAAGGAGTCTTGCGCCAAGATTTCCATGACCTAGTCCAACTTTTCTTGAAGCGGCAACGGAACCTGGAATACAAAATGATTCTAATCCGATTCCAATTGCTTCAGCTGCTTCAGCTGCACTGTTTATATTTTTCTTTATAGCAATTGCGCAACCTACTGTATATGCCCAAGATGCATTTTCGAAGGCAATCGGTTGAACTCCTTTTACTATAGCATCCACATCTATTCCTTTGTCCAAACAGATGTTTCTTGCCTCTTCGAGGTCTTTAATGCCATACTCTGCTAAACATTTATTTATTTTGTCAATACGTCTTTCTATTCCCTCAAAACTAATCATTACAGCACCTCCTTATTCTTCTCTAGGATCGATATATTTGGCAGCATTATCGTAGTGGCCGTATTGTCCTATGTTTTTGGTATAAGCTTCTTTTGGATCTACTCCGTGGCGTATGTCTTCGAGCATTTTTCCGACTCTAACGAATTGGTATCCAATAACTTCGTTGTTTTCGTCAAGTGCAAGCGATGTAACGTAACCTTCTGCCATTTCCATGTAACGAACACCTTTTGCCTTAGTGCTGAACATGGTACCAACTTGAGAGCATAAGCCCTTGCCAAGATCTTCAAGAGCAGCACCGATAGGAAGCCCTCCTTCAGAGAACGCGGTTTGAGATCTTCCGTATGCAAGTTGCTTGAAGATTTCCCTCATTGCAACATTAATTGCATCGCACACGAGGTCTGTGTTTAAACACTCTAATAATGTTTTTCCTGGTAAAATTTCTGCTGCCATTGCTGCTGAATGAGTCATTCCAGAGCATCCGACAGTTTCAACTAAAGCTTCCTCAACTATTCCGTCTTTTACATTTAGAGTGAGTTTGCAAGCCCCCTGTTGAGGAGCACACCATCCGACCCCATGAGAAAGTCCAGATATGTCTTTTACCTCGTATGATTTTACCCATTTACCTTCTTCAGGTATTGGTGCTGGTCCGTGGCATGGCCCTTTTGTTACAGGACACATACGCTCAACTTCTTGTGAATATTTCATCGTAAAACTCCCTTCATGATTGAATATGTATCAATACAAAAAAATCTTGTTTTTACAGATACCTTCTTATTATAAACTCTTTTTTATCATATATCAAGTTCATTTTTTGAAGTTATGTTCATTCGAGCAAATGTCATAAAACTCTATTTTGCTTTTTGATATTTTTGCAAATCACTATATTTATGTTATACTCATACTTATAAATATAGACGCATTATAAGAGCCAATAATTTAATGTTAATGTCTTACGAACTTATTACAAATTTTGTTTTTTGAAAAAAATATCTTGACAAGGTTTTAGTTATATGCTAAAATAAAATCAATGCAATTTTGTCGATTCATGTTTAAGGGGTGATGATTATGTATTCTACTCATATTAGGCTTTCCGATGTGGCTACAATAAAAAAATTTGTTTTTTTAGCTAATCAATATGAGTTCCCTATCATACTTTATTCAGGACACTGTGTTGTGAACGGTAGATCAATCATGGGGATTTTTAGTTTGGACCTTTCAAAGGAAATTGTGGTTGAATGTCCCGAAGGATGCAGTGATGATTTCAAAAGAAAAATTGAACCTTTTTTATGTAGATGAAATAAATATATATTTACTTACTTAAGAACACTATTGCGTATTTGGATTTGTGCGCGATAGTGTTTTTTATTTTATGAAACTTGATTGTAAAAATTAATTGTTACGATTTTTATTGTGTAAGAAAATAGATGTAGACATTTGTATATTTGTTTGTTAAATAGGGTGGAGGTGTTTGTATATGAGAAACTTGCGAAAGTGAGATTTACTCAAATTCGCAAGTAAACAAAAGTTTATTTAATGGGGATCATTTGGTCTGTACTTTTTAAGTGTATGGTGAATTAGAGTTTCTTATAAGAGTTTAGGTGCAACTTGTGATGTTATGATGCTTTCTACTACTTTTCTCAAAGCTTCTTTTTGAGTTTTGTTGAGCTGTTTGTATATGTTGCGAGCTACAGGACTCAAAATTCCTAAAAGCATACCACCTATTATAAAATATGTGCGACCTTCCGGATAAAATACATCGCTGAATAATTTGGCGGCACCACCGTAAACTGTTATAGTTCCAAATGCTTTTAGCACGATTCCACTTATTTCAATTGATTTTAAAGCACCACTTGAAATTTGAGACATGCAGTTTTTGTTAAGCTCTTCTACAGGGACAGTTTCACTTGCAATTTTGGTGTTACTTTCGCCGCCGTCTACTATAGTTATTTCCACACTATCACCGGATGATGATGTAGTGGTGCTTTCCCCGGCGAATGACGTGTGAGTACAACATAAAAAGACCATGGCAACTGTTAGTAGTAAACTTGATATTCTTTTTGTAAATTTTATTGTTTTCATAAATATTTCCTCCTCAAAATATGATATGGCTATTGTACCATAAAACGTTAACTATGTCAATTCGAATTGTAAATTAAATATAAAATAATTTCTGCCTTTTGTGTAATAATTCATAAAAATGTATTGGTTTTTATTTTGTGTTATTTATTAGATTGTAAAAAAGTAGTGCTGTAGTTTAAAAAGGTTGGTGTGATAATTAATTAAATTAATGGGGATTTATTTATAAAAATAAAATAAGTTGAGTTTATGATTTATAAAAGATGGCAAAGAATCTTGAAATTTAATTTAATTTGAGATATAATTGTAGGAGATGAAAGGGGATGTGAAAATGGCTAAGGGTAGTGTTTTGATAGTTGATGATGACAAGAATATTTGCGAGCTTTTGAGACTGTATATTGAAAAAGAGGGTTTTTCAACGTCAGTGGCATATGATGGTGAAGAAGCATTAAAACTTTTTTTTAATTGTAATTTTTCTATAGTTGTCTTGGATATAATGCTTCCGGAGTTGGATGGGTGGCAAGTGTGTAGGCGCATTCGAGCGAAATCGGAGTGTCCTATTATTATGCTGACAGCTAAAGGGGAAATTTTTGATAAGGTGTTAGGTTTGGAACTTGGTGCCGATGACTATGTAGTGAAACCTTTTGAGGCTAAAGAAGTTGTAGCACGTATAAAGGCTGTTTTGAGACGAACACAGGATACGCATAAGTTGACTGATAGAAAAGTTGAATTTGATAAACTTTCTATCAATATGGATACGTTTGAGATGATAGTAGATGGAAAGGTAACAGACACTCCACCTAAAGAAATGGAACTTATATTTTATTTAGCATCACATCCGAATCGAGTTTTCACAAGAGACCATTTACTTGATGAAGTGTGGGGGTTTGATTTTTATGGGGATACGAGAACGGTGGATGTGCATATAAAAAGGCTTCGTGAAAAACTAGAGGGGGTTTCTTCAAAATGGGCACTTAAAACTGTTTGGGGTGTGGGATATAAATTTGAATGTAGCGAGGTCACTGGAAGGTAGTGAGTTCTATGAGAAATACGCTTAAGAGAAAATATTTTGGGGTAGTTATATCGTTGATATTGATAAGCTTTATATCACTTTTTGTGACTTTGTGGATGTTTATATCGCGAAACTGGGAAAATGAAAAAAGTATGCTTTTTTCCAAAAATGCGGAAAATACAGCGAGCTTTGTGGAAAGATGTGTTCAGATTGATGGAGGAGTACTTGGTTCACAAGAGACTTTTATGTTGAAAAATTCAATTGATGAGTTTTCTCAGGTGTTTTGTGCGGATATATTTTTAGTTGGAGAAAATGGGAAAGTTCTTATATACTCAAGTAATAGCGATATCGATTATGCTGAAAAGACTGTTCCTTCAGATGTTATGAATAAGACGGTAAAAGGGAAATATGTCAATAAGCAAAAACTTGATGGATTTTATGAAGAAAATAGATATACTATAGGGATTCCTATTAATTATGAAAATAGCAATACAAATTCGAGTCGTGTAATAGGTGCGGTTTTTGTGTCATGCGAACTTTCTACGTTATATGAATTTAGGTGGGAGATACTGAAAGTTTTTCTTTATGTGTTCATGGGAGCTTTTGTATTTTCATTTGCTATGGTATGGTACCTTACGTACAAAATGGTTAGGCCTATTGAACAAATGGTCAATGCTACAAAAGCTTTTAGTGAGGGCGATTTTTCAAATCGCGTGAATGTTGACTCAAATGACGAGATAGGTATGTTAGAAATAGCTTTTAACAATATGGCTGATCATTTGGCATCTTCTGAGGCTGTTAGACGAAATTTTATTGCAAATGTGTCGCATGAATTAAAAACTCCGATGACGACTATTTCGGGTTTTGTAGATGGAATTTTAGATGGGACTATAAATAGAGAAAACCAGGACCATTATTTGAAAATCGTGTCTTCTGAGACAAAAAGACTTTCGAGATTGGTTACTTCAATGCTAAACATTTCCCGCATAGATAGTGGTAATCTTAATTTGTGTAAAAAACGGTTTGATATTTCACAAGTGTTGGTTGATGTGTTGTTGTCATTTGAACAGAATATTGAAAATAAATTAATAGAAGTTAACTGTGATGGGGTTTCGAGTAAGGTTTTCATAAATGGAGATATTGACATGATTTATCAGGTAGTGTATAATCTTATGGAAAATGCAGTTAAGTTCACTAATCAGAACGGGTATATTAATATAAACTTAAGTGAATCCAATACGCAAATTACAGTGACTATAAAAAATAGTGGTGATGGTATTTCATCTGAGGAAATTCAGAAGGTTTTTGATCGTTTTTATAAAATTGATAAATCGCGTAGCAAAGATAAAAATGGTATGGGATTAGGTCTTTTTATTGTGAAAACTATAGTGAAGCTTCATGGTGGAGAAATTTCTGTGAAAAGCGTTCAGGGTGAATATTGTGAGTTTTCTTTTTCGCTGCCGAAATAATTTAGAATTTTACAATTTGTTCATAAAAGGAATAAATTATATTCATAACTATATCTTATAATAGAATCATAAACCATTAATTCTGATTTGTGAAATGACAGTTTGGAGTTAGGTAATAAAAAATAATTACGATTTTTAGGAGGAGAACTTATGAGTAAAGAATTTAACAATGAAAAAAATGAAAATTATTCAGGTGGAGGGTGGCAGTCGCCGTATGCGAATTCGCAAAGCGAAAATAATGGACAAAATTATAGCACACAGTCAATGAATCAAGATTCCAATCCGAATGATACAACGTATCATTTTACGCGGGAACAACAATATGATGGAAAATGGCAGTCACCATATGCGGAACAAAAAATGCATGACAGTGGTTCGAGTTCGAATTATGCACAGCATGTTCAAAATCAAACGCACAATGACACAACTTATCACTATTCAAAACCACAGTACAATGATAAGCAAAATGAAAGTAAACAAGAAGCTTCATTTTATAATCCATACAATCCGTTTGTCAATCAACAGAATAATTCTGTGAAAGAGGTTCCGAAAAAGAAAGATAAAGGGATGAAGGCTTTTATTTCGATTATAGTAAGTGTATTAGCAGTGGCCGTAATAGGAGTTACTACAGCGATTGTGCTTGATAAGAAGGGATTTTTTGGCAAATCATCACCAAATTCTAACAGTAGTAATTCAATTGCATTAAATCTTAAAGAAGCCAAGGAAGACGAGGATACGTTGTCGGCAAGTGAAGTATATAAAAAAGTGGAAAAATCAATAGTTGGCGTTGTGACGAACAGTTCAGGGTCAGAGCTGTCTGAAGCAACAGGTCAAGGTTCAGGTATAATAATGAGCGAAGATGGGTACATTGTTACAAATGCGCATGTTATTGGGAATACAAAGTCATGTAAGGTTACAGTTGTGATGAACGCTGATGATAGTAAAGAATATGAGGCGACAATCGTTGGATTTGATACGCCGACAGACATCGCAGTCCTGAAAATAGACGCTACTGGACTTACTCCAGCAGAATTTGGTAATTCCGATCAAGCGGCAGTGGGAGCTCCAGTTTTAGTTCTTGGTAACCCAGGTGGACTTGACTTTGCAAATTCACTTACTAGAGGAATTGTATCGGCTGTTAATAGAAGGATTACTGCAACGGGTACTGTGAAGTTTATACAGACGGATGCAGCTATAAATCAAGGAAATTCCGGGGGAGCACTTCTTGATATGTATGGGAGAGTTATAGGAATAACGTCGAATAAGATATCTGGAGGAACTTTTGAGGGAATGGGTTTTGCGATACCAAGTAACACAGTAAAGCAAGTTGTTGATGAATTAATTGCTAATGGTTATGTATCTGGACGAGGAGCCCTTGGTATGTCTTATAAGGTATTTACGGCCTATGCTGCACAAATGTATGGTGTTCCGAGAGGAATTGTAGTTAGTGAAATTAGTAAGGAAAGCAATTTAACTGCTGCGGGAGTTAAGGTTGGTGACATTATAACTAGTATAAATGATCAAGAGGTTTATGATCCGGAAACTATTTCGAAGGCGATGGCTAATGCTGCACCAGGGGATAAAGTGAAGCTTTCAGTTTATCGACGCGGAAACTCATATAGAATGTTTAATAACAACTCTGAAACATTTACGGTTGAGGTTCAGTTGATAGAGGATAAAGGTTAAAAAAATATTTGACTATTAATTTGTTAATGGAGTATAATTGTAGGAGCAGATGTAATTTTTGCTCCTACTTTATTTTTATAGGTGGGATAAGTTTGATGTGCTGGGTTTGCAAGAGTTGCAATTTAGTTAAAACTTTGCTGTTCATGTGATTTATCAAAGCATATCGTTTAATTTATAAAGAAATTTAATTGTTGTTTTCAAAGGCTATTTGAAGAGAGGGGTATTGGTTTATGGATATTCAGAAATCTTACAATGAGTGGTTAGAATTTGCAAAAGACGATGCTGATGTAGTGAACGAACTTAATGATATAAGTGATGATGAATCACAAATTTATGAAAGATTTTACAAGGATTTGGAATTTGGGACAGCTGGACTTAGAGGTATTATTGGTGCGGGAAGCAACCGCATGAATGTGTATACTGTGAGAAAAGCTACCCAAGGTCTTGCAATTTATTTGAATAAAAAGTATGATAATCCATCAGTTGCTATATCGTATGACTCTAGGATTAAATCTGATGTCTTTGCAAAAGAAGCAGCGTGTGTGCTTGCTGCGAATGAAATTCAAGTGTATATTACAAAAGAACTTGAACCGACTCCAGTGCTGTCGTTTGCAGTGCGTGAGCATGGTTGTAAAGCTGGGATTATGATTACAGCTAGCCACAATCCTGCTGAGTATAATGGATATAAGTGCTATGGTGAAGATGGTTGTCAAATGACAAACAAAAATGCAGATGAGGTATTTAATGAAATTGAAAAGCTTGACGTGTTTTGTGATGTGAAAGTATGTGATTTTGGATCTGGAATTGAAAATGGTAGGATAAAATATATAGAGGATAAATTTTATGATGAATATGTCCGAAATGTAGAATGTCAAAGAATTAATAAGGACGCTTTTGAAGGAGCGAGGTTAAGTGTAGTTTATACTCCGCTTAATGGTGCTGGAAATAAGCTTGTCCGGAGAGTTCTTGATGAGGTTGGAGTGAAAAGTGTAAGTGTTGTTAAAGAACAGGAAAATCCAGACGGTTCATTTTCAACGTGCCCATATCCAAATCCAGAAATAAAAGAGGCTTTACGTCTTTCAATAGAGCTTGCTGAAAAGGTGTCGCCGGATATAGTTTTGGCAACTGATCCGGATAGTGATAGGGTTGGAATTGCAATTTTAGTGGGTGACAAATATAGGTTGTTTACTGGAAATGAAGTGGGGGTGCTTCTTACCCACTATGTTTTGTCATGCAGAAAAAATCAGGGAACTTTGTGTGAAAATCCCGTTGTTGTTAAGACAATTGTTACGACCCCTATGATTGACGCAATTGCAAAAGACTTTGGGTGTGAGGTGCATACAGTTCTTACAGGATTTAAGTATATAGGAGAACAAATCCTTTTACTGGAACGTAAAAAAGAAGAAAATAGATTTGTTTTTGGATTTGAGGAGAGTTATGGATATCTTGCGGGGACATATGTCAGAGATAAGGATGCTGTTGTGGCATCAATGCTCATATGTGAGATGGTGGCTTACTATAAAAAACAAAATAAGTCTTTATTTGATGTTTTGCGGTATTTGTACTCCAAATACGGTTACTATGAGGCAAAATCAGTTAGTTTTACGTTTGAGGGTTCTGCTGGAATGAAAAAAATGCAATGTATAATGGATTCTTTTAGAGAAAATTTGCTTGAATTTATTGCAAAAGTCAAAGTTGTTGAAATAAGGGATTATTTAAAATCAACCGCGCATGATGTAGTAAATGATGAATTTGTGGAAATTACTTTACCGAAATCAAATGTGATTTCATATGTACTTGAAAATGGTAGTACGGTTATAGTGCGTCCGTCTGGCACTGAACCAAAAATTAAATTGTATGTGACTGCGGTTGGTGATGATGAGAAATCTGCAAATATGCTTTTAAATGAAATTTTAAAAGAAATGGAGGCGTTTATAAAGTGAAAAAGTTTTTATTGTGGACATTAGTTGTGTTATGGATGGGACTTATATTTTATATGTCTTCTCAAACGGGAGAAGAATCAGGAGAACTTAGTGCTGGTATTATTATGACAGTTGCCTCTATAATGGATCCGAGTTTCGATCAAATGAGTGAGACCCAAAAAAAAGAAGTTATTGACAAATGGCAACATCTTACTAGAAAAACAGCACATTTTACAGAGTATGCGATTTTAGGGATTTTGTGTTTTGTGGCATTCTTTCAGTATAATGACAGGATTAAACGAAAAATGTGCGTACTATTATCTGTTTGTATTGCGGCAGTGTATGCATCAACGGATGAAATCCATCAAAGATTTGTTGATGGAAGAGGTGGGCAGATTTCTGATGTGATTATTGATTCAAGTGGAGCGCTTGTTGGAGCGCTTGTAGCTTTGGGTGTTGTGGCTCTTTACCTGAAACACAAATCTAAAAAAGAAAATCTTAAAAGTTTGAATGCATAGTAATTTTATATGAAATATGTAAAAAAGAGTATAGGTCGTGAATTTGTGTTTCTATTTTACAAATTTTTTGTGATGGAAATAATGTATACTTGCTTTTATGTTAGTTAAACGATATAATAGTATTAAAAAAGTTGGAGGTTATTAAAAATGGCGTTGGATAAAGGAAAAGCACTTGAGACAGCATTAATGCAGATAGAAAAACAATTTGGAAAAGGTGCGGTAATGCGTCTTGGAAAAAATGATGCAATGAATGTAGATGCGATTTCGACAGGATCGTTGTCTCTGGATTTGGCACTTGGAATTGGAGGATTACCGAGAGGAAGAATTATTGAAATATATGGACCAGAATCTTCAGGTAAAACTACTTTGGCACTTCACTGCATTGCTCAAGGTCAAAAAAATAATGGCAATGCGGCGTTTATTGATGTGGAACATGCACTTGATCCGGTATATGCAGCAGCACTTGGAGTTGATGTAGATTCCTTGATTGTGTCTCAACCTGATACGGGGGAGCAAGCTTTGGAAATAACTGAAGCTTTGGTCAGATCAGGAGCAATTGATGTTATAGTTGTTGACTCGGTAGCAGCGCTTGTACCAAGGGCCGAAATTGAAGGCGAAATGGGGGATTCACATGTGGGCCTTCAAGCGAGACTTATGTCGCAGGCACTTAGAAAGCTTGCGGGGGCAATTTCTAAATCAAATTGTGTTGCGATATTTATTAATCAGTTGAGGGAAAAAGTTGGGATAGTGTATGGAAATCCAGAGGTTACACCGGGAGGTAGAGCTTTGAAGTTTTACTCATCGGTACGTCTTGATATACGTAAAATCGAAACCCTTAAAGCTGGTGGAGATATAATAGGTTCGCGTACTCGTGCGAAAGTTGTAAAAAATAAAATCGCACCTCCATTTAGGGAGGCAGAGTTTGATATTATGTATGGTCGTGGAATTTCACGTGAAGGGGAATTGCTTGATATAGCAAGTAAACTCGATATAGTGCAAAAGAGTGGAGCATGGTTTTCGTACAAAGATAGTAAACTTGGACAAGGTAGAGATAATGTGAAAGAACTGTTTCGCAATAACCCCAAACTGCAAGAAGAGATTGAAAAACAAGTTTGGGAAAATGTTGATAAATTGTATGCAAGAACACCGGCAAGAGTAAATAAGTCTTTGGCAAAACCAGTGGAAGAAAAGGTTGAGGTGCCGAAAGAACCAACTAAATCCAAATCAAAGGCAAGTATTGATATAATGGTGGATGATTGATGAAAGTTAAGCCGTTTGATGAAAAAAAGGCTTTTAATAAGGCAAAGGAAAGGGCGCTGTATTTGCTTGAATATAGAGATCATTCTAAAAAAGAGCTTATAGATAAGGTTAAGCGTACAAATAGTGAAGAGTCTGCTATTCAAGCAGTTGAGTACCTGGAGGAGTTAGGGCTTGTAAATGACGAAAACTTTGCAAAAAAGTATGCTCACGATTTAGTTTACTTAAAGCGACTTTCTGGAAAACGTCTTGAGTATGAGTTGAAAAAAAAAGGCCTTGATGATTTTGTGATAGAGGAAGCAACATCTGAGATAGATGTAGATTATGTTAAAACAATAATTGAAATTATTAATCGGAAGTATCCTAGAGCGGTTTTGGATGAAAAGCAAAAAAATCGTGCTGTGAATGCATGTAGAAGACTTGGGTATAAATGGGATGATATTAAAGCTGCAATTAATATTTTAGCTGAGGGAGTTGATAATGAGTGTCTTTAAAAATTGGTTTAATAGCGCTTGGATGTGCTAAAAACAGAGTTGATGCAGAAATTTTACTTGGACTTTTGAATGCTGCAGGGTACGAAATAATAAATGATGCGTCTTTAGCAGATATTGTTATAGTTAATACGTGTGCTTTTATAGAAGACGCTAAAAAGGAAAGTATAGAGGAAATTTTTAATGCGATAAGAATGAAATCAGATGTTAATGTGAAGTCTGTTATTGTAACAGGTTGTCTTGCAGAGCGGTATAGGGATGAAATTGTGAAGGAAATTCCTGAAGTTGATGCAGTGGTGGGGATTGGATCAAACAAGGATATTGTGCAAATTGTAAACAAAGTAGCAAATGGTCAAAAAATCTCAAAATTTGGAGAGAAAAATAATTTGCCGATGTCTGGGCCCAGAATAAGAACAACACCGTCACATTATGCATACTTAAAAATAGCTGAGGGTTGTGACAATAAATGTTCGTATTGTTCTATACCATACATAAGAGGAAATTTTCGCAGTAGACCTATCGAAGACGTGGTTGGGGAAGCTAAAGAACTTGCACAAAGTGGGGTAAAAGAAGTTTTGGTTATAGCCCAGGATACGACTAGGTATGGTGAGGATTTATATGGGGAAAAAATGCTTGCAAAGCTTTTGTGTGAATTATGTAAGATTGACGGATTAAAGTGGATTAGAGTATTGTATTGCTATCCCGACAAGATTTCTGATGAGCTTTTAAGTGTGATAGCGTCTGAACCTAAGATTGTAAAATATATTGATTTGCCAATACAACACTGTCGAGGGAATGTTTTAACCCGTATGAATAGATGCGGGGATAAGGTTTCTTTGGAGTCGCTTATTCGAAAAATACGTGAGAAAATTCCAGGAGTTACTGTTAGAACAACATTTATAGTTGGGTTTCCAGGTGAAACCGATGAGGATTTTGATGAACTTGTTAATTTTTGCAAAAGTGTAAAATTTGATAGAATGGGTTGCTTTGCATATTCTCGTGAGGAAGATACTCCAGCTGCAGGCTTTGAGGGGCAAGTACCGGACAAAGTGAAATTTTCTAGGCAAGATATTATGTCAAATTTGCAGAAAGATATAATGTTTAGAAAAAATTCAGCTCTTGTGGGGAAAACAATGCGTTGTATAGTGGATAGATTTGATGAGGATGAGAATGTTTACATTGGCAGAACTGAAGCCGATGCTCCTGAAGTTGACTGTGAGGTTTTATTTGTGTCAAAGGAAAATTTAAATGCAGGAGAGTTTGTTGATGTGAAAATTACATCATATAACGATTTTGATTTGGTGGGTGAGATAGATGAATTTGCCAAATAAATTAACAGTTTTAAGAATTATACTTGTTCCACTTATGGTTGCTTTTTTATTGTGTGATTTTCAATATCACTTTTGGTTTGCAGGAATTGTTTTTGGCGTTGCATCTATAACGGATTTCTTTGATGGCCAAATTGCACGTAAACAAAATTTGATTACGAATTTTGGGAAATTTGCGGATCCACTTGCAGATAAAATTTTGGTTATTTCTGCATTTATTTGTTTTGTCGATTTGCATTTAGTGAGTTCTGTTCCAGTTATTATTATCGTGTTTAGAGAATTTATGGTTACTTCAGTTAGGCTGATTGCGGCCAAATCTGATAAGGTTATTCCGGCGAATATTTTTGGGAAACTTAAAACAGTTAGTCAAATTTTAGCGATTGTCGTGGTGATTTTATCAACTATTTCAACAGGTTTTTCAACAGTAAGGGACATATTTGTTTGGACTAGTGTTTTATTTACTGTCATTTCTGGCATAATATATGTGAAAGAAAACAAGGAATTTTTATTTGCGAAAGGAATGCTTTAAGTCTGTAAACTGCCGGTATCAGTGAGGAATGCTTAATGTTACAATAGTAATTATACAACATAATTTATTTTAAACTCTTTCAACAATGTTTTCAACAGTGGGTAGATTTTATTTTTGTAGTCAGGGAATTTTTATATTGAACTTGCTAGAAACTTAAAAATCTGATTTTTACAAGATATGTTTGTGAAAATAAAATCGAACGTAATTTTGAATTTTTAGTCTGTTATTCCTATAAAGTGTGGTTTTGGAAGAAAGTATAATTCTTAATATAATTTTTTATGTTATGCTTTAACACTATTTAGGTTGAAATCATATCTATGTAATGAAAAATAGTGTTAAAGAGGTGGAGCAATTGTTTCGGAGATTAAAAGAAGAGTTAATGCAAATAAAGTATCGTGACCCTTCGGCCAAAAGTTTACTTGAAATATACTTATTATATCCCGGAGTGAAGGCTCTTCGCTCATATAGAAAAGCACATTGGTTTTATGTACACAACATGAAAATAATAGCACGGTTTATATCGGAAAGATCAAGAAAACGTACAGGAATTGAGATACATCCCGGTGCAAATATAGGAAAAGGTGTTTTTATTGATCATGGTATGGGTGTAGTTATAGGGGAAACGGCTGCCGTAGGTGATGGTTGCATTATATATCAGGGTGTAACACTTGGCGGAACAGGGAAACATGAAGGAAAACGTCATCCGACAATTGGCAAGAATGTATTGATAGGTTCTGGTGCCAAAGTGCTTGGACCATTTAAAGTGGGCGATAATGCAAGAATTGCAGCGGGAGCAGTGGTTCTGAGGGAAGTTCCTGAAGGGGCAACAGCTGTGGGGGTCCCAGCAAGAGTGGTGCGCATAAATGGACTTAAAAATTTGGCACTTGATCAGATACATGTTTCTGACCCTGTAGCACAACAGTTTTGTAAGGTGAACATTAAACTTAGGCATATTATTAGCAAGATAGATAAATTAGAAAATAGCATTGAAAGTGATCGTTAAGTGGATTTTTGATAGTGCGATTGCTATTTTATGAAATTTATAAATTGAGGAGTGAGTGGAATGAAACTTTATAATACGTTAAAAAGAAAAAAAGAAGAATTTTCTCCGATGCAGGAGGGAGTAGTGCGTATTTATGCGTGTGGGCCTACAGTGTACAATTACATACATATTGGAAATGCACGTCCAATTTGTGTTTTTGATGTTATGAGAAGGTTTATGGAGTACATTGGACTTAAGGTTGAATTTGTTCAAAATTTTACTGATATAGATGACAAGATAATAAACCGTGCGAATCAAGAGGGCTCGGATTATTTAGCGATTTCTAAAAAGTACATTAAGGAGTATAAAATAGATGCAAAAGGCCTAAATGTACGTGAGGCTACTGTTCATCCGCTTGCTACAGAGAATATAGATGAAATTATTGACATTATAAAATCTCTTATTGAAAAAGGATATGCATACGCTGTAAAAAATGGTGATGTTTATTTCCGTACTAGAAATTTTAAGGAGTATGGTAAGCTTTCACATCAACCACTTGAAGATCTTGAAGCCGGTGCTAGAATTGGAGTAGGAGAAATTAAAGAAGATCCAATGGACTTTGCCCTATGGAAAGCTGCGAAGCCTGGGGAACCGATGTGGGAGTCTCCTTGGGGAAATGGAAGACCTGGTTGGCATATAGAATGTTCTGCTATGGCTAGAAAATACCTTGGTAAAACTATAGATATACATTGTGGAGGTCAGGATTTGATTTTTCCGCATCACGAAAATGAAATTGCTCAGAGCGAATGTGCAAATGAATGTGAATTTTCTCGATTTTGGTTGCATAATGGATATATTAACGTAGACAACAAAAAAATGTCCAAATCTTTGAATAACTTCTTTACTGTTAGAGATGTGGCAAAAGTGTATGGATATGAGCCAATTAGGTATTTGATGATTTCGTCCCATTATAGGAGTCCCATAAATTATAGCGAGGATATAATAAAACAGTGTTCTGCAGCTCTTGATAGATTGTATACGTGTAGACGCAATTTATTGTTTGCAATTTCTAATGCCACCGTGGAATCTAGTGCAGAGGATGAATCTATATTAGATGAATTTAATGGTTACCGGGATAGATTTGTAGAGAAAATGAGCGATGATTTGAATACGGCTGATGCGATAGGTGTTTTGTTTGATTTTGTTCGTGAAATAAATACTAGAGTTGTGTCACAAGATGGTGCTTCAAGAGTATTGTGTGAGGGTATTTTGAAGTTGTTTGATGAACTTACGGATGTACTTGGAATTGTGTCAAAGAATGATGAAGAAGTACTTGATAGTAAAGTAGAAAAACTTATATGTGAGCGTGCAAAAGCTCGTGCGAATAAGGATTGGGTAACTGCTGATAAAATACGTGATGAATTGAAAAAAATGAACATTATACTTGAAGATACACCTCAAGGTATAAAGTGGCATAAAGCGTAAATGCTATATTATGTATTTGCAGGTTCTTGCAAATGACTTTATAGTAAAGGGGTTTTATAAATGAGTGAGGGTTATGATAATCATGATTTGGCAAAAACTTTGAAAAAACAGGGAAAACAGTCTATAAAATCAGATGTGGATGGAAGTTATACAGGACTTACTATAGATAATGAGAAACCTGTTCAGGATGCGGATGATTTGTGATCTTTACGTATTTAATCTTTAATATTGTTTAGCATTAAGCTAAAATCTTTTAAAGTAAGCACATTTTGTGTTTACTTTATGTTTTAGGAGGAATTTTAATGGATAAGGTTGTTATAGGAATGAGCGGGGGAGTTGACAGCTCTGTGGCTGCCCTGTTGCTTAAGCAGCAGGGTTATGATGTGATTGGGGCAACGATGAAATTACAGTCGGATGAGTCGTGTAGCAGTACAGTAACTAAAATGATAGATGATGCAAAAAGAGTGTGTGATGTAATAGGGATTGAACATGTTGTTTTGGATTTTACGGATTTATTTCGGAGGACAGTTATAAAAAATTTTGTGGATGAGTATGCGAAAGCTCACACTCCAAATCCTTGTGTGACTTGTAATAAATACATAAAATTTAAAGCTCTACTGAAAAAAGCTGAGGAAATGGGGGCTAAGTACATTGCGACGGGGCATTATGCGATGATTGAGTATGATGATGAAAGTGGAAAATATATTTTAAGACAAGCTAATTCGACAAAAGATCAGAGTTATGTGCTTTATAATATGACTCAGTACGAACTTGCACATACGTTGTTTCCGCTTTTTGGGATGGAAAAACCTGAAGTTCGTAAAATTGCTGAAAAATTTAATCTACCGGTAGCAAATAAACCTGATAGTCAAGATATTTGTTTTGTTCCGGGGAATGATTATGCGGGGTTTATTAGAAAATATACCGGAACGTGTGATGAACCAGGAGATTTTGTAGATGAACTTGGAAATGTTTTAGGTAGACACAAGGGTATCAGAAATTACACTGTTGGGCAAAGAAAAGGACTTGGATTATCTCTTGGAAAACCTGCGTTTGTTACGAAAATAGATCCAGTTTCAAATACTGTTACAATCGGTAGTAATGAAGACCTTTTTTCAAAGGAAGTGCATATAAAAGATGTGAACTTTACTTTGGGAGATGTGCCAATAAAATCTATTAAGTGCAAAGCTAAAATACGTTATGCTGCTAAAGCCGCTGATGCAATACTTTATTATAATTCAGATAAAAATACTGCGAAGGTAATTTTTGACTGTCCGCAGCGTGCTGCTACCAAAGGGCAATCTGTTGTTTTTTATGATGGTGATGTAGTTTTAGGTGGTGGAGTGATTACATAATCTATTTATGAATTTTAATATATATGAAAGATAAGTTGTAAAAGGAGTCATTACATGAATTTTAATGAAGCTAAAGTGAGATCAAAGACTTTAAGAGATCTTATAGAATATCACAATGATAAATATTATAATCAGGATTCACCGGAAATTGATGATTTTGAGTACGATAAACTTTTGCACGAATTGGAGGTAATTGAAGAAAGATTTCCGGAACTTGTTAATGATGATTCACCTACACAACGTGTTGGAGGACAAGCAGATTCTACGTTCGAAAAGGTAGAACACAAGGTCCAACTTGCAAGTTTACATGATGTATTTAGTGAGGATGAAATAATAGCATTTGATGTGCGAATGAAAGATATGGTGGGAAACCCTTCATATGTGGTTGAACCAAAAATCGACGGACTTTCAGTTGCGATTGAATATGTTGATGGAGTATTTAATAGGGCTTCTACTAGAGGTGATGGTTTTGTAGGTGAGGATGTCACTGAAAATATAAGAACAATTAAAACGCTTCCGAAAAAAATAAAAAATGCACCTCATTTTTTGGAAGTGCGTGGTGAGGTGTACATGTCTAATAACTCTTTTGAAAAGCTTCTTGATAAACAGGAGATACTGGGTGAAAAGCCATTCAAAAATCCGAGAAATGCAGCGGCGGGTTCTCTTAGACAGAAAAGTTCTAGGGTAACTGCTACACGTGAATTGGACATTTTTATATTTGGAGTTCTACAGATTGAAGGGGCTAATCTTTCTTCACAAAGTGAGATACTTGAATATTTAAGTGGTCTTGGGTTTCAGGTAACGCCAAAATATAAAAAATGCATGTCAATACAAGATGCTATTGAATATGTTGCACTTATAGGTGAAACTCGTGGTGAATTTGATTTTCAGATAGATGGTGCTGTTATTAAAATTGATTCATTTGAACAACAAAAGGTTATTGGATCTACATCTAAGTTTCCTAAATGGGCGGAGGCATTTAAATATCCTCCTGAGGAAAGATCAACTAAATTACTTAAAATTGAAGTTAACGTTGGACGCACGGGAGTGTTAACTCCGATTGCTGTTTTTGAACCGGTGCTTTTAGCGGGGACAACTGTAAGTAGAGCAACTTTGCACAATGAGGATTTCATTTTACAAAAGGGCATTAATTTAAATGATATGGTTGTGCTTAGAAAAGCTGGGGAAATTATACCGGAAGTTGTATCGGTTGAAAGTCACACATCTGACTCAATTCCGTTTACAATGCCAGAGGTTTGTCCTTCTTGTGGTAGTAAAGTTTTGCGTGAGGATGGGGAGTCTGCTTTGCGTTGTGTGAATACAAAGTGCCCAGCGCAACTTTTGCGCCATCTTATTCATTTTGTGTCGAGAGATGCAATGAATATTGAGGGATTGGGGCCTGCATTACTGGAGCAATTGGTTAAAAACAACTTGATTTTGTCTCCGGCAGATCTTTATAAATTGTTGGCTGAAGATTTGCTGAAAGTTGAGAGAATGGGTGAAAAATCCGTTTCGAATGTGTTGAATGCAATTGAGAAATCAAAACAAAATGAGTTATCACGACTTATATTTGCGTTAGGAATTCGTCATGTTGGCAAAAATGCAGCTAAGCTTTTGACGCAAAAATTTAGTGATATAGAAGAGATATTTTTGGCAACAGTAGATGAGGTTTCAGAAATAGATGGATTTGGGGAAATCATGGCTCAGAGCGTGGTTCAGTATTTTTCACTTGATGATACCAGAAATTTGATAAATGAGTTTAAAGGTTTGGGAATTCAATTATCTAACAAATCCACAAAGGTATCTGATGCATTTGCAGGAAAGACATTTGTGATAACGGGGACACTGCCATCATACTCTAGGAGTGATGCGGCTGCTATCATTGAATCAATGGGTGGGAAGGTTTCAGGTAGTGTTTCGAAAAAAACGTCATATGTGTTGGCGGGAGAAAATCCCGGTAGTAAATTTACTAAGGCTCAAGATTTGGGTGTTAGTATTATAAATGAGGAAGAGTTTTTGGAAATGGTGAGTCCATAATTTAAGGTTAGTTATTTGCTAATGAATATTTTTATGCTCATGACTACTAAAAAGACTGCAAAAATTTTTTGTAGCCAATTTTTGTCAAGTACGGTTACAGCGAAAGAACCGATGAGTGTACCGAAGATCCCCCATGTTATAAGTGGAGTAGCAATTTTCCATTTTATAAGTTTTCTCTTGCTGTAGATGAGTATGGCGCAAATGGCGGTTGGAATAAAAAAAATGATGTTTGTGCCTTGAGCTGAGATTTGAGAAAAACCTTCAAAAAATGTAAGGTAGATTATAAAAATGCTTCCTCCACCCATACCCATGGATACAAATATTCCAGATAAAATTCCTGCTAAAATTTTAAATACGTAAGACATATAAACATTCCTTTATTTTAAAAATATTCGAATGGCAGACCAAAGCATTATGATAGCTAAACATTTTTTTATAATATTTTTGTTTAATTTTTCTAAAAGTAATATTCCTATTAATGAACCTATTATGCCCGGAATAATATAAAATAATGCGTCGAAAATATTAGTTTCGCCATTTATTACGTACATAATAGAACTTAGTATACATAAAGGTAAAATTACGCTTATGGATGTCGCATGAGCTGCTTTGGCATCAAGGCCTTCTTGGTAAAGCATAGGTACGAGAACCATACCTCCACCTGCTCCAAGGAGGCCATTTATTATTCCACATATAAGTCCATAAATGCTATGTTTTTTGTTTTTCATGTGAATTGCTCCTTTTAGTTAGATTTTCTGTAAATAGTATTAAAGAAAATTTTCAAAAAACTCTTGCATAAAATAAAAAAATGTTGTATAATATAAATCACGAATAGAGTTTATAAAAAAAGTGCACTTGTTATCCTTGTTATTATATTAATTTTACAATTTGATAAGGCACTTCTTATGGTCAAGCTTTCAGCTCAAAATTAAATGGGAGGGATTAGGATGACACTAAATAAAAAATTAAATGGTGAAACGTTAACTGTGAGCATCGAGGGAAGGTTGGATACAAATACAGCTCCACAATTGGAAAAAGAGTTGCATGATGGATTAGATGGAGTAAAAGAGCTTATATTTGATTTGAAGGAACTAGTGTACATGAGTAGCGCAGGACTTAGGGTTTTATTGTCAATGCATAAAAGGATGAAGTCGATAGATGGATGCTTAAAGGTTAAAAATGCAAATGAAGAGATTATGGAAGTGTTTGAAATTACAGGTTTTGTGGATGTATTAAATATAGAATAAAATTTATAAGGGGGCTGAATATGATGGAGAACCAAAGTGTTTTTCGTAAAAAAAGTTTAGAGCGTATATCTTCACCGGAGCAATTAAATGATTACATTAAAGTTTCTAATCCAAGCGTTTGGATTGTAATTGCTGCGTTGATAATTTTATTAGGTGCGACTTTTTATTGGGGATTTGCTGGGAGTATTCCAAGCAAGGTTACTTGTAATGGCATAACGGTTCCTCCGATAGCTAATTCGGAACTTGTAACAACTGTGAAATGTTATGTACCTTCAAGCAATGCAAATGTGATAGGACAAGCGTATAATAATAGTACTATCAGAGAAATTAAAGTTACACCTAGCGAATCAGAAGGGGGATACATAACTGGAGAAGTTAAGAGTGTAAGCAATACGTATGTTTCCTTCGAAGAATTACAAGATGAACTTGGTGAATTTGCAGCGGCGAGAATTTTACCAAATGGCGGATATGCAATGGAACTTATTATATCATTGGATCGCAGTTTGTCTAAAACCGATAAGCTCAATTGGTCATCAGATAAGAACAATACGGCGACTTTATATGGTAATACTATATGTGAAATTGACATTATAACACAGCTGGAAAGACCCATTGAATTTTTAACAGGTTCTAATTCGTGAGGGAGGCTGTTGAATTATGAAAAATAAAAAAACAAAGGTTCCAGTTGTTATTCAAATGGAAGCCCTCGAGTGCGGAGCAGCCTGTATTGCAATGATACTTGCCTATTATGAAAAATGGCTTCCACTTGAGCAAGTTAGAACCGATTGTGGCGTATCCCGTGACGGTAGCAACTGTAAAAATATGATGTTGGCGGCTAGGGCATATGGGTTAAATGCGAATGCTTATAAATGTGGAGTTGAAGAAGCTAAGGAATTGAGTCTGCCAGCGATTATTCACTGGAATTTTAATCATTTTGTTGTTTTAACTGGATTTTCGAAAGATAGAGTATATATAAATGACCCTGCTCGTGGCAAGGTTGCCGTTAGTATGAGGGAATTTGATGAGTCGTTTACAGGGGTTGCATTGTGTTTTTCACCGGGGGAGTCATTCCAAAAGGGAGGCAAACCAAAGAGTGTATTAAAGTTCGTTCGCAAGAGATTGAAAGGCACGTTAATTCCAATAATTTTTGTTATGCTAACAAGTGTTATTGCAGGCGCTATAGAAATAATTCAGCCAGCTTTTGGTAGAGTTTTCTATGACCGACTGTTGGGAGTAAATGCAAAAAACCCCGAATGGATAGTTCCATTTTTGGTTGCGATTAGTTTATTTGTATTAATACAGATAGTACAAATGGCAATAGAAACGGTTTACAGGTTGAAAATACAAGGTAAAGTTGCAATTATCGGAAGTACTACATTTATGTGGCATGTACTTAGACTTCCGATGGAGTTCTTTTCACAAAGATTGGCTGGTGATATAGCTAGTAGACAGAGTACTAACGCTAATATAGCGAATACGCTTATTGATCAATTGTCACCGGTAGTAATAGACGTGTTCCTGTTGATTTTGTATTTATGGATGATGATCAGTAATCAGTGGATTCTTACGATTATTGGGCTTTCTACACTTCTTATAAATATTTTAATAGCAAGATATAGTGCGCTTTTGCAGCAAAATGTTGCAAGAGGTATGATGAGGGATAGTGGGAAATTGGCCTCGAGTACTATGTCGGGTATAGACATGATAGAAACTGTGAAATCATCTGGTGCTGAAAATGGATTTTTTGAGCGTTGGTCAGGTTTTTTCGCGTCTTTTAATTCTGCGCAGGTAAGAGCTGCGAAAATAGCCCAGTATATTGGTTCGGTTCAAACTATTATTACAACATTAACAAGCATAGCTGTAACAGGTGCCGGAGTTTACTTTATAATGAAGGGAAACTTTACAGTAGGTCTTTTAATGCAGTTTACTTCTTATTTGTCCCTGTTTAATTCACCAATTAATAAGTTTATTTCATTGGGGACAAGCTTCATCGAAATGAGAACATCTATGGAAAGAATAGAAGATGTGATGAGCTATGAAACAGATGTTGAATTTGACGAAGATAGTAACATTGAAAATGAGGAATGCTCTAAATTAAGCGGTGAGCTTGAAATGAAAGATGTTACGTTTGGATATAATAGGCTTTCCGGACCGCTTATTGAGAATTTTAATCTTAAATTGAAACCAGGATCAAGGGTGGCTTTTGTAGGTGCATCAGGGTGTGGCAAATCGACTCTTGCAAAGTTAATCTCAGGCCTTTATCAACCATGGTCAGGGAGTATTACGTTTGATGGAAAAAAAAGAGAGGATATACGAAGAGAAGTATTTGCAGGGTCTTTGGCGGTTGTTGATCAGGATAAAATCATGTTTGAAGATTCGGTGTCCGATAATATAAAAATGTGGGATGAATCAATTGAAGATTTTGAAGTTATACTTGCAGCTCGAGATGCCCAAATTCATGATGATATAGTTAAACGTTCTGATGGATATAGTGAAAAGGTGTTGGAAAATGGCAAGAATTTCTCTGGAGGACAGATACAGCGTTTTGAAATTGCAAGAGTGCTAGCACAGGATCCGTCTATAATTATTATGGATGAAGCAACATCGGCGCTTGACGCAAAAACTGAGTTTGAAGTGATGAAGGCCATAAAAAATAGAGGCATTTCATGTGTAATAGTTGCACATAGATTGTCTACGATTAGAGATTGCGATGAGATTATAGTGATGGACCATGGCAAAATTGTGGAACGAGGTACTCATGAACAACTCTACAAAAATGGCGGTTTATACACTAAACTAGTTTCAAATGAATAGAGAGTGAGGTGTTATAAATGGGTTGGTTCGATGAGCAAATAAAAACCAGAATCGAAAAAGATAGTCAGGAGTTTGAGGATGCCGTTATAGACTTATCTTCGGTAATACTTGGAAAACAACATTCATCAGCTACAGTTAATAATGAAAGAGTTCAAACTCAAAATGCGATTGAGGAAATATTAAAATACTATAAATCGAAAATAATTGAGCTACCAAATGATGTAGAAGGGTTTAGTGATCAGCTAGAATATATGCTTAAACCCACAGGAATCATGTATAGAAATGTTAAGCTAAATGGTAAGTGGTGGAAAGACGCAATTGGACCCATGATTGGGAGGACTGCTTCTGGAGAAGTTATAGCTCTTTTACCGTATGGCATTGGTCATTATAGATATTATGATTATAAAACAGGCAAGCATGTTTCGCTCAGTTCTAAAAATATGAATTTAATTAAACCGGAGGCTATTTGCTTTTATAAACCGCTTCCACTTAAACCTCTGAAAATCAAGGATCTATTGTGGTACTCACTTAGTGCTTTGTCAAAAGCCGATTTGTTAATGATTGTTGCTACAATGATTTTTGGTAATTTAATAGGTCTTTTGGTGCCAATGGTGAATAAGACGATTTATCAAAAGGTAGTTCCTCTTGGTGAAAGTGGTCTTAACTTTTTAGCACCAGTGCTGACATTTTTTATTGGTGTTGAAATTTCTCAGTATTTGATTTCAATTACGAGTGCGTTGGTACGGACTAGGCTCCAAACTAAAATGGGTTTGGCAGTTTCGTGTGCGGCTATGAGTAGATTGATGTCACTGCCAGCTACTTTTTTCAAAGATTACAATGCGGGAGAACTTGCTAATAGAACTTTTAGTTTGAATTCGCTCTGTTCGATGCTTACAAGTGCTGTGCTAGAACATGGATTGGCAGCTTTATGCTCATTTGTTTATTTGGGATCAATGTTAGCGTATGGGCGAATGTTGGTGATTCCAGCTATAATTATTGTTTTGGTTCAGTTGGTGATGTCAACGATTTATGTGTATATTTCGATGAATTTGCAACGAAAAAATAATGAGGTGGAAAATAAACTCCAAGGGTTGGTATTCTCTTTGTTTAGCGGAATTCAAAAAATAAAGTTGGCCGGAGCTGAAAAACGTGCTTTTGCAAAGTGGTCCAATGTTTACAAGGATTCAGCACAGTTACAGTATAATCCAGCTTTTATAGTTAAAATCTGGCCGATTTTTAGTACTATTGTGAGTTCAATTGGTACGATAGTATTGTATTATTTTGCAATTCAATCGAAAATTGATGTAGCGGACTATGTTGCATTTAACACTGCGTACGGACAAATTAGTAGTGCAATTATGTCTTTGGCAAGTATAGCTACAACTATGGCTAAAATTAAACCAACACTTGAATTGGTGTCCCCTATTTTAGATGCCCAACCTGAAGTTAATGTGAATAAAAAAATACTTACAAAACTTTCTGGGAATATTGAACTAAATAATATCTCATTTAAGTATAGTGAGAATGGACCTTTGATACTTGATGACTTAAGTTTGAAGATAAAACCAGGAGAATACATTGCTATAGTTGGAAAGACAGGTTGTGGTAAATCAACCTTGATGAGAATTTTATTGGGATTTGAGACTCCAAATAGTGGTGCGGTTTATTATGATGGAAAAGATATAAAATCTCTAGATTTAAGATCTTTGAGGCAAAAGATCGGAACAGTTATGCAAGATGGAAAATTGTTTTCGGGGGACATTTTTGCTAATATTGTGATTTGTGCACCATGGCTTACCCTTAACGATGCTTGGGAGGCTGCTCGTATGGCAGGCTTTGATGACGATATACGAAATATGCCGATGGGAATGCATACTGTCATAAGTGAGGGTGGTGGAGGAATTTCTGGAGGTCAAAAGCAAAGAATGATGATTGCTCGGGCTATAGCTCCTAAACCTAGGGTAATTATGTTTGATGAAGCAACATCTGCACTTGATAATATTACTCAAAAACAAGTGTCTGATTCCCTTGATAGCTTGAAAAGTACGAGGATTGTTATTGCTCATAGACTGTCTACTATTAAACATTGTGATAGAATTGTGGTTTTGGATAAAGGAAAGATTATTGAGGATGGTACGTATCAAGAGCTAATAGATAAAAAGGGATATTTTGCAGAGCTTGTGGAACGTCAACGTACTGATAACTATTCGTGATTGAAGGAGAGGGAATGGATGTTGAAAGTTGAAAATAATGACGAAGTGAGTGTAAATGGTGGCGTTTATAAGTTAATTGATCCACTAGGTTCTTGCTATTGCGATAGCTTTGATGCGAAATTTTTGAAAGATTCACTGGGAAATGACTATTCTTCAGAAGAACTAAAGGCGATGAAAAATGATTGCCAGTTTTGTAAACATATGAAAAATATTCGTGGAGAAGAAAATATTCCACTTATTTATTGTGGTTTGAGTAATCGATTATCTTAAATTTTCAGTGAGTTTGTATTAATTGTTTTAGCTGTATAGATTTATGTCTTGCAGCTATTTTTTTTTGAAATTGAAAGTATACGTAATTTAATTTTAAAGCCCCGTTATATGCAAAACCGCATATAACGGGGCTTTAAGGTGAAATAAAAAAAGTCGCAAATCATAATCTTTTGCGACACACAATTAATATTATATATTCATAAAAAGGATAAGTCAAGTAAAATACAAAAAAAAGTTTTTTTTCGGCACAATAGTTAAAATCACATATCACAGCATCGTATCACAATCAAAATGAAATTTACAAGGAGTTTTATCGACTCTTTTTGAAAAGATTTATGTTAATTTTTTTGATCACTTTTCAAATTAATGTGTTTTATGTAAAAAATCTGTGTTTTTGGCTCAAGGACGCATTCTTTTTATGTTTGAACGTTCATAACTCAATTTTAATTTCCAGAATTTTCTGACGGCAATTTTATAGCATTTGCCGTCAGATTTTTCGCAAGAAAATTATCCAACCCCACACTGTATGCGAAGTTAAAACCATAAGTCGCAAAAGATTATGATTTGCGACTTGATTGTGTTATAAAGATGATTTTATAAATTGGTGAGGATTTCGTGTGAGGTGACAAGATTAATGAAGGGTATCATATTAGCAGGAGGATCAGGGACAAGGTTGTATCCATTAACTAGAGTAACTAGTAAGCAACTTTTACCGATATATGATAAGCCAATGATATATTATCCAATGTCTGTTCTTATGAATGCGGGAATACGAGATATACTTATAATTTCTACACCGCAAGATACACCAAGGTTTAAGGAGTTGTTGGGAAATGGAAGTCAATTTGGAGTGAATCTTCAATACGCAGTTCAACCGTCACCGGATGGATTGGCACAAGCTTTCGTGATAGGTGCAGATTTCATTGGGAGAGACACGGTAGCAATGATTCTTGGTGACAACATATTTGCGGGAAATGGTTTGAATAAACGCTTAAATGCAGCTGTTTGTAATTCTGAATCGGGTAAGGGAGCAACTGTGTTTGGATACTATGTGGATGATCCAGAACGATTTGGTATTGTGGAGTTCGACAGTGCTGGGAAAGCGATATCAATCGAAGAGAAACCGAACTTTCCAAAAAGTAATTATTGTGTGACTGGTTTGTATTTTTACGATAATCGTGTAGTGGAGTATGCAAAAAAATTAAAACCGTCAGCTCGTGGTGAATTTGAGATAACAGATTTGAATCGTATTTACCTTGAGAATTGTGAATTAAATGTTGAACTTCTAGGACAAGGTTTTACATGGCTTGATACGGGGACTCATGAAAGTTTAGTAGAAGCGACCAATTTTGTCAAGACAATCGAAACTCATCAACACCGTAAGATAGCGTGTTTGGAGGAGATTGCGTACTCGAATGGCTGGATTAGTAAATCTGAATTGTACAAAGTGTATGAAACTATGAAAAAAAATCAGTATGGTCAGTATATTAAGGATGTTTTGGACGGTAAGTATATAGATAAAACTAATGAATTAGGAATCTGGAGAGGGGGGTGAGAAAGTGACATTTATTGTAACAGGAGGAGCAGGATTCATCGGATCGAATTTTGTGTTTTACATGCTGAAAAATTACCCGAATGACCGTGTAGTATGTTTGGACAAGCTTACATATGCAGGAAATTTATCTACTTTAGAACCAGTGATGAGTAATCCAAACTTTCGTTTTGTAAAAGCTGATATATGTGATCGTGATACAGTAAATAAGTTGTTTGAGGAGGAACATCCCGATGTTGTAGTGAATTTTGCTGCGGAAAGTCATGTTGATAGATCAATTGAAGATCCAGGGATTTTTCTTCAGACCAATATAATCGGAACGGTAACGTTAATGGATGCTTGTCGAAAGTATGGCATAAAACGCTATCATCAGGTCTCTACGGATGAAGTTTACGGTGATTTGCCGCTTGATCGAAAAGACTTATTTTTTACAGAAAGTACTCCAATTCATACGAGTTCACCGTATAGCAGTTCAAAGGCCGGTGCAGATTTGTTAGTGCTTGCATATCACAGGACATACGGATTGCCGGTAACGATCAGTCGTTGCTCAAATAATTATGGACCATATCATTTTCCGGAAAAGTTGATTCCACTGATGATTGTAAATGCCCTGGCGAATAAGCCATTACCGGTTTATGGTGAAGGATTGAATGTTCGTGATTGGCTGTATGTTGAAGACCATTGTAAGGCTATTGACTTGATTATACATAAGGGACGTGTTGGTGAAGTTTATAATGTCGGTGGCCACAATGAAAAGCAGAATATTGAAATCGTGAAAATCATCTGTAAGGAGCTTGATAAACCGGAATCGCTGATTACACATGTGAGGGATCGTAAAGGGCATGATATGCGTTATGCCATCGACCCGACCAAGATTCACAATGAAATGGGCTGGTTTCCAGAAATCAAGTTCGAGGACGGTATCAAGAAGACCATTCAGTGGTATCTCGACAATCGTAAGTGGTGGGAAACCATCATTAGTGGCGAGTATCAGAACTACTACGATAAAATGTACAGCAACCGCTAAAGGAGGATAAGATGAAAATCTTTGTAACTGGAGCCGGTGGACAGCTGGGATATGATGTGATGAATGAACTTCTGAAACGAGGGCATGAAGCAATCGGGTCTGATATAACGGAAAAATGTGATGCATTTCAAAATCAGTATGAGAGGTTGGATATTACTAACAGGGCTGCAGTTTTGTGGACTCTTAAAAAAATTTGTCCAGATGTGGTTATTCACTGTGCGGCGTGGACTGCGGTTGATGCTGCTGAGGACATCGAAAATTTAGAGAAAGTTCGTGCAATCAATGTTGATGGTACAGAGAATATTTCTAGTGCATGTAAGAGTTTAGACTGCAAAATGATTTACATTTCAACTGATTATGTTTTTGACGGACATGGTACAAAACCATGGGATCCAGATTGCAAGGATTACAATCCACTAAATGTTTATGGTAAAAGTAAACTTGATGGGGAGTTTGCAGTTGCTAGAAATTTAGAAAAATACTTCATTGTGCGTGTTGCGTGGGTGTTTGGCAAAAATGGAAATAATTTTATCAAAACCATGCTTGATGCAGGTAAAAATCATGTGACACTCCAAGTAGTAAATGATCAGATTGGAACGCCTACGTATACTTTTGACCTTGCAAGATTATTGGTTGACATGGCTGAATCAAATAAATATGGTTATTTCCATGCTACAAATGAGGGCGGATACATTAGTTGGTACGACTTTGCCCGTGAAATATTCAATCAGGCGGGATACACCACTAGAGTGTTGCCAGTGACTACAACAGAGTATGGTCAGAGTAAGGCTGTTCGTCCGTTTAATAGTCGTCTGGACAAGAGCAAACTAGTGGAGGCAGGTTTTACACCGCTTCCGATTTGGCAGGATGCACTGGGACGATATTTGAAAGAATTGCAGGTGCGTTATGGGACAGATTAAAGTAACTAGATGCCCTATTGATGGGCTTTGTGTGATCGAACCAACTGTCCATCATGATAATCGTGGGTACTTTATTGAGACGTATAACCAAAATGATATGCACGAAGCTGGTCTTGATATGGTGTTTGTGCAGGATAATCAGAGTATGAGCTCAAAAGGTGTGCTTCGTGGATTGCATTTTCAAAAACAATTTCCACAGGGTAAATTGGTTCGAGTGATTAAAGGTTGTGTTTTTGATGTGGCCGTTGATCTTAGGCAAAGTAGTAAAACTTATGGTGAGTGGTTTGGGGTTGAACTGTCTGAAGAAAATCACAAACAGTTTTATATCCCAGAGGGTTTTGCTCATGGGTTCTTGGTTTTGTCCGATGTTGCAGAGTTTTGTTATAAGTGTACAGACTTTTATCACCCCGGTGATGAAAGTGGTCTAGCTTGGAATGATCCTATTATTGGTGTAGAGTGGCCGGAACTTAAAGGTGAATATAAGGGTAACGCAAGTGTTGAAGGTTACTTTTTGGAAGATGGGACGCCATTAAGTTTGAGCGATAAGGATCAGAAATGGCTGGGACTAAAGGATGCAAGAATACAGAGGTAGAAAAATGTGGCAGTAAAACGAAGTGCAACACGTATTTTTGGTGGGAGCCGCAGTGATAATAGACACGAAAATTTAGGGGATAAAATCTGCTGGAACTATGATTGAGGTCTGGTTTACGGTAATGAGATAAAACAAAACACGAAGAATGAGGATTGAATAGAGGAATGGATTCAAAAAAAGAAGTGCAGCATGTGTATCTTGTCGGTGCTGCAGTGATAATAGGCATTAAAATCTGAGGATAAAAAGTTGCTGGAAACTGGAATGAGGTCTGATTTATGGCATTGAGATAATAGAAAACATGAGTAGTGAGGATGGAATAGAGGAATGAATTCAAAAAAAGAAGTGCAGCATATATATCTTGTGGGCGCAAAAAGCCTCGGAGCATATGGCGGTTATGAAACGTTCGTTTATAAGCTCACGGAGTATCACCAGAATAAAGAGAACATCAAATATCATGTTGCCTGTAAAGCCAATGGAGATGGCTGTATGGATGAGAACGAGTTTAGAGGCGTGACAAAGATCAACGACCACGAAATTGAACTCCACAATGCCCACTGTTTCAAAATAGATGTTCCTCAAATTGGGCCTGCACAGGCAATTTATTATGATGTTACTGCACTGAAAGTGTGCTGCGAGCATATTAAGAAAAATCATATTCCTCATCCGATTGTCTACATAATGACATGTCACATCGGACCCTTTGCCTCTCATTTCTACAAAGAAATCCATAAACTGGGCGGTACTGTGTACTTGAATCCGGATGGACATGAGTGGATGAGAGCGAAGTGGTCCGCACCAATTCGGAAATACTGGAAGATTTCTGGGCAGATGATGGTCAAATATTGCGGCCTTGCTATCTGTTCAAATGAGCGCAGATGAAATTGCAGAGATGGGTTGGAGAGCAGAGAAGCGTGTGGCAGAAGAATACACATGGGATAAAATTTGCGGACAGTATGAAGACGTGTTTAAAGAACAATAAATAGATATATGAGTGAGGAAAATAAAAATGAGCACTGTATCTTTGGAAAACAAAACAATTTTAGTCACAGGCGCAGCCGGATTTATTGGCTCTAACCTTGTGAAACGAATTTATCAGGAAGCACCTTCTGCTACAGTTATCGGTATCGACAACATGAATGCATACTACGACGTGGTGCTGAAAGAGTTCCGTCTGAACGAACTGGCCAAGTATCCCATGTTTACCTTTATCAAAGGCAACATTGCTGACAAGGCACTGGTCACCGAGCTGTTCGAGAAGTACAAGCCGTCTGTGGTCGTCAACCTTGCGGCACAGCCTGGTGTGCGCTACTCCATCACCAACCCGGATGCTTATGTGGAATCCAACTTGGTCGGCTTTTTCAATATTCTAGAAGCCTGTCGCCGTAGTGAGAATCTGGAACATCTGGTTTATGCCTCTTCTTCTTCTGTTTATGGTTCCAACAAGAAAGTCCCGTATAGCACTGAAGACAAGGTGGATAATCCGGTTTCTCTTTATGCAGCCACCAAGAAATCTAATGAGCTGATGGCTCACGCCTACTCAAAACTGTACAACATTCCTTCTACCGGTCTGCGTTTCTTTACCGTGTATGGTCCGGCAGGCCGTCCTGACATGGCTTACTTTGGCTTCACCAACAAGCTGGTGAAAGGGGAGACCATCAAGATCTTCAACTACGGCAACTGCAAGCGTGACTTTACTTATGTGGACGATATTGTTGAGGGTGTTGTCCGTGTGATGAAAAAAGCCCCAGACAAGAAGAACGGCGAGGATGGTCTGCCGATTCCGCCGTATTCCGTTTACAACATTGGTAACCAGAATCCGGGGAACCTGTTGGACTTCGTACAGATTCTTTCTGAAGAACTGGTCCGTGCTAAGGTTCTGCCGGAAGATTATGACTTCGAGGCTCACAAGGAATTGGTTCCGATGCAGCCGAGTGATGTGCCTGTGACCTATGCAGACACCAGTGCACTGGAACGTGACTTCGGTTACAAACCGAGCACAAGCCTGAGAACTGGATTAAGAAAGTTCGCTGAGTGGTACGCTGAGTTTTACAAATAAGGAAAATAGAGGGTTAGAAAAATGAAAGATTTTAAAGATTTGAAAATTGCGGTAGCTGGTACGGGTTATGTTGGCCTTTCCATTGCTACGTTGTTGTCTCGGCACCATAAGGTGACGGCTGTAGATATCATTCCTGAGAAAGTTGAACTTATCAATAATAAAAAGTCTCCGATTCAGGACGAATGTATCGAAAAGTATCTGGCAGAAAAAGAACTGGACTTAACGGCTACCCTTGATGCGAAGGAAGCGTACAGTGATGCTGATTTTGTCGTAATTGCTGCACCTACCAACTACGATAGCAAGAAGAACTTTTTCGACACCAGTGCGGTGGAATCTGTGATCAAGCTGGTTATTGAGTACAATCCGGAAGCGATCATAGTTATCAAGTCTACGATTCCGGTTGGCTACACTGTAAGTGTTCGTGAGAAATTCCACTGTGACAACATCATCTTCAGCCCGGAATTCCTTCGTGAGAGCAAAGCGCTGTACGATAATCTTTATCCTTCCCGTATTATCGTTGGCACTGATGTGAATAATGCTCGTCTGGTGAATGCCGCACACACTTTTGCAGAACTTCTGCAGGAGGGTGCAATTAAGGAGCATATCGACACTCTATTCATGGGCTTCACCGAGGCAGAGGCAGTTAAGCTGTTCGCCAACACCTATCTGGCTCTGCGTGTCAGCTATTTTAACGAACTCGATACCTATGCTGAGATAAAGGGGCTGAATACTCAGCAGATCATCAACGGTGTTTGTTTTGATCCTCGTATTGGTACTCACTATAACAATCCGTCCTTTGGCTATGGCGGATACTGTCTGCCGAAAGACACTAAACAGTTGCTGGCCAACTACGCAGATGTGCCGGAGAACTTGATTGAAGCGATTGTTGAGAGCAACAGAACTCGTAAAGATTTCATCGCTGATCGTGTACTGGAAATCGCAGGTGCTTATGAAGCGAATGACAGCTGGGATGAGAGCAAGGAAAAGGAAGTTGTTGTTGGCGTTTATCGCCTTACCATGAAGAGCAACAGCGATAACTTCCGCCAGAGCTCTATTCAAGGCGTTATGAAGCGCATCAAGGCAAAAGGCGCAATGGTCATTATCTACGAGCTGACCTTGAAAGATGGCGATACTTTCTTTGGCAGCAAGGTTGTTAATGACTTGGATGAATTCAAAAAGCAGAGTCAGGCCATAATCGCAAACCGTTATGACAAGTGTCTGGATGATGTGAAGGACAAGGTTTATACGAGGGATATTTTCCAGAGAGATTAAGGAAGAGATGAGGGGAAAGACGGAATATATATGATTATTTAGTAGTAGGCTCAGGACTTTATGGAGCTATTTTTGCACATGAAGCCAAGGCTCATTGTAAATCTGTTTTGGTTGTCGACAAACGCCCAAACATTGTTGGCAATATCTACACCGAAAATGTCGAGAGCATCAATACCCACAAATACGGTGCCCATATCTTCCACACCAAATAAAAAGGTTTGGAATTATATTACACAGTTTGTTGAGTTAAATCGGTTTACCAACTCACCTGTGGCCAAGATTGAGAAGCAGCGTAAAGAAATCCACCCACGAGCCGCAGAATCTTGAAGAACAGGCTATTTCTCTTGTGGGTCGTGATATCTATGAGAAACTCATCAAAGGCTACACTGAGAAGCAGTGGGGATGCGACTGTAAAGAGCTGCCGTCCTTTATCATCAAAAGACTTCCAGTTCGTCTGACTTTTGATAACAACTACTTTAATGCTCTTTATCAGGGTATTACTGTTGGTGGTTATACCAAGATGATTGCTAATCTACTGGATGGGATTGAAGTTCGTTTTAACACAGACTATCTGGAGAATAAGGTAGAGTTGGATGCATTGGCTAATAAGGGGTATACACAGGACCGATAGATGCTTATTTTGACTATAAGCTGGGTACGCTGGAGTATCGTTCCGTCCGTTTTGAAACGGAAATTTTGGACAAGCCAAACTTCCAGGGCAATGCCGCAGTGAACTGTACCGACCGCGAAACGCCGTGGACTCGCATTATTGAGCACAAGTGGTTTGAGTTTGGTAGGGACGAGAGCGGAAATGACTTGCCGAAGACTATCATTAGTCGTGAATATAGCAGTGAATGGAAACCGGGCGATGGGCCGTATTATATGGTTTGCTTGATTCAGAGTATAAAAAGCTGGTAGATGCAGAGAATAAAGTGATTTTTGGTTGTCATCTTGGTGAGTATAAGTATTATGACATGGATCAGGTGATTTTATGATTATGAGGGGATGAATATGGAAAAAGGAAAAACGGTCAAGATAGTTGTAGCAACACATAAAAAATATAGAATGCCAGATGATGAAATGTACCTTCCTCTACATATAGGTGCTGAGGGAAAAATAGATAGTGCTGATAATGAACTGAATCTTGGTTATGCAAAAGACAACACTGGTGATAATATATCTGAACTTAATGCAAGTTTCTGTGAGCTTACAGGTTTATATTGGGCATGGAAAAACATTGAAGATGATTACATTGGACTTGCACATTATAGACGGCATTTTGGAAAGAAAAAAGGTAATGATCCGTGGAAAGGGATTCTCACGTATAACGAAATTAAGCCTTATTTTGGAAGAGTGAAATTGTTTGTTCCAAGCAAACGAAGATATTATATAGAAACATTATATAGTCATTATAAACACACCCATTATTCCAATCAGATAGATGAAACGAGAGAAATTATAAAGGAAAAATATCCTCAGTATTTAGACAGTTGCGATCATGTACTCAAGCATCGTTACGGATATATGTTTAATATGATGATTGCCGAGAAAAGTCTGTTGAATGAATATTGCACATGGTTATTTGACATTTTATTTGAATTAGAAAAACGGATTGACTCCACTTCGCTCAGTGCCTTTAAAGGGAGATTTTATGGCAGAGTATCAGAGATTATCTTTAATGTATGGGTGGATTATCAGATAAAATCAGGACGTTTAAAAAAAGAAGAAATTAAAGAATTACCATATATGCATATGGAGAAAATCAATTGGAGGAAGAAAGGATCCGCTTTTTTAAAAGCAAAGCTGTTCAATAAAAAATATGAAGGTAGTTTTTAATTTTTCTTCTCTAAATACTTAATGTTTAGTTTTATAAAATGAATTTGAGGAAAACCAGATGAAGATATTACACTATACCGTTGGCCTTGGAGAAAACCGGGGTGGTGGATTAACAAAATATGTAGATGATTTAGTTGCGTGTCAATCTAAGGACAACAGCGTTATGATTCTATATCCAGGTGAATACAGGTTGTTAAGCAGTAAGGTATCGATAAAAAGAGAAAAAAATAAAAAAGGAGTGCCTGTATATTCAATTGTTAATCCATTAAGTCTACCAATGCTGTTTGGATTGAAAGATAAGGAATACTTAACAAAGCATACTCTTACTTCCATGTGGAAGAATTTTTTTGAAAAGAATAAAATTGAAGTGATACATATTCATACAATGATTGGACTGTATGAGGAGTTTATTGATGCTGCAAATGAGTTGAATATTCCAACAATATATACAACACATGATTATTTTGGATTATGCCCAAAACAAATATATGTTTACCATAATAAAAAATGTGAAAATTGGAATAGCTGTGTAGACTGCCCGAAATGTAATAAATATGCTTTTTCACGAGCGAAAACATATATTATCCATTCTAAGCTATTTTGTAAGCTGCGGAAAAATAAACTGTTTCTTGAAATTAAAGGCACTGCAAAAAAGAAAATTGAACAGACAGATAATGTATCTGAGGGTATTACAGTAAATGATTTGTCATTTTATAAGAATTTGAAGCATAAATACGCTAAAACATTTGAGAAGATTGACTGGTTTCATTTCAATAGTTCTGTAACTGAATGGGTATTCCATAGAGAACTTCCTTCTTTAAAAGGTGATATAGTCAATATTTCGCACTTGGATGTTAAAGACCATCGAAAGGAGAAGGCATTTGATTCGGCAAAGCTAAGAATAACCTATTTAGGTCCGGCAACTTCTATAAAAGGATTTGATTGGCTTATCAAAACTCTAGATAGTGTGAGCTTAAGCAATAATAATTTTCTGCTAAATATATATACTTATACACCAATGGAAAGGAGTTATATCAAAAAGCATGGTGATAGATATGATTATTCTCAACTGGAGAAAATAATGGATGAATCCGATATTCTTGTTGCACCGAGTGTGTGTTATGAGACTTTTGGATTTACAGTATTAGAGGCATTGAGCTATGGAGTCCCGGTTGTTGTCTCGGACAGTGTAGGCGCCCGAGACTTAGTACAAGATAAAAAAAATGGTTTTATTATTAACGAGAAGAATTTTGAAGGTGTCCTTTTAAAGATTATATCTAATCGAGATTGTTTGAAAATAATGAACTGTAATATTCTTAAGGGTAATTTCGAGTCGTTTGATGAGCATTGTCATAAAATTCTATTAATGTATGAAGAAGTATGCAAAATGAAAAAGGAGAGTGTTTCATGAAGGTAATTGCGTTTTATCTGCCACAATTCCATAGTATTCCTGAAAATGATAAATGGTGGGGAAAGGGGTTTACTGAATGGGTAAATGTAAAAAAAGCAACACCATTATTTCCAAATCACTATCAGCCAAGAGTCCCCTTGAATAAAAATTATTATAATTTGTTAGACCCTGAGACGATGAAGTGGCAAGTAGAATTGGCAAACGAATATGGCATCTATGGATTCTGCTTCTATCATTACTGGTTTTCGGGAAAAAAACTATTAGAAAAACCGGTAGAAGCATTTTTGCAAAGAAAAGAGTTGGATACACATTTCTGCCTTTGTTGGGCAAATGAAAGTTGGACAAACACGTGGGCTAATGGCTCTGCTGATGTAATTATGCAGCAGTCCTATGGTGGAAAAAATGAGTGGAAAGAACATTTTGATTACTTGTTAGATTATTTCAAAGATGATAGATATATAGTAAATAATAATAAACCACTCCTTGTTATCTATAGACCTGAACTTATAGATTGCTTAGATGAAATGTTGACTTACTGGAACCAGTTGGCAAAACAAAATGGATTTGACGGTATTGAATACGCATATCAGAATGTTAGCTATTATTTAAGCAGTAATCGGCATGATGAACTGTTTAGTTATGCAATAGAATATCAGCCGAACTGGGTTTTTGCATTGAAAAATCTGTCACTGTTACAACGCATCAAAAAAGATTTTTTGGTTTTTGTTGAAAAGAGATTAAAATTCAACATGAGAGAAAAACTTCAGGTTCTCAAAGGACTACAAAGATGCGATTATGCAGAAATTTGGAATTATATTCTTAATTCAAAGACTAACACATCAATTAGTGTTCCGTGTGCTTTCGTTGATTGGGATAATACTCCAAGAAAAGGCAAAAGAGGAATGGTAGTAGAAAATGCAAATCCTGTGGATTTTAAAAAGTTCTTTACACAACTACTTGATAAAGCAGAGAAGGAGTTTAAGCAGGATATGGTATTTATCTTTGCCTGGAATGAGTGGGCAGAAGGGGGATATCTGGAACCAGATGAGAAGTATAGATATGAATACCTGAAGGCGATAAAAGATTCGTTAGATGAGTTCGAGGAGAGAAGATAATGCTGATAATTCCATATGCCATATTTATCTTCTATATTCTGTTTATTAAGAGAACAGAAAAATCCACATGGGTACTTGCCGCATCTTTAATGGCATTCCTTCCAGTTACTTCTACGTCCTATGCAGATTTAAGCAACTATGTTCCTTTGTTTGAATATGTTAATTATGTTGAATTACCGGTTGCGGCTCAAACAACAGGAGTTATTTGGGCGTGTCTAAATAAATTGTTTTATTTTATCGGGTTCAACTATAGAGGCATGGTAGTTGTCATGCTGTTTTTAGATTATTATTTGATGCATAATGCTGTACGACGCCTTGGTGGAAATGAAAATTTGTACTTTGGCTTATTTTTGATATTTCCATCAATAATTCAGTTGGTGCAGTTTAAATTTTTCACTGCTTTTTGCGTTGTTTTTGTTGGATACAGCATATTAGTTACCAGTGAAAAACTTTCAAGGGTGAAATATCTAGGATTTATTGCAGTAGCTTTTCTCATTCATATTTCATGTGTGATGTTTTTACTGCTTCTGCTGGTTAAAATGAAACATTATGACAGAAAACTATTTGTTTTGATTACTGCTGGATTGACTTTATTCATGGTAATATTCCTTAATCCTATTGTGAGTATAGTCAGCCGGTATTTAAATCCGAGGTTATCAGCAAGATATCTGACTGATAGTATCACTCCCTCATCCTTAACATGGATTGTGCTGATATTTATTGTTTGGTTAATGGCTTATATTCTTTCTTCATATTTGTTATCGAATAGAGCTTTTGAGGGCACAACAATTTCATCTGATGATAGTTCTTTCTATGTGGCAAATTATAATGGCATGGCAATAGAAATATTACTGTTGACATTGCCGTTCTTGTTACTTGACAGAAATTACCATAGATTTCTGGAAATGGGATATTCAATACTGTTTGTCATTACTGGAATGTACATAACACCTCCAAGATATTCACGGGATAAAATAATTTTTATTTTAGTGTTAATGGTATTGCTTGTGATGATATCTTATATCTATTGCCCATATGAAACAGTATTAAAACCGGTATTTATGTTTGATGGATTTGTTAATGTGAGGAGATAAAAATGAAGGATATAGATCAGATAATAAAAAATGAAGAATTATTTAAAGATTATATTACCTTATATCATTCGTCAGTTGTAAGATTAGTTCGTAATATTAAGCGCCTGAAGGAAGCAAGTTCCAAGGACCGACATAGATTACTTAGAAAAAAACTACTTTCTAAAACCGGTGATAAAAAAATTAGAAAATTTGTTAAATCCATAAAAAATTATAAGCCCTATTATAATTTTGGTGAACTGATTGAGAATGCCAAAATTGCGGTGTATGGATGCATAACTGGAGGCTATGACGTTGTTAAGCAACCTATCTATGTCGGTGATGATACAACTTATCATATTTTTACAGATAGTTTGAATGGTAATACGGGTATATGGAAAGAACATTTAATTGATTGTGGCGAATATATCAGTGACGCCAACAGATATTATAAATTTCATCCATTTGATGTTTTTCACGGGTATGATTTTGCAATATATACGGATGGCAATGTGAAGGTATTGTCTGATGTGTCAACCATTTGCAGTATTGCAGAAAAATCAAAAACTGGGATCGCAATGCATCGTCATCATGAGCGCGAGTGCGCTTACCAAGAGGCATTGGCGTGTAAATATTATAAAAGAGGAAATTTCGAGAAGATTCAGGAGCAACTTCAAAGATTTCGAGATGAAGGTTTTCCAGAGAATTTTGGTTTGTGTGAAGCAACAGTTATTGTATATGATTTAAAAAATCCAAATGCCAGAAAGATTACTGAGCAGTGGTGGAAAGAATATTTAAGAAGTAATACTAAAAGAGATCAGATACCGTTTCCTTATATTCTTTGGAAAAATGGATTTACAATTAATGATGTAGGAGATTTAGGAAATGACCTTATGGGTAATCCTAAGTTTTTGGTTATTGGTCATTCTTAAATACGCATGAATTGTTATCAGGAGAAGTAAGATGGATAAGAATAAATTGAAAAGAATTAGAAATATTCTATTATTTTATTTTGGGAAAAATAAAATAATAATTCGGGGGGGAGGGAATGTAGTAGAACGTGATTTTTCCTCTAAAATTCAGAACTGCCGCATTCGAATTATTGGTAGTAACAATAAATTGGTCATAAGCAATGGGTGTTCGTTAAACGGAGTTCGTATGTTACTTCAAGGAAATAATAACGAGATCATCTTGGGAAGAGGAGTACATATAAACGCTTCACCATTACAACCAACAGTAATTAATGCTTGCAATGGGACTAAAATTAGTATAGGAGAGAATTCTTTGTTATCCAACAATATAGAAATTCATTCCACGGATTATCATTATATTTTTGACGCTATGGGAAAACGTATTAATCCAGATGCTAGTGTCTCAATTGGTAAGCATGTTTGGATTGGGTTAGGCGTAAAGATTTTAAAAGGTAGTTCTATAGCTGATAATACGATAGTAGGTGCCGGCTCAATTGTTTCCGGAAAGATTGATGAACCATGTTCAATGGTAGTAGGTGTGCCTGCAAAAATTATTAAGAAGGGTGTCACATGGGCGGAATAAAATCGAGAAATAGACATATGGGTATCAGACCCAAATTTATATTCTATAAAATTATTATAAAATGCTTCAGAGTCGCTGGAATCTTACCATTACTACCAGATAAAGTATTCCTAAAGATGTACTATCCGGTAATGATGAATGAAGAGCTCGATTTGAAAAATCCAAAAACATTTAATCAGAAACTTCAGTGGCTTAGACTCTATGACAGAAAGCCAGAATACACAACAATGGTTGATAAGTATGCAGTAAAGGAGTATGTTGCTGATAAAATCGGAAAAGAGTATATCATACCAACACTGGGAGTGTGGGATAATTTTGATGGTATTGATTTTGATGCTCTTCCAAATCAGTTTGTGTTGAAATGTACTCATGACAGTGGTGGACTTGTTATATGTAGAGATAAGTCTAAATTGGATATAGCTATGGCGAAAAAGAAAATAAATATGTCGCTTAAGCATGATTATTTTTATAATGGACGCGAATGGCCTTATAAAAATGTCCCACACAGAATTATTGCCGAACAATATATGGCAGACGATTTACGTGATTATAAATTGTTCTGCTTTGATGGTGTGCCTCGTATGACACTGGTGTGTAGTGAGCGTTTTACAAAAGATGGCTTAAAAGAAGATTTTTACGACGAAGCATGGAACCATCTGAATGTACAAAGACCTGCTCATGGCAACGCTATCTTACCGATTCAGCGTCCAAAACAGTATGAATTGATGAAAAAATTAGCTGCAAAGCTTTCTGAAAAAATGCCTTTTGCAAGAATTGATTTTTATGAAATCAATGAAAAAGTGTATTTTGGTGAGATTACATTTTATCCAGCTAGTGGATTTGAAGAATTTAAGCCTGAAGAGTGGGATTTGAAGCTGGGTGAATGGATCAAATTATCTACCGGGGGGTACAGACTAAATTCTGACGGTTGCTCAATAATTATTTCCAATTCTTACTACAACAATAAAGATACAAAAGCATTAGTAGATTATAAATTCTTCTGCTTTGATGGTGTCGCTGAATCCGTCATGGTATGTACCGAGCGTGATACGGGGCACCCTAAATTCTATTTCTTTGATAAAGAATGGAATTTGAAAAAATATAATATCCGTGGAAAAGAAGCTCCAGAGGGCTTTACATTACCCAAACCTGATTGCATAGATGAGATGTTCGTTATTGCGGAAAAACTGAGTAAAGGAGTTTCGTATGTGCGAGTTGATTTGTACTGTATTGATGGCTTGGTGTATTTCGGAGAAATGACTTTTTATCCGGACAGTGGATTTGATGCAAATCTGTTAAAGGAATCAGATGCACACTGGGGAGAAATGTTAATTCTTCCAGAAAAGAGATGGTAAGGTTATGTTGGGAACGATGGAATGGATACCTATTGTACTAGTTGCACTTGCTGTTATACTGGATTTCGCTACCAGAAATACGATTGCGTCATTAGCGACAGTACGTATTTTAGTTTGCTTTCTTGTAGGACAGGGTATATTTGGTTTTACAGAATTGTTGAAAGCATTGCTTGGAAATGAGGATTTCATTTGGGTGATAACAGTCAACATTATGGTTGGTATCATGGTTGCTTATTATGAAAAAAGTGGTGTGGTTGAAAACTTTACAAGTATTGTTGATAAGTGCAATTTAAGCAGAAAAGCAATTCATGTTGTGATTTAGTTTTTGGGGTGCTTTATTTTCTTTTCTGATTCGTTCAGCCCATTGTTTGGTGGTGGTGTTATGCGTCGCTTTAGTGATAAAGTAAAAGTCTTAAGAGAAAAATTTACCTATATTTGTGATTCAACATCAGTTTCAATGGTTGTTTTTCTTTCAGTGACGATGGTTAGTATATCTCTGTGGTTTTACAGTTGGAAATGTTCACAATTATGGGCCAGTGAAAAAGGTAGAAGCACGTGCACTGAAGGAGGAAAATTTATTAAGGGATGGTGCAGTTCCGCTTATGAGCACGGAACTGACAGAAATTAAAAGAGTGAAAAAGTTAAACTAAGAGTATTTTTGAACTTTATTCTGCCTATTATAAGGAGGAAAAATGTATGAAAACAGTTGGATTTCCGATAAGTCATAAGGAAAACGAGTATAGACGTGCTATTGTTCCGGCACATTTGAAAAATATTGAACATCCTGAATTGCTTTATTTTGAAAAAGGTTATGGTGATGTACTTGGCATTGAGGATTCAGAATATGAAGCCTGTGGTAGCTATATTGCTTCCCATGACGAAGTTTTACTAAAAGATATTATCTGTGATCCTAAAATTGGTGATGCTGATTATCTTCAAGAACTTGACTATCAAACAATTTTTGGATGGGTCCATGCAACTCAGAATCGAGATATCACTGATAAATTGCTTGCAGGCAATTTGACTGTATTTGCATGGGAGAAGATGTTTCAAAAGGGACGACATATCTTTTGGCGAAACAATGAACTTGCAGGTGAAGCAGCAGTCATGCACGCTTTTCAGTGCTATGCAAAGATGCCTTATGAAACAAAGGTAGCAGTTATTGGTCGTGGAAATACCGCACGAGGTGCTATCAAAGTTCTCAATATGTTGGGTGCTGATGTTCGCCAGTATGATCGAAGAACGGAAGAACTGTTGCGGGATGAACTGGGACAGTATGATGTTATTGTGAATTGCGTTCTGTGGGATATAATGAGAAAAGATCATATTATTTATCGTGATGATTTGAAACGTATGAAGAAAAATTCGATGCTTATTGACGTGAGTTGTGATAGGAATGGCGGAATTGAAACCAGTGTTCCAACTACGATAGAAAAACCTACATATATGATCGATGGTGTTTTGCATTATGTTGTGGATCATACGCCGGCACTATTTTATAAAACATTCACGTGGAACAATTCTGAAGTGATTTGGAAATATATTAATGAACTTAATAATGGAATTTACGGTGAAGTTTTGAAAGATGCACTCATTATTGAAGATGGAAGAATTGTTGATAGTGAAATCAATAAATATCAGGGGCGTTAATTAATTGGATTCAAGGAAAAGTTGAAAATTGCGTTAAAAAAGATTTGGGCTAAGCGTAATTGGAATATTTAGGTGAAAAATGCAGTGGTTGAAGCAAAACTGAAATCAGAAATCGACAGAATTGTGGAAAATGTTGAGTGGGCTAGAAAATATGGAGAATCCAATAAATTTTATATATTCCGAGCACAATAAATGTATATCAAATTGTGACTAGCAATAAAGATAGCAAGACATATTTACTGATTGCTTTGTATAGGAACTGAGGAAACAGGAATTGTAGATAGTTGGTCAACAGGTGGCTTGTCTATTGAAATTAACGAAAATGGGCATTTGAAAGAATATGGCTTTTAGCTTTTTATGGAACAAATATTGATATGAACCCCAATACCAAAATTAAATTTGGCAAATTTCAGATACCTGAATACCATGGGGTTGTAAACTGGATTGCTGTGTACACAGGACACTTTATGGAATTTGTGCAATTGGTTGGGATTTGGCAATTAGTGATAATGGCCCAGTGTTTATTGAAGGAAATGATAACTGGGAAATCAACTTGAATTAAGCGTGCGATAGACCTTTGAGAAAAGACTAGAAAGAGGTTATCTCGTAAATTGGATTGGGATTGATCGTTGAAGCTTGAGGGATTAATATTGCTGCTAAAGTGTATAAAAAGGAGCAAGAATGAGACAAAAAAGATTGTTATATAATACGGTGTCATCGTTGTTATTTCAGCTGACAACCATAGTTTGCGGGTTTATTTTACCCAGATTAATCTTAAATGCATTTGGTTCAGAAGTTAATGGACTGGTCAATTCAATTGCGCAGTTCCTAGGAGTAATTTCTTTCCTTGAACTGGGTGTAGGTGCAGTTGTTCAATCTGCACTATATAAACCTTTAGCGGAGAAGAATCAGAAAGATGTTAGTAAAATAATAGCTTCAGCCAATAAATTTTTTACAAAACTTGGTCAAATATTACTAATATATGTAATTGCGCTGGTAATTGTATATCCTCAGTTTGCTGGAAAGGACTTTGGCTTTATCTATACAGCAACATTGATTGTGGCAATTTCTCTTAGTTCTTTTGCACAATATTTTTTTGGGATTGTTAACCGCTTACTCTTAACGGCAGATCAGCGTGGTTATATTCAGTATAATGCACAGACATTAGCGGTTGTTTGTAATACTGCAGCTTGCTTTATTTTAATTCGTATGGGATGCAGTATTCAGATTGTCAAATTAACTACATCTCTTATATATTTGCTACAGCCATTCTTAATTTACCTATATGTTCGGCATCATTATAGCATAGATAGGAAGATTAAATACACGAAAGAGCCGATTGCTCAAAAATGGAATGGCATTGCACAGCATGTTGCTGCTGTTATTCTTGATGGTACGGATACGATTGTGTTAACATTATTTGCAACATTATCAGATGTATCTATTTATTCCGTGTATTTTTTGGTTGTTAAAGGTGTAAAACAGTTATTTATATCTATGACAAATGGAATTACATCTTTAATTGGTGAACTATGGGCGAAACAAGAAATTAAAAAACTAAACAAAACTTTTTCCTGGACAGAATGGGTGATTCATACTGGCACGACCTTTGTATTTGGATTAACAGCAATTTTAATTGTTCCATTTGTTAGAGTTTATACACTTGGTATCCATGACGCAAATTATATCCAGCCTCTTTTTGCGGCATTGATTGTAGCTGCAAATGCAGGTCATTGCTTAAGGTTACCATATAATATTGTTATTCTTGCAGCGGGTCATTATAAGCAGACACAAAATAATTATATTATTGCTGCAATTCTCAATATTGTAGTATCTGTTGTAACAGTAAAGGTATGGGGACTGATTGGAGTTGCGATTGGGACCTTAGTTGCAATGGGGTATCAGACGGTGTGGGTGGCAGTATATGATTCAAAAAATTTGATTAAGTGGCCTTTAAGAAAATTTACAAAGCAAATTTTCGTTGATGGGTTGACGGTATTGATTGGTTTTTTTGCAACGAGAATGATTACAATGCCAGGAGCTACATATGTTGAGTGGGTTATTCTTGTGGCTAAAACGGCTATTATTTGGAGTGTTATTGTTTGCGTACTTAATATGGTGTTTTATCGGGACAAGTTGCAAAGTATGTTTCATAAGATATGTGAAAAGGTGAAAAGGAGATAAGTAATGTAACGTAGATTAGAAACAATGGATAATGTAAAAGTGTTAATGATGTTAGCGGTTGTACTTTATCATTCGTGCATGTTTTTTACTGGTAGTTGGTTCGATGGAGTAAAACCCGTGTATGAAGCAAGTTACCTTTCAATTTTTGCTCGGTGGTTGAATACATTTCATGTTCAAACTTTTGCGATGGCCTCTGGCTTTTTATTTTATTGCTTAAGAACAGAAAAAGGAAAATATACTAATTTTGAAAAAGATATTCTGGAAAGAGGAAAAAGACTTATGTTGCCATACTTTTGCGTGATGTTAACATGGGTTATTCCGTTTTATGTACACTATAGTGGCTTCGACTTATCCAAAATAGTATATAAATATGTTCTTGGATGTGCTCCATCACAATTGTGGTTTCTTCCAATGCTCTTTTTGCTGTTTGCCATTTTTTACGGAATCTTGGATGAAAAGCATGTATCAACAAAAGGAATGCTTGCAGTTGCTCTGATATCTATCGGGGGGGGACCTGCTCGATAAGATAGGTGTTAATGTTTTTCAAGTTTCGACAGCTGTCAAATACGCAGGATATTACTATCTTGGAGCGTAACTTTACAGGAAAAAGACAGAGAATTGGTGGGGCATTCCAATAAGTGGCTTTGGATCAATCGTTTGTTTTGTGATTAACAACACAATTGAGGTTAATACAACGGCATCGATAGTAGTTCGATTGGTTGATTTGATTTTAGGTTATATGTGTTCGTATATGGGAGTGATTTTTGTATACTACACTGTAAAAATGATTACGGAAAAACTAATCAATGCAAAAAAGTCAAAATTATGGAACGGATTGAAAGAAAAGAGTTTTGGAATTTATTTGTTCCATCAGCAGATTATATATCTGACAATTATTCCGTTGAATGGCAAAGTGCTGCCGATAGTACAGGTTATGATTAGCTTTTTGTGTGCGGTGGGAGTAGTTAGCGTTATCACCGCTGTGTTAAAGCGATTTAAATTAACGCGAATTTTATATGGGTTGTGACATTTAGCTAATCCATCATGAAGATGTTGCAGCCGTAAAGGACAGCTTCAAGAAAATGCTAGAAAAAGGCGTGTACAAGGCTGATTTATTTGCAGGCTTGTGATAGATATGGTTCCATTTCAGAATAAGATGATAAATCTATATGGGAGTGAAATCGTGAGCATGAAGATATAGAGTGATCTTTGTGTGGAAATATTGTCGGTAGCTTACAGTAGCTAGGCTTATCAAAAAAAAGCCAGAAAAACTGATTTGGTTTATTAGTCCGTCCAAGACGATTATATAAGAGGAAAGAGGTATGTGTCTTATGCCAAAAACTAAAGGCATCAAGAATAAAGCCAAAATCACGACCGATTACGCACCCCGAATAGTATAGAAAAAGGTTGAAATAAAGTTTCTGAGTCTAAGGCTGCCAGTACTATGATCGATATAGATTTACTCTGAAAGAGAAGAAGGTTGGTCTGAAGAAAGTGGAGAAAGAACTAACACCCTTGAAATAAAAAAACGAAGGCAGATGCTAAGGTTACTGAAGACGTCAAAAATGCCGAGAGTACGTCCATTTGACACAGCAAATATTTTTGGAGGCAAGCTGTACATCAAGACAGGCAAAAAGAATAATGTTTCCAAGCAGCTGTACGCCAATCCGAAAGCAGAACTGTGTGCATTCAAGTACGGCGAGTGGATTTGTGTTGCCGGTGAGCTGGTAGAGGATGACCGGGTTGAGGCACGGCAGTCCATGCTGGATGCCTATTCTGGACTGAAGAAGATGTACGCTGTTGGTGATGGTAACACCGAGGTTTTCTACTTCAAGAATGGTGTGGCAACTATTAGTTCTTTTACCCATGAGCCGAAAGTAATCAAATTGCTATCATGAGCCTATCAATTGCACAGTGGTCTGTGTGGCTAGCCGTGACTGTTACATGGGTCATCTGAAATTCAATAGATAAAAAAAGTAATGGAGGTGATAGGATATGCTGGAGCTATATGAACACAATGAGGAAACATATGAGCGGATAGTGAATTTTTTTCACAAAAAGCAAAAAGTTGCATGTGTACAGCCAACAGGTACAGGAAAGAGTTATATCGTGTTGAAGCTGATAGAAGACAACCCGGAGAGTTTTTTTGTTATCGTGTCGCCGTCAGCGTATATCCTGTCACAGCTGAAGAATCACGCAAACGAGAGTGACATTGATGTAAGTAAATGTGAGTTTGTCACGTACTCGAAATTAAGTCAGCAGGATGAAAAGGGCATAAAAAAGTTGAAGACTGATTACATAGTGTTGGATGAATTTCATCGCGCAGGGGCGAAGGAATGGGGCATAGGGGTACAAAAACTTCTTTCAATGCATGAAGACGCAAAGGTGTTGGGGACGTCTGCGACTCCGATAAGGTACCTGGATTCGCTTAGAAATATGGCGGATGAGCTTTTTAATAATAACTTTGCGGTTAACATGAGTTTAGCGGATGCGATACGTGAAAAAATTTTACCATTGCCGGTGTATGTGACATCGTATTACAAATTTTCTGGAGAAATTGCGAGATTAGAGCGAAAGGCCGAACAGAGTAAAAATATCCGTTTGAAGATGGTATTGCTTGGGAAAATCAAAAAAGCCAAAAGTATGGTGACTCAGTTGGATTGTGGGTTAGAGACAATTTTCGTAAGGCACATGAAGAACAGGAGTGGAAAATACATAATATTTTGTCCAAGTATAGAAAAGCTGAAAAAATCAGTAAGTGAGAGTAAAGATTGGTTTTGTAAGGTAAACGGAAAAATTCATACATACAGCGTTCATACAGGTAATTCTGAGTCAAACGAGCAGTTTGAGCGATTCCGTGATGACAATGATCCGGATGTGCTGAAACTGTTATTTTGTGTAGATATGCTTAATGAGGGGATTCATGTGAAAAATATAGATGGAGTGATAATGTTGCGTAGTACGCAATCTGCGAATGTGTTTTATCAACAGTTGGGACGAGCACTATCGTGTTCTGTATCGAGTCCGGTTATTTTTGACATCGTAAACAACTATGAAACGGGTGATACAGCAAATCAATATTCTCAGATAATGGGTATGAAAAATAATCGTTTTGAGTCCAGAGACGATGATAATATTGAATTTGAGTTGTATGATTATGTGAAAGATGTGCGGGAAATTTTAACGGAATTACATTTATCGTTTGAAGGGGCTTGGGATGTGGTTTTTGATGCTGTGTGCGAGTTTAAAGGAAAGTATGAAAGATTTCCGTATTACGATGAAAAATATGATGGATTTCATATTGGAAATTGGTGTGCAAATCAACGAGTACTGCGAAAAAAAGGCGTTCTTGGTGTGGAGCGGGTTCAGAAACTGGATTCGATAGATTTTGTGTGGTCTCAGGACGAGGAGAAGTGGGAACAAAATTATAAATTACTTAGCTTATTCAAGGAAAAGCATGGTCGTTTTCCAAAACGCTCTGACGCAGCGCACGATGAAACCGTTAGTGTACTTTACAACTGGATGCTGAATCAGAAACAAAAATTCAAAAATAACGATATGCCAGATTTGCATGTGAAAAAGTTCAATGATTTGGGTTTTGAGCTGAGGATTGTGCCGATGGCTGAGGTTTGGGAAAACAATTATAATACGCTCAAAACATTTCGAGATGAAAATGGCAGATTTCCGGTTGTTACTGATGTTAGGAAAAATTTGATAAAATCTAATGTATATAAGTGGATGAACCTGCAAAGAGAAAAATATCGCAAAGGTACGTTGAATGCAGAAAAAATAAGTAAACTTAATGAAATTGGTTTTGTGTGGAATAAAGCCGAAACAGTGAAAAATGAGAAGTTAGAGCTATTAAAAGAGTTCATGGAAAAGTACGGTAGACCTCCAAAATCAAAAGAAAAATATAAGGGAAAAACAATTGGTTATCTTGCTTGCCATGCGGAAAATCAATCCTTTTAAACATACTAATCGTCAAAAATGCAGGTATTAAAATTATTTAATTAGGTTATCGGTAGATGTAAGATTGAAGTTTTTTGTCTTTTTTGTATCTGTCAGTAAAAAATTACGATGTTTTATTGCCACACTAGGTTTCTATAAGAGCGTAAGTTTAGTTTTGTATATTTACAATTTCGTTAGAGAGTATTATTTACATTCTTACTTTGAGTGTTTTTGTAGATTTCCGGTATACAGGAGATACTATCCGAATTTTTGCAACTTTTGTATTGTTCAGGGATGATTATTCTCAGCCGAACTCACTAGTTTTTTGACGCTTTAACTTTCGTTGATAGACACCAGTTGGAATAATGGGGTGGACGTTTTAGGTCATTACTCCATTATTTCATTCAAGTTATCTTACATAATTAAACATTCGTTTTTTTAGTGTCTAACCTTTTCAATTAGGAACGAACTGCACTGGTTCTAAATTTGAAAGAAGTAGAAAGTATTACTAAATAAGTAGAAGTTATTGTTGAGTAACAGAGGTAATAATTAAAGTTGAAACTGTAGTACAGAGTTATAACAAAGGTGGCGAAAAACTTTGACAATTTACTACCTAAGTTAGATCTGTGCTCACTGAGATGCCAAGTATAATAATCTTAGGTTATAGGTCTATTCGTCCTTAGTGCTGTCTATGTAGTAGGTGTCCCAACTTTTTTGTTTAGTGCATAAAATAAGGTTATAGTACTTTTGTAAGGAGATTGAGAGATGAATTGCTATAATTCAAATAATTATGCAAACCGAAATTGTAACTGTTGTTGTCCTTCAACTGAAGGTGGTACTTACGTAACTATTCAAGGGCCAGTTGGTCCGACAGGTCCTACAGGACCAAGAGGGGAACAAGGGCCAAGAGGAGAGCAGGGTCCCATGGGTCCTCGTGGGATGAAAGGGGAAACTGGCTGCCAGGGAGCAGTTGGCCACGGGGAGCGGTTGGACCAGCGGGGCCAAGAGGACCACAAGGCGTGCGAGGAGACACAGGTCCAAAAGGAGATCCAGTAGTTATGGGAATTCAGGGAATACAGGGAAATCCTGGCCCAGTTGGTCCGAAGGGAGATAGAGGTCCAGTTGGGCCAAAGGGAGATACTGGTCCACGAGGTCCGATTGGTTCTAAAGGAGAACGAGGGGAACAGGGTGAGCGTGGACCTGCTGGTGAACAGGGACCTGTAGGTGAACAAGGTGCTCAGGGAGAAATTGGTCCTCAGGGAGTTCAGGGTGATGCTGGTTGTCCAGGACCTCAGGGAGAGCAGGGAATACCTGGACCCTAAGGAGCAGTAGGAGAAAAGGGAGATCCAGGTCCACAGGGTGAAAAAGGAGAGCAAGGTGAAAAAGGCGAACAGGGAGAACAAGGACCGCAAGGAGAAAAAGGTGAAGTAGGGCCACAGGGTGAAAAAGGAGAGCAAGGTGAAAAAGGTGAACAGGGAGAGCAAGGACCGCAAGGCGAAAAAGGTGAAGTAGGTCCTCAAGGTGAAAAAGGAGAGCAGGGAGAAAAAGGTGAACAGGGAGAGCAAGGACCGCAAGGCGAAAAAGGTGAAGTAGGTCCTCAGGGTGAAAAAGGTGAAACGGGTGAAACACCACAGATGACGGTAACCGAAAACACTCCCCTTATTTATAAACTTAATTTTAAAACTACAACTCAGGACATAACAACTCCAAATCTTATAGCACCACTTACGGAGTATCATGTAGATATTTCTGCAACGAATAGTGTGCTGACTATTCCAATTGACAATTTAATTTTGACTTATCAAAATATTTCTACTACAGCCGTTAAGATAAGTGTTTCACCGAAAAATACGGCGGTTCCTGTTTTGACTGATATGCGTCGCACGACGCTTTATGGTGCCGGGACGATAGAAGTGCAAACTTTTGATAACACTACTGTGTCGAAGGAATTAGTTCTTGACAGTCTTGTATATAGTCTGTCGCAGGAGGAACATAGTATGAAAATCCGTCAACAGAATCCTGAGACAAAGCTCTGGTCTTTGTGTGAAATTCATTCTTTTATATCTAATGGTGGGGCAAGGACTTCTGTGTGGGTTCAGTGGAGTGAAACTGACGTAACTTATTCTGTCCCTACGGCATAAAAATATTTTTTAGTTTTATAGCAATTGTTTTAGGGCTCTTCCCACTATATATGTTGGGAGGAGCATTATTAATTTATGTTTTGTATACTTGGTAGTTTTGCAGAAAAAGCACTCGTCAAACCAGAAAATGTACGTTTTTTTGTTTAGCTATATTTATGGGGTTGTATGTATTTTTATTGAATCGCTTAATTAAATTAAAACTAATGACTTTTTTATTGACAATTTAATTAAATACATTTAAAATAAAAATTAGTTTAATTTTGTTAAATATATTTTAAATGGATGATTTCTAAGAAAGTTTTCCTGATATGAAATGAGGTTGTCGTATGTATTATATTGGTGTGGATATAGGCGGGACCAATTTAGTAGTTGGAGTATTGGATGATAACAAAAACATTATTTTTAAATCAAAATGTAAAACGAATGTACCAAGGTCAGGGAGGGATATTTGTGATGATATCAGACGACTTATAGAAAATTCTCTGAAAAGTGTAAATGTTGATTTAAAGGATGTGCATTCGATTGGGCTTGGATGTCCAGGTGCGGTAAATACAAATTCAGGGGTTATCGAATATTCGCCTAACCTTTTTTTAGAAAATTTTGAACTGCGCAATGAAATGGCAAAATTTTTTTCAAAAAAGATATTTATTGGGAATGATGCTAATTTAGCGGCACTAGGAGAATATATGCAAGGAGCGGCTCAACACAGTAGTACGTCAATCACTTTAACGATTGGGACTGGTATAGGTACTGGTGTCATAATAGGAGGGAAAATTTATACTGGGTTTAACTACATGGCAGGAGAGACGGGACATATGGTGATACACAAAAATGGAAGACGTTGTGCCTGTGGAAGACGAGGATGTTTTGAGACGTATGCATCTGCACGTGGGCTTGTAAGAACAACAAAGGAAATTTTATCGAAGTTTGATAGAGATAGTACAATAATGTGGGATATGGTAGATGGTGACATTGAGAAAGTGAGTGGAAGAACGGCATTTACTGCGATGAAACAGCAAGACCTTGTAGCAAAACAAGTAGTTGATGCGTATATTGCAGATCTTGCATGTGGTGTAACAAATCTTGTGAATATGATTCAACCGGAAGTTTTATGTATTGGTGGAGGACTAAGTAATGAGGGGGATTTCTTGCTTGATCCTCTCCGTGAAATAGTTTATCGTGAGTCCTACAATTCCCATTCATCAAAAAAAACTAGCATAGTTAAAGCGCAACTTGGCAATGACGCAGGAATTATAGGTGCGGCACTACAAGGAGTGAAATTGTAAGATTTGTGATAAGTGTGAATCATATATGGATTATTAAATTTGATGTTTTATTTCAGTGCCAGGGTAGTACCATGAAATTATTTCTTTATAAGTAGAGCCCTGCAATGCCATATATTGGGCACCATATTGGCTCATTCCGACGCAATGTCCGTACCCATACACCGTGAATATGACTTTTCCATCTTGAAATGATATATCGAATTTACCTGATCTAAGAGAAAATAACGATCTTATTTGGTTGCCACTAATTTCATTTGTGCCGAGGTTTAATGAAATTATATGTCCTGAAGGGGTTGATTTAATATTTGATATCCATTGTCCTTTGTCGTCAGGTAGAGGTGTTTCAGTTACGCTTGATGCGATAGCTTTGAACTCGTCATCAGTGAATTCTTTTGTACTTTTGTATCCAGGGGCTACCATGTCACCAGGGCTTGGTACAGATTTTAAGTATGGAATGTCTTCTACAAAAACGTCTTTACAACATTCAGTTGATCCACCTGATATTGCGTGATACATTGCGAGGATGGGTTCATCTTCAAAAACAATCTCTTCACCAAACACACTGTCTACTATGGACTTTATTTTAGCAAAATGTTCATCAAATGAACTGCCAAACTTGTTTTTAAGTTGGTCGTTAGAAAGATAAAATTCTCCAGCTGAAAGATTAGCTTTAAAATCTGGAGTGTTAGGATCTTGAGTGGAATTGCAACGTTCTTTTTTACGGGCTCTGCTAAAGTATGTATATATAGCAATGGCCTGTGCTTTTAAAGCTTCTGGTTCAAAAGTGGGTGGAACTTCGTAAGGAAGTGCTCCGTACATGAATTCTCGATCAGGAATGGATATAATCTGAGATGTGGATGTGTCAAGAATCTTAAATGATGGTGCTTCAGATGATTTGCTTTGTTGTGGTGTGTTTACAGCGGGTGGTAACGATACGGATGCTGTGTTAACTGGAATTGATATAGTAGGACGTTTTCCGCATATTAGTAGTGGCATGAGACCAGTGAACATGAATAAACCTATTGCTGTACATATTATTTTTTTCATTTTATTTTCGCCTCTCAAACTTTTTATTGCTATACTAAATAATATTGGGCTTGTCTATGATTTATGACAATTGTGATTTTTTTTACTTTGTAAGATTTTATGAATGTGATTGATATTTTTGATGAATTGAATTAAATGAGTAGACTTTACAAATTAGTTAATAGTTAATGAAAAAAAATTGTAATTTACTAAAAACAACGTGATTTATACCATTGAAAAAAAGTATCTACTTTGGTAAAATAACAATATAAATGATTTATTGGAGGTATTATTATGGCAATTAAAATTGGTATTAATGGTTTTGGGCGTATAGGAAGATTAGTGTTCAGAGCGGCTGTAAGTCAACCAGATGAATTTCAAATTGTTGGGATTAATGATCCTTTTATTGGTACTGATTACATGGTTTACATGGTAAAGTATGATTCAGTACATGGTAAGTTCGATGGAGAGATCTCTTCAGGAGAAGGGGAAATTGTTGTAAACGGAAGAACTATCAAAGTTTACTCAGAAAAGGATCCATCTCAGATTCCGTGGGCAGAATGTGGTGCAGATTATGTAGTTGAGTCTACAGGTGTATTTTGTACAACAGAAAAAGCATCAGCTCATTTGAAAGCAGGAGCTAAGAAAGTAGTTATTTCTGCTCCAGCAAAAGATTCTGAGACACCAACCTTTGTTTGTGGGGTAAACCTTGAAAAGTATAATAAAGACATGAACATTGTGTCAAATGCTTCTTGTACAACAAACTGTTTAGCTCCTTTAGCTAAGGTGATAAATGATAAGTTTGGAATAGTGGAAGGTTTGATGACGACAGTTCACGCAACTACAGCAACTCAAAAAACTGTAGATGGTCCTTCTGCAAAGGATTGGAGAGGCGGACGTGCAGCTAGTGGAAATATTATCCCATCTTCAACTGGTGCTGCAAAAGCTTGTGCTTTAGTAATTCCTGAGTTGAAAGGTAAACTTACAGGTATGTCATTTAGAGTTCCAACTTTAGATGTTTCTGTTGTTGACCTAACATGTCGCCTTGAAAAGAGCACAACTTATGATGAGATTTGCAAGGCCGTGAGAGAAGCATCTGAAAATGAAATGGATGGAATTTTAGGTTATACTGAAGATGCAGTAGTTTCTTCTGATTTTGTCACTGATCCTAGAACTTCTATTTTTGATGCTAAGGCAGGTATTATGCTAAATGAAAACTTTGTAAAACTTGTTTCCTGGTATGACAATGAGTGGGGTTATAGCAATAAAATTTTGATGTTGATTAAGCATATGGTTGAAGTTGACAATAAATAAGATTTTTTAAGGCGATGCCGTTTTGGTGTCGCCTTTATAAAAAAATGTTGACAGAATGAATTTTGTGTGCTATAATCAATTTATCGTGTGAACTGATAAATTTGTGTTTATACGAATGCGGATTTTCAAAAAGTAAGTTTAATAGCTTTTGACTCTTTTGGAGTTTTGGAAAAGTAATGAAATTTGCTGGCTGAAATGTATATGGAGAGGTATCGAAGAGGTCATAACGGGGCTGACTCGAAATCAGTTTGCGAGTAATCGCACATGGGTTCGAATCCCATCCTCTCCGCCAATTGAAACCTAGCAAACTATACGTGTTTGCTGGGCTTTTTTATGTAATTTGTATTTATTTGATTTGATGAGAAAAACTACATGGTGTTTGTAACTTGTGTTAAATAAATATTTTTTAGCATATGGTGGATTTTCTAAATGAATTAAGATATAGTATTTATTTTGAAAAATGAATTTATTGTATGGTTTGATTGATAACATTGATTATCTTCAAATATTAAACAAAAGGGGAGTGTACTGGAATGATTTTAGACTTTTATTATTACAATCCTACCAAAGTTTATTTTGGTAAAACTGCTTTATCACATTTGTCGGAGGAACTTAAGAATTATGGAGACAATATTCTTTTTTTATACGGTGAAGGTTCGATAAAAAAAATTGTTGTATATGATCAAGTGTCGGAAGTTCTTAAAAATTCGGGGAAAAATATTATTGAACTATCTGGAATCAAACCTAATCCAACATACAAACAAATGATGGAATGTGCGAAATTTGCAAGAGAAAATAATATAGATCTTATTTTGGCAGTGGGTGGCGGTTCGGTGATTGATTGTGCAAAAGCTATTTCCGTATCTGCACATTGTAAAGGTGATCCGTGGCAACGTTACTGGGTGAATAAAGAAGATGTGGATAATGAGATTATTCCAGTAGGATGTATACCGACGCTTTCAGGAACTGGTTCAGAGATGAACGGTGGTTCAGTAATTACCAATGAGGATGAAATGATAAAATGTGGTAGAGTTTTCCCTCCTGAAGTGAACCCTAAATTTTCAATTCTTAACCCAAATTATACCTTTGGAGTTCCGAAACTTCAGATGGTGAGCGGAATTTTTGATGCGATGTCGCATCTGATGGAGCAATATTTTACTGGATTTGATGACAATACAACAGATTATATTATTGAAGGTGTTTTTCAATCATTACGGCACAGTACGGAAATTGCTTTGCGAAATCCTAGAAATTATGAAATTAAAAGTAATATCATGTGGTGCTCAACTATGGCACTTAATCAAATTACGGGGCTTTCCAAGAGACAGGATTGGCAAGTTCATATGATTGAGCATCAGCTTAGTGCATATACAAATTGCGCACATGGAGTGGGGCTTGCAGTTTTGTCTGTTCCATATTACAAGCATATATATAAGTTTGGGTGGGATAAGTTTGCCCGTTTTGCAAAAAAAATGTGGGATGTTGATACTGATTCAATGCCCAAGTATGAAGCAGCTCTTATGGGCATTGAAAAACTTGACGAATTTATAAAAAAGATGGAACTTCCTACTAGGTTACGTGATATCGGTGCTACAGAAGAAATGCTTCCTAAGATTGCAAATTCGACTGAAGTTGGTGGCGGATACAAAAAAATGACAAAACAAGAAATTTTGACTATTTTACAGGAAGCTTACTAATAATATATTGTGTCATCATGTATTGGCGCATAATTTGAAAAAGTAACAAGGTTTTACATGGTGCCATGTGGATAACAGTAGATATTTTTTTAATATGTGTTAATTTGTGAGTGATGGAGGGAAATATATGAATAAGAAACTTGTAGCGTATTTTTCAGCAACTGGAGTGACGAAGAACGTCGCTAAACGTTTAGCAGAAACCATAAATGCGGATTTATTTGAGATTAAACCTAAGATTTTGTATACTGATGCGGATCTTGATTGGACTAATAAAAAAAGCCGCAGTTCAATTGAGATGGAAAATTTGCAGTTTCGTCCAGAAATTGCACAAACACTTTCTAATGCTAGTGAGTATGATACAGTGTTTATTGGATTCCCAATATGGTGGTATGTTGCGCCTACCATTGTTAATACGTTTTTGGAAAGTTGCGATTTTAATGGGAAGGTTATTGTTCCATTTGCTACCTCCGGCGGAAGTGGCATGGGAAAAACAAATGAAAAACTTTCTCCGAGTTGCAAAGGAGCAAAATTGTTGAAGGGGAAAGTGTTTAGGTATGATATTAAGAGTGAGGATCTTATGAATTGGGTGAAAGGATTGAAAATTGAATAAGTTCGTAAGTTGAAAAAAGTTTGTTTAGTTATAGCGACGAGAAATAATGTGAACTCAAAAAATAGTTACTGTGAAATAATCATTTTTAGTTTATAAAATGGTGTTTTCATAGTAATTTTTTTAGCACTTTAAAAATATGTTAAAATTTGATTCCGAAGGATTTGCAGGTTTAGAAAGAATTGATGCCTTTGATATAAAATCTCAAAAGTATAGACAAACATCTTAGAGTTGTAAGTGTTAAAGTTTACCTTATGTACTGAAAAATAATAGGGTAACTGTTACTTAATTTTATTAAAAGGTTGAGTTCGTTACTAACAATAACTATTGGATGTAGCGGTACTAATTGATGGAAAGTGATAAAAGTAGTTGCTAAGAGGCTTTTTAAGCAAATATGTGGAATGAATAAAAGTTGATGGTCTACTTGCTGTGCTTTTAAAGTGTGTTTAAGGGACATCTGATCAAAATTTTCCCTATTCAATGTACATGTTATTATTTGATTATGTTGGTTTTATTTGGTTATGAAAAACTGGGAAAATTCAAAAAATTATTTATATGTTGCCGTGGGACAAATGATGTGGTATAATAAATGTAGTATTAAGGAAAGGAAGTGGCACTATGGGGCATATTTTGAATGGATTGTTTAATGACAACGAATTTGAACGAATGACGCGTGAAAGATATTTTGTGGACAAAAGTGAAATGATAAGTAAAATTAATAACATTGTTGGGAAAAAAGACAGATATATATGTATAACTCGTCCGAGAAGATTTGGAAAGACTGTCAATGCGATGATGCTTGCGTGCTACTACTCAAAAAACGCAAATTTTAAGAATTTATTTGATAAGCTTGAAGTATCAAGTGATCCATCGTATCTTGAACACTTGAATAAGTATAACGTGATCTATTTAACTTTTAGTGAGATGCCGAAAATAAATTGTACGTACGAAGAATTCATTGATCGATATGTGAGCTTACTTATTAACGATTTAAAAAGTGTTTATGAAAATTTGGAGATTGATCCATTATGGTCGTTGTCAGATCTTTTTACACAGGTTTACAGTGAAACCCGTGAAGGTTTCATTTTTATTCTGGACGAATGGGATTACATTTTTAACAATAAGTTCTTTTCGGAGGCGGAGAGGGAAAGTTTTCTGCAGTTTTTGAAGGATTTGCTAAAAGATAAACCATATGTGGAACTTGCGTATATGACTGGAGTATTGCCAATAGCGAAGTATTCGTCTGGTTCAGCGCTAAATATGTTTAGGGAATACAATATGATGAATGATAAGAAATTTGATTCATTTTTTGGTTTTACTGAATCTGAGGTAGAAAGATTGTGTTCGAAGCAAGAAGTTATTACGATGAATGAACTCAAGGAATGGTACGATGGATATAAAAGTTACAGTGGATTAGAGATATACAATCCGAGGTCTGTTTATTATGCGCTTGATGAAGGAGATTGCCAAAGTTATTGGACGAATACAGGCCCAATGGATGAGATAAGTTACTATATTGAAAATAATATTGAAGCAGTTCGAGATGATATAGTGCGAATGGTGTCTGGAATACCAGTACATATCCTACTTGAAGGTTACAGTGCAGAAAAGATTAGTTTGAATACAAGAGATGAAATATTATCAGCGATGACGGTTTATGGATTTTTGAGCTATTATGATGAGGAACTCAGGATTCCCAATAAAGAACTTCGAATAAAGTTTGATTATGCGTTGCGTAGCCACAAGATGGGAGAAATATCCAAACTAGTTTTACAGTCAAATGAGATGCTCGAAGCAACAATAAAAAAAGATACAAAAACGATGGAACGATTAATTCAAGAGGCACATGATATAAATATTCCGATAATTAAGTACAATGATGAAAATTCACTTGCGTGTGTTATTACACTTGTGTACCTGAATGCAAGGTCACAGTACAAAGTTGTACGTGAAATGCCGGCAGGGATAGGATTTGCTGATTTTATCTTTTTCCCGAATAATAAATCAAAACCAGCATTTATTATTGAGTTAAAGAAAGATTCGACTCCAGAGGAAGCACTGAAGCAGATACGAGAAAAGCGTTACGCGAGAGCGTTGGATGAATATACAGGACAAAAGTTAGCAGTGGGGATTTCGTACGATAGTAAGCTGAAAACCCATAAAATTAAGGTGGAGGACGTATAAATGTAGATTAAAGTGAAAAGTACTTGACTAGGTTTTATTAGCATTTTTTAAATACTTTATTACTATATTATTTATAAGACATACTACGTTTTTGTGGTATGTTGATTATTTTTTATTATAAAGTATTAAGTTGCAATATATAAATTTATGGAGTATAATACATAGTATAAGACCGCATGTTATCCATTCTGTAAGACATTTGATCTGGTGATATGCGTGGATCTTATTAATTTTGATTGATGTTAAGTTGCGTTACTAATATAAAGGAGGTTTTTTTATGTTGTGTCAATCATGTCATCAAAACACTGCAAACACTTGTATTAAAACTACAGTTGGAAATGAAACGAAGGAATATATGTTATGTTCAGCATGTGCACAAAAACTTGGTTATGTTATGAATGTGGAAAATTTTTCATTTCCTTTTAATATGGGGAATTTATTGGCGGGTGTTCTAGGAGGATCATCACACGTGCCAAATACCAATACAAAAAGGTGCCCTAAGTGCAATATGTCATATGATGAAATTTCATCTACGGGAAAAGTTGGATGTGAGAAATGTTATGAAACATTTTCAAAAGAATTACTTCCGATTATAGAAAGAATTCACGGAAAAAGTATGCATGTATCTAGGCGAAATTCCAATGATGATAAAAATCATGCGTCAGATATACATAAAAAAATATTGATTTTAAAGGATAAAATGCAGGATGCTATAAAAACTCAAAATTTCGAAATGGCGGCTGAACTTCGTGATCAGATTAAAATTTTAGAAGGGCAGGTGAATGACGATGAGCAAAGTATTTAAGTTTGATCAAGATATTGTTATAAGTGTTAGAATTAGGTTTGCTAGAAATCTAAAAGCATTCCCATTTCCAGAAAGACTTTCGCAAAATGATCGAATAAAAGTTAATGAGTTAGTAAAGAATGCTATTATTGGAGGGAATTCTGTGATAGCAAAGGATTTTACTTATTATGATATGAATGCACTAAGTCAAATAGAAAAAACTGCTTTGGTGGAAAAACATCTTATAAGTCCAGCATTTGCATCGAACAAAAAACCATCAGGTTTGTTATTGATGAACGATGATATAAATAGTGTTGATCCAATAGTTAGTATAATGATAGGAGAGGAAGATCATATACGTCTTCAAGTGATGCAGTATGGATTAAAATTTTCTGAAGTATACGATGTGGCCAGGAAAATTGATGCATTACTTGATGAGCAACTTGAATTTGCATTTAATGATAGACTTGGGTATTTAACCCAGTGTCCCACGAACTTAGGCACAGGGATGCGCGCGTCAGTAATGTTGCATTTGCCGGCACTTCAGGAAAATGGAGTTATGGATCGAATGCAGACGGATTTGTCTAAACTCGGATTAACACTCCGTGGGACATATGGGGAAGGGACGAAAGCCAAATCTGCAATGTATCAATTATCCAATCAGGTAACACTTGGATTGTCGGAGGATGATGCAATAAAGAATTTACAAGACGTAGCAAAGCAAATGATAGCACAAGAACGCGTTGCACGAGAAACTTTGTTGAAAAACATAAAAACAAAGGATGTGATTGCAAGGTCACTTGGAATCCTAAAATCAGCCAAACTTTTATCTGCTGATGAGTGTACGGCACTTTTATTAAATGTAAGACTTGGTGTGTCAGTTGGGGAGATTGATAATTTGTCAATTGAGTTTATAAATAAGCTTTTATATATGATACCACCTGCTACTTTAATGGGGATTGTTGGTGAGAAAATGACACCACTTGATCGCGATGAAAGACGAGCGAGTATTATGAAGAAAAATTTATGTGATCTATGAAAGGATGAATAGAAATGTTTAGATTTAATGATTTCACAGAAAAGGCAAATGAGACATTGAATATAGCGATAGAAAGCGCTCAAGATTTTGGACATAATTATGTTGGAAGCGAGCATATATTGCTCGGACTTTTGAAAGAGGGGACTTGTGTAGCATATGAAGTTTTAAATTCACTTGGTGTGACAGAAGAATCTGTTAGTGAATTGATTGAAAATGAGATAGGAATAGGACCAAAGACAAATTTGGGATTAGAGCATTTTACTCCAAGAACAAAGAGAATTCTTCAGGTAGCTGTTATTCAAGCCTCTAAGTTTGGTCATGGATATATTGGAACAGAACACTTGTTAATTGCAATATTGATGGAATCGGATAGTTATGCAGTTAGATTCCTAAATGAGTTGGGGACGTCTGTTAGAGATGTGCTTGAGAGTTTGAAAGAGGTTTTGGGAAATGGTAGTGCATATGAACAAAGTGAGTACGATATGGGAAATTCGCAAGGAAAGAATCCAAAGTCCAAATCCTCAACGAAAACTTTAGACAAATTTGGTCGCGATCTTACGGCACTTGCCAAAAGCGGTGAGATTGATCCGGTAATTGGACGAAAAAACGAAATTGAACGTGTAGTGCAAATTTTGTCAAGGCGTACGAAAAATAATCCGTGCCTAATTGGTGAGCCTGGTGTTGGAAAAACCGCAATCGCAGAGGGTCTTGCACTTAAAATTTCAAATGGTGATGTACCAGAGTTACTTAAAAATAAAAGAGTGGTTTCGCTAGATATCAGTGCTATGGTGGCTGGGACGAAATATCGTGGTGATTTTGAAGACCGCATAAGTAACGTGGTGGAAGAAGTAAAGAAGAATGGTAATGTGATTTTGTTTATTGATGAATTGCATACAATTATAGGTGCAGGTGGTTCAGAGGGTGCTGTTGACGCCGCGAATATATTAAAACCATCACTTGCTCGTGGTGATTTTCAGGTAATAGGGGCGACAACTATAGATGAATACCGTAAGTACATCGAAAAAGATTCTGCTTTGGAAAGAAGATTTCAACCGGTGATGGTAGGTGAACCAACTGAAGAGGAAGCTATTCAGATTCTAAAAGGGCTTAGGGACAGGTATGAGGCTCATCATACGGTTAAAATAAGTGATGCGGCAATAGAAAGTGCGGTGAATTTGTCCTCAAGGTATATTGCAGATAGATTTTTACCGGATAAAGCTATAGATTTAATAGATGAGGCTTGTTCAAGGGTAAGGCTTCGTGCATACACAGCTCCAGATGATCTAAAAGATTTGGAAAAAAGATTAAAAGAGCTTGATAAGGAAAAATCTTGTGCGATAAATTCACAGGAGTTCGAACGAGCAGCTAAAATTCGTGATGAGGAAAGAGAGCTTAAGAATCGGCTTGATATTCAAAAAAAAGCATGGCAAGATAAACATGAAAGTGCTAATGGCGAAGTGACTCCAGATGATATAGCTTATATTGTGTCTAGTTGGACATCTGTGCCTGTTGTTCAGCTTACTGAGGAGGAAAGCACTAGACTTTTAAAAATGGAAGATGTCCTTCATGAACGAATTGTTGGCCAAGATGAAGCGGTTTCAGCAGTGTCGAGGGCAATACGAAGAGGTCGTGTAGGATTAAAAGATCCAAATCGTCCTGTAGGTTCATTTATATTTTTAGGTCCAACTGGGGTTGGTAAGACCGAACTTTGTAAAGCTTTGGCAGAGGCAATGTTTGGGGACGAGAATGCAATGATTAGACTTGATATGTCAGAATATATGGAGAAACATACGGTATCAAAACTTATTGGTTCACCTCCGGGATACGTTGGGTTTGATGAAGGTGGTCAGTTAACAGAAAAAGTTCGTCGTAGGCCATATTCTGTTATTTTGTTTGACGAAATAGAGAAAGCTCATCCTGATGTATTTAATATGCTTTTGCAAATTCTTGAGGATGGTAGATTGACAGATGCTCAAGGTAGAACTGTCAATTTTAAGAATACTATTGTTATTATGACATCCAACATTGGCGCAAGACTTATTACAGAAAAACAGTTAACTTTAGGATTTAGTATCGCGGATGACGGTGACGCGGATGCTAAGAATATTCGAGATAAAATTATGTCTGAACTGAAAAAGGAGTTTAGACCAGAGTTTTTGAACAGAGTTGATGATATTATTGTGTTTAAGAAGTTGACTAGCGATGATATAAAAGATATTGCAAGACGACTTTTGAAAAATTTGACTTCAAGGTCTGAAGATTTAGGAATTACATTGAAATTTACTGATAATGCAGTGAACGCTATTTCAAAAGCGGGTTTTGATGATGTGTATGGAGCGAGACCACTGAGAAGAATTATACAAACTGCTATAGAAGATAAACTTTCAGAAGCTATTCTTGCGAAAAGGTTTCAGGCTAAAGATATTGTTGTTTGTGACTATAAAAATGAAAATTTTGTATTTGAAAAGGAGTACTGAAAACTTGGTTATAATGTCTGTTGATGTGGGAAAGGTGCGAACCGGAGTGGCATTGTGTGATAAGATGCAAAAATTAGCTTTTCCGCTTTGTGTGGTAAATGAGAAAAATCAGAAAAAAGTTCTTATAAAAATTTGTGATTTAGCATCGGAACACAGTGTAGAAAAAATAGTGGTTGGTCTTCCAAAAAACATGAATGGTTCGGAGGGAGAGAGTGCCGTTAAAGCTAGAAAATTTGCTGAAGAGTTGTCACGTATGTCGAAAATTGAAACAGTGCTTCAAGATGAGAGAGGAACAACAATTACAGCACACAATTATTTAAATGTAACGGATACGCGGGGGAAAAAACGCAAGAATGTTGTTGACAGTGTTGCAGCAACAATTATTTTACAAAATTACTTGGATAGAGTGAAAACTGAAAAATGTTAAATTAGATGAATATCGAGTGGAAGGGTGTCAGTTTTATTTACCCAGCCACTCGATTTGTTTGGTCGTTGTGCGAAATTTTATCAAAACTATTGACATATTGCTAACGAAAATATAAAATGTTATTATCAGTCGTTTTATATAACTAAAGGAGGCAAAAGTATGTGTAGAAAAATAGTAGCGTTGATGTTTATATTGGCAATTATTTGCAGTCCGCTTACGATTTCCAGGGTAATGGCGGATGGTACAACTCCCAAGATGTTAAAAAAATTTGCAACATTTCATGAAAATGAATGTGCAAAGATGTTGAATGAGAAAAAGTATAGCAGCGAAAGGGATGTGCATGTAATAGAAGATTTTTTGAAAGAATTGATAGCTGAAAACAATTTTTCGATGAGTGTGAAAATTGATAAAATGGATCAAATTATTAAAAATGATAAGATTCAATCGAATGTGGAAAAAAATTGGAACCTAATGAAAGATTTGACAAAAGATAATAGTTTCACTTATAGAAAATTTTTGTCAATTGAGATGTTCGGTGCAGATGAGAGTGAAATTGGTGCGAGTGACTATGAGAAATATGGTTATTTGTCAAGTAAAGATGAATCTCAGGATATTAAAGATTTGAGTTCGTTTAGAAAATATTATGGAAATGTGATTATTAATCTTAAAAAGGAAAATTTGCTTGATAGAACAACACTTTCTATAGGTAATAGTTTAAATTTGCGCAATAGTATAAAAAAGGAATTGTCTGTAATACCAACTTGGGTGAAAAATCCGAGAGTTGTGTGTATCCCTGATTGGTCTAGCAGTTGCATGGAGAATTTTTCTAATGCAATTAAAGATAAAAATTTAGTTGCATCACGACCTAATTTGCTTTGCCATCAAAAAAATTTGGGATTTAACTTAGAATACTTTGAATTGCAATTTCATGGTGATTTGAGTTTTACTCAGGACGTGGAAAGTGTTGTCATTGTACGACGGAAGGGATATAATGAGGAGGAGCAAAAGCTTCAGGAACAGTTAAAAGAACTTAACATCCCATGCAGGGTTTATGATGAACCGGAATTTTCTACTGAGGATAATGTAGATTGTGCGTCGATGCAGATGAATCAAGTGTTTAAAACCAAAAATGGAAATATTATCGTGAAAGCGCCTGCAGGGGTATTTCCAGAGGGAAGTGAATTATATTGTAGATTAGTGGATAAGGACGAAAATGATTACAATAAAATTTTATCTAAGGTAGATAATGACGTTCGCACTATGGCGGAGAAATTACGTTTATTTGATATTTCAATGGTGGATAAGTATGGTAACGAAATAAAAGCATTTGATAAGAAAGTGACTTTGTATTTGCAAATACCTAAGGGTTATAATAAAAAAGATATAGAGATAGTTCATGTAAATGATGGTAAGGATGAAAATTTTGATGAGTGGGTTGAGAGTATCGATGGCACGGATTATGTGGTAGCGAATGTAAATTACTTCGATTCTTATGCTATTATAGATGAATGGGGTAAAGCTGACTATTGGTGGATGTATGGAATATCATTAGCTGTTTTAGCGGTTGGTATAGGATCATTTGTATATATTCGTAAGAAAGTTTCTAAATCTCCTAAATCGATTGCTGATAAGCATGTTGAAGAATAATTTCGGTATAGAGATTGTTTGATTGACGGAATTGATAACTTTAATTAATGTCGAATTTCCTAAATTATGTACTTAAAATATGTTAGTATATAAAAAAGTGAATTTAATGTATTGACTTCAGTTGTTTTTGCTGGTAACATATTAATGGAAAAATCTATTATGGAGTTGAATATATGAGCGAGCTTTTAATTCTTATGGGAATAGGTAAACAATATCATAAGTATATATTTGCAGTTTTAATCTTGGTGATAGGATGGTATTTGATAAAATTTATAATCAGGATTACTAATAAGGCATTGATACGTGCCCACGTGGATGAAGGAATTATTTCATTTACTAAATCATTTTTGCAAATGTCACTAAGAGTAGTTTTAATTATAATGGTCTTTATTACGTTGGGAATTGTAGAAATGTCTTCTTTAGTCACAGCTCTTAGTGCTCTTACCGTTACTGTAGGTATTACGATGAAAAGCAGTTTGTCAAATTTTGCTGGAGGGTTTTTGATTATTACCAATAAGACATTTAGTGTTGGAGATCGCATAAAAATAAAGGATGATGAGGGAATAGTATCTAGAATTGAAATTATGTTTACAACACTTGTGACTGATGAAGGTGATGAAATTATTATACCAAATGCATGTTTAGTTGAAAGTCATATTAAAAATTACAGTAGGAAAAGAGCGTGTGAAAATGAAGTTTGATGCATTTACTGCCGGAATTTCCCCTGGGGGACTTCGAAGTAGCGCTGATATTAAACTTTTGATTTGTTATATTTTTTCAAGTGTAGGTGATTCAGTTTCAAAAAATGAAGTTATCGAAGCAATACAATTGAATAACTTAGCGAATTATTTTGAAGTGAATGCTGCTTTTTCTGATTTATTGGAAAATGGTAATTTAATTGAGGATAAGGATTCAGGAATGATTAGAGTGACGGAAAAGGGGAAAATGATATCAGATCAATTAGAAACCACATTACCACTTTCAGTTAGGGAACAGGCACTTAGTGCAACTATCAATGTGTTATCCCACGTGAAGATGAAAAAGGAAAATCACGTGGAAATAAAACAGGACACAAAAGGATATTCAGTTACATGCAGAATTCCGGATGGCGATGTAGAGTTGTTTTCATTTAGTGTGCATTTGCCAGACCGTTTGCAAGCGGAACTTGTTGAAAAGAATTTCTATGAGAATCCGGAAATTATTTACAAGTTTATGCTTGCAGTGATTACTAAAAACAAAGGTCTTGTAAAAGGGATCTTTGAGGATTATTTAAAATAATTAATGGGGGGAATGTAAAGTGAAAAAGACGCATAAATCGGTATTTTTTATTGTAACGGCTCTGATTTTAGTCTTTACTTATTTTACGGTTTTTGGTCTTAAAGTACAACGTGGGGATATGTTTGTGAAGTACATTAAGCCAGTTAGTGAAATACGTTGGGGTATAGACATAAAGGGAGGTGTTGAGGCGACATTTAAACCAGCAGACGATCGAGTCGCAACGGAAAGTGAGTTGGATGCTGCAAAGGCTACGATTGAAACCAGAATGGTGGGGAATCATATTACGGATTACGAATTGTATGTTGATCATAAAAATCAGCATATAATAGTAAGATTTCCATGGAAGGCTGATGAAACTTCGTTTAACCCTGAAAAGGCAATAGAGGAAGTTTCGTCCACAGCATTGCTTACTTTCAGAGAAGGTGAAGAGGCTGAAACTACAGAGATGGTAGATGGGAAATCAGTTAAAAAGACTCCTAAGGGTGCTACTGCGGAAAAAGTTTTACTTGAAGGAAAAGATGTCAAAACAGCAACCGCCAATGTCCAAAGAGGTGATTCCAATAAAGGAAATGGCACATCAGATTTTCAGTACGTTGTAGCCCTGGAGTTTAATGATGAGGGTAAGGAGAAATTTGCGGAAGCAACTAAAAATAATGTCGGAAAGACAATTTCTATCTGGATGGATGATATCATGTTATCAGCGCCTAGTGTGAATGAAGCGATTGTCGATGGAAAGGCTTCAATTACGGGGAACTTCACAAAGGAAAGTGCAGAAGCACTTGCTGCAAAGATCCAGGCAGGAGCGCTACCGTTTAAACTTGAAACAACTAATTTTAGTACGATTAGCCCAACGCTTGGGACCTCTTCACTAAATGCGATGATATTGGCGGGAGGCATTGCTTTTATTGCAATTTGCTTAATGATGCTTATTTTCTTTAGATTACCGGGATTTGTAGCGTGTATTGCTCTTATTGGACATGTTGCTCTTTCGTTGGCGGCTGTGTCAGGTTTCTTAAGTTCGTTTAATAGCTTTACTATGACACTTCCAGGTCTTGCAGGTATTATTCTATCAATTGGAATGGGTGTGGATGCAAATATTATTACGGCATCCCGCATTAAAGAGGAAGTGAATACAGATAAATCCTTGAATATGGCTATTCATGTGGGGACTAAAAGTAGTTTTTGGGCTTTGTTTGATGGTAACATTACAGTTGTCATAGTGGCACTTTTGCTTATGTTGATATTTGGACCGAGTAATATACTGTCGTTTATCTTTGGAGCGTCAACTACAGGTTCAATTTATTCATTTGGATATACGCTTTTGGTTGGAGTTATAAGTAATTTTGTTATGGGAATGACTGCTACTAGACTTATGACGAAATCGCTTGGCAGCTATAAAATATTCAGCAACAAATGGTTGTATGGAGGTGCTGCAAAATGAAATATAGTAAAATAAAATTTTATGAAAACCGATATAAATTCATTGCTGTGTCGGCAATACTAATTTTAATTGGAATTGTGTTTAACTTTATATTTGGGACAAGGCTTGATATGCAGTTTACAGGTGGTACAGTGTTAAAATATTCTTATGTGGGGGATGTTTCCGATAACGATATCGCGTCGATAGTTACGGACAAAACTGGCAAGTCTGTCGGGGTTCAACTGAATGAAAATATAGGGGAAAATAGTTCAAAAAGTATTGTAATTACGTTTGCCGGTACAGAAACAATGACAATGGATCAACAAAAGAGCATTACAGAGTCACTAACTGAAAAATATCCGGATGGTGCTATAACACTTTTGGAATCGAGTTCTATCAGTCCAACTATGGGTCGTAGTTTCTTTATTAAGTGTCTTTCTTGTATAGGAATTGCGTTTGTGTTGTTGGTATTATATATTGCACTGAGATTCCGCAAAATAGGTGGAGCGTCAGCTGGAGTTATGGCAATAATTGCACTATTACACGATATTTTAATAGTTTATTTTGTGTTTATAGTTACAAAAAGTCCTCTTAATGATAATTTTATTGCAGTTGTACTGACCATACTCGGATATTCGCTAAATGACACTATTGTCATTTATGATAGAATTAGAGAAAATAGAGAATTACAAGGAGATAAGGAGTCACTTGTTGACATTGTTAACTTGAGTATAAATCAAACGTTATCTCGTTCAATCCATACGTCACTAAGTACCTTTATTGCCATTGCGATTGTTTATGTAGTGGGATTAATTTATGGAATTAGTTCTATTACTACATTTGCTCTTCCAATGATGGTTGGTGTTGTAGTTGGCTGTTATTCTTCAATATGCATTGCTGGACCTTTATATGTGGCTTGGCAGAATCGTAAAAAGAATTCAAAGAAGGCAACAGTAAAAGATTAATCAAAAATATACAATGTAACTTAATAATGCTGAAAATGCATATCGTTGTAAGATTATGTTGTTTACTTAAATGATTTATAATGGAAACTAGTGTAATAGAATAAGTTTTTGAAAAATTTAATAGTGGTAATCAAGTACCGAAAAAGGTTTGATTACCACTATTTTTATAGTGTTAGTTCTGATAACAGTGTAGTGAAAATTAGGTTTATTTATAGTAAAATATAAAAGTCCTTCGCCTTTAAAAATAATAATGGTGAAGGACTTGAGTTTAAAATAACAATGTTATTTCTAGTTAGTGTAAATTTTTTTTAATTCGTTGACACTTTCTATTATTTCATCGTGAGAAAAGTTACATTCACTTAATTTTTGATCGTCATACTTATTTAAAGTATCGTAAAATTTAGCAGCTATTTCGAGTTTACCAGGAGTTGGATCTTTTTTGATTTCTTCGAAAAGCAAATCTTCTGCTTCGTTTATTTTGTTTTCACGCAGTAGTTTTTCTATTACGCATGAAAGATACTGTTCATTTGCTTTTGTTTGGATATCGTTTGTTTCTTCACGATCTTGAATTATTTCCATAAGTTTTTCTTTTCCAAATATTAGACCAATAATAGTCTTTGCGATAATGTCAACTTGTTTTTCAAACCAATCGTCTTTTTTTCCGATCATTATGAAAACTCCTCTCTATTTATACATCATTATTTTTTTATTTTAAATATGCGTCTTAAGAAAAAACCAAGCACTTTAGGGCTGCGTACTACAACAACTTTCACAGATATCACTCCTTAAAAAATTAACAGCGAATCATTGCAATAGATAATATTACAAGTAAAATTGAAATGATCGTAAGTATAAAGTTTGTAGGACAAAAGTGTGATACAGTCATACCAAGGCCAAATACCAACACAAATTGTCCTTGTCGTCTTAGGCTCATAATTCATCACCACACAAGGTAAACACATTTGTATAGTATACGCTATAAATAGAAAATATGTCACGGCTTTTTAAATGTGGGTGCTATTGAAACTTAGGTTTTATATTTGACAATGGATTGGAATTAATGGCCTGTTGCATTTGATCGCTTGATACGTGAGTATAGATTTCAGTTGTGCCTAAATTTTCGTGTCCAAGGATATCTTTTAAAACGCGGATATCTACGTGTCCGTGTTGATACATGAGTGTAGCAGCAGTATGTCGAAGTTTGTGTACAGAATATCCTCTACCGGATAAACCAGTAGCATTAAGGTATTTATTTACGAGAAACTGAATAGTTTTAGGACTGATGCGCTTTTTTAGTCGACTTAAGAATAGTGCATTTTTGTCTTTAACTCCATCTACAGGTCGTACTGTCCGATAACTTTTTATCGCGTTTTGACATGCTTCGTTTAAATAGATCATACGTTCCTTGTTTCCTTTACCGAGAAGCCTTAGGGTTCCATCTTCTCTCACATCGGAAAGATTAAGTCTGACTAGTTCGGATAAACGCATACCGCAATTTAAAAATAAAGTTAATATACAGTAATCTCTTTCCTTATATTGTCCATCCACGTGTCGAAGAAGTTCCATACTTTCTTCGAGTGTTAGGAACTTAGGTAATACACTTTTAGTTTTTGGGGTTTCAAGTTCAGTAGTTGGGTCAAATTTAAGTTTTCCGACTTTATTGGTTAGAAATCTGAAAAATGTCCTGAGTGATGATACTTTTCTAGATCTGGCGGCTGGTCCATTGTTACGTTCTGTTGCAGTGTAACTTAAATATTCGTATATATTGGTAAGTGTGATAGATTCGATTAATCTTATATCGACATCATCTATTGTAATATTTTCGAACGGAGTGTCTTCATTTACCATATTTCTTGAAAGTTTAATATATCGAAAAAATGTGCGTAAATCTAGATAGTATTCCATTACAGTTTTTTCAGATTTACCTTTAATGGTTTGCATGTATCCTAGAAATTCTTTTATGATTTCAGGACAATCTGGGGATACAATGGGGTTTGTCGTAAATGATTCCTCCTTTTACATTTTCTTTTTATGATTTTTTATGATGTAGACAGATACAATTCCACCTGCAATTACAAATGTGATTATAATTGACCATATTATTACTGAAGTAGTTTTACGAGAATCAATGTCAACTAATGCTATTTTGGAAAGATTAGTTGTTTCAAAGCTGAAGTATTTGTTTTCACCTTCTTGGATGATGGTTCCTGGTTTGGTGACGTCGTTATTTTGGCCGTATACAAGTTGCAAAACTTTTAAATTTTTTTCATCAAAGTTATTTTCTACAGGTATATTAACTGTTATCTGGCCTAACTTTTCTGGGCTAACTATTTCGTCATTTGACGCGTAAACGGAAATGTCATAAAATTTATAGTTTTCAGCGAACATTCTCTCATCTTCATCGAAGTATTTGTACATGTCAGTATTTTTATTTGACGTCATATCAGTAGCCTTTATCACCAGATAGTAACCTTTTTCATACGATGATTCATTTACTTTTATTTGCACTTTGCTTTCAGAGTCCACTAATGTTACTTTTTTTTCTTCTGCTTTGACTGATGGGATAGTGCATAACATGCATAAACATAGAGTGAAAATTAAGTTTAAAAATTTATTAATTGTATTCAATACAAAAACCTCCAATCAATATTTAAATTTAACCTTCCTATACTTGGTATTATAAGATACTTTTTTAGAAAAGTCAAGGTTAGATTTAGTATTTTTTCGAAATTTGATATAACTCTTGCTTTTAAGACAATATATTAAATGGTTGAGGACTTGACCTGGGGATTAATTTTTGGTATTATTATTGTATGTTGAATTTATTTTTTTAAAGGGTGTGTTTGAATGACAATATATTACATAGCGCCGTTAATTGGAATGGCAGCACTAATTTGTGCAGGATGGTTAATTTATTGGATTAACAAAAATGATGCGGGAAATGCGCGTATGCAAGAAATAGCATTGTATATTAGGCAAGGAGCCAAAGCTTTTTTGGTGCGTGAATACAAAACAATTGTAGTATTTGTAGTTGTGATGTTTTTCATACTAACCTTTATTCCTGGATTGGGACTTCCTACAGCGTGCATGTTTTTACTTGGATCGCTGTTTTCCATATTGGCGGGGTATGTAGGGATGATGACGGCTACACGTGCCAATGTTCGTACAGCTGCGGCTGCTATGAAATTTGGTATGAACAAGTCTTTGAAAATTGCTTTTCGTGGAGGGGCTGTGATGGGTCTTTCTGTTGTGGGGCTTGGATTACTTGGAGTTGGTGGACTTTTTATGATAATAGGGGTCAAAAATGCCGAACTTCTTACAGGATTTAGTTTGGGTGCTTCGTCAATTGCGCTTTTTGGAAGAGTTGGAGGTGGAATATATACTAAGGCTGCTGATGTTGGTGCAGATTTAGTTGGAAAGGTGGAAGTTGGAATACCGGAAGACGATCCTAGAAATCCTGCTGTTATTGCGGATAATGTTGGCGATAATGTTGGCGATGTTGCAGGAATGGGTTCGGATTTATTTGAGTCGTATGTGGGTGCTATAGTATCTGCACTTGCATTGGCAGTGTCGATTGATTCAGTAGATTCGGTTAATGGATGTCTATTTCCACTCATTTTGTCTGGGATTGGGATAATTTCTTCAATTATAGCTATATTCTTAGTTGGCTTGTCACCTAAAATGGCTCCAGATAAATCTTTAAATTTAGGTACATACGTTAGTGGTGGAATTTGTTTGATAACTTCGTTCTTCTTAAGTCGCGCGATGTTCGGAGGAACAATACACGCCTTTTTAGCTGTTGCTATTGGGATTGTGATCGGAATTGTGATTGGGACGCTTACAGAGGTCTATACATCTAGTGGATTTAATCCAGTGAAAAAGTTGTCTAAGAAATGTGATACTGGTCCTGCTACGTGTATTATCGATGGGTTTGCACTTGGAATGGAATCTACCGTTTGGCCTATTTTATTAATTGCAGTTGGCATTATTGCTGCGTATTGTACATTTGGATTGTATGGTATTGCACTTGCAGCTGTTGGTATGCTCAGTACTACAGGTATGACTATAGCGGTTGATGCGTATGGCCCAATATCAGATAATGCTGGTGGTATTGCACAAATGTCGAATTTACCAAAAGAGGTACGTGATATAACGGATAGGCTTGATTCTGTTGGAAATACTACGGCTGCTGTTGGGAAAGGTTTTGCAATAGGTTCGGCTGCTCTTACATCACTTGCACTTTTTGTATCATACTCGAAAATTGCTGGATTGCAGACGATGGATTTACTTAACCCGTTTGTAGTGTCTGGTCTTTTAATTGGAGCAATGTTGCCGTTTTTATTTTCTGCTCTTACGATGAAATCTGTGGGAAAAGCTGCATTTAAGATGATTGAGGAAGTGAGAAGACAGTTTAAATCTCGACCAGGAATTATGCAGGGAAAAGAAACACCCGATTATGCTAAATGTGTCGATATTTCTACAGGAGCTGCTTTGCGTGAGATGATTTTGCCAGCTTTGTTGGCTGTAGTATCTCCCGTGGTTATTGGGGTTACACTAGGAGTTGAAGCACTTGGAGGTATGTTGGCTGGAGCTTTGTCTAGTGGTGTGTTGCTTGCGATTATGATGTCAAATTCCGGTGGAGCATGGGATAATGCCAAAAAACATATTGAGGAGTCTGGAGATGAATTGAAAGGTTCGGATCCACATAAGGCTGCAGTAGTGGGAGATACAGTTGGTGATCCCTTTAAGGATACTTCGGGGCCGTCTATTAATATTTTGATTAAGTTGATGACTATTGTTGCTCTTGTGTTTCTTCCTCTTTTGAAGTAATTAAGATGAAAGTTAGAAAATGTATTTGTTGTGCGCCTTCTTCCATGAGAAGAGGGCGCTGCAATGCGGATGAAGTGTTTCTTAACTTTTCTTGGAGGAATGTTTTTGAATAAAAAGTGCGATGTGAAAAAATTAGTGTGCATGGCGCTACTTGTTGCAATTGATGTGATATTTGCGAGATTTTTTATTTTGCGATTTGGTGTTGTATCAGTTAGATTTGCGTTTGTTGCTGTTGCGTTTGCTGCAGTTAAATATGGTGCTTTGGATTCGGCTATTGTTGCGGGAATTTCTGATTTGTTAGGTGCAGTGTTGTTTGGAACTAGGGGTGCGTATTTCCCTGGGTTTACATTGACTGCATTTATGATGGGTCTTGTTTATGGAGTATTCTTACACAATACCCAGAGTTTGAAACGTATAGTTCTTTCTGCCGTGTGTACCCAAATACCGTTTAGTTTACTTTTGAATACATTTTGGATAAGTATCGCTACGGGGAAGGGATTTGTACTTTTTTTACCTGGCAGGGTGATTCAGTGTATAGTGATGATTATATTGGAGACTTTTGTGTTGGAGTATTTGTTTGTGAAAAAACGTGTGCAGGATGTTATTGAATGAGATAGTTTGTTAAGTGTGCTTGAAGGAGTCGTTTATGATTAAGTTGAAAGAAGCAATTGTTGTGGAAGGTAGATATGATAAAGCTAAACTTGCGTCTTTTTTTGATACGATTATCGTGTCAACTGAGGGTTTTGGGATATTTACTAATGACCGAAAATTGAATTTGATCCGAAATTTAGCTAAAAGTGTCGGAGTGATTATTTTGACGGATAGTGATTCAGCTGGGCTTGTAATACGAAATTACTTGAAGGGGTGTATTACGGATGGTGTCGTGAAACATGCATTTGTTCCAGAAATACACGGGAAGGAAAAACGTAAATTGCATTCGTCAAAGGAAGGATTGCTTGGTGTGGAAGGTATGAGCAAAGATGTTATCATGAGAGCAATCGTTAATGCGGGTGCTGATATTGATAGTTTACCGTTGGTTGAGAGGGTTAGGTTTACCAAGCTGGACTTATATCGCATGGGCCTTTCGGGAAGAAGTGACAGTAAAAAGAAACGTGAAGAATTGTTGAGTGATTTAGGTCTGCCTACAAATATATCGTCCAATGCTCTTCTCGAAATCCTTCCTACTGTTTTGGGCGAAAAACAAGCAAAGAAACTTTAATTTGTGCGTTTTCTTTTTTTGGGGAAATGAGTAAAAAACTTTTGCAATAACATTTTATAATGGCTACGATTTTATTGTATTTGATAATTAGGAGAGTTATAATTAAGTGGTAGTTGGAGTGCTTTTTTACGGCAGCGTATGTTTATTACCAATTTTAATTGCATAAGGGTAATTTTAGGAATAATATAAAAAGGGGAAATGATTAATGGAAGTGTCAGTGATAATCCCAATTTTGAATGAGGAAAAATATATTAGGGATTGTATTAAATCAGTTGTTGAGCAGGATTTCCCAAAAAATGAGATGGAACTAATTTTAGTGGATGGGTGTTCAATTGATGGTACGATTGATATTATTAAGAATTTACAAAAAAAGTATAGTTTTATTAGACTTTTGTCAAATCCTCAGAAAAAAGTACAGTATGCATTGAATATAGGTGTAAGAAATGCACGTGGTAAGTATATAGTTCGAATGGATGCACATGCGGAGTATGCGAGAGATTATGTGTCTCAATGTTTAGCGTGTTTGAAGCAGACAGATGCAGATAACGTTGGAGGTCCTACTTTTGCAGCCGGGAAAACTGAGACGCAAAAAGTGATTGCTGCTGCGTATCATTCTCCATTTGCATTGGGTGGAGGTACACATTATATTGATGGATACGAAGGATATGCAGATACGGTTTCATGGGGCGCCTTTAAAAGGCAAACCTTGATTGATATTGGTCTTTATGATGAAAATTTGCCACGTAGTGAAGATGAGGATTTGAATTTTCGAATAGCGTCTTCCGGAGGGAAAATCTATATAAGCCCTAAAATAAAAAGTAAATATTATCCACGGGATCGTTATTGGAATTTATTTAAACAATATTTTGAGTACGGTGTTTGGAAAATAGCAGTTATAAAAAAGCATAGAACAATGTTGCGCTTAACGCATATGGTTCCAATGTTATTTGTAATGTTTTTGTTGGTGTTTGGATTAGGGTCACTTTTTTCAAATGTGGTGATGTGGACATTTTTATCTGTATTGGTACTATATGGATTGTTGGATGCATATTTTTCTTTTAAAAATAAGTATGTGTCATCACTGATGCAGCGAATTAAATTGATGTATGTTCACTTTATTTTGCATGTGTCATATGGTTTGGGGTTTTGGGTAGGAATGTTCAAATTTGCAGGACGAAAGTGGCCGGTAGATAGCGGCAAGGTTACAATCAAATAGATATAGTGTTGTTGATTCTATTGGTTTTGTATCTAAAGTGGTTGTAATACTGATGCGATTAAAATAAAGGGAGTCAAAGTATGAATTTAGAAAATGATGAATTTTTAAAGGGAATGCACCAAAAAGGGTTAGAAACATTAATTTATTTTAAAACATTTTGCGATGAACATGGTTTATTATTTTATTTTTGTGGAGGATGCTGCATAGGGGCTTTGCGTCATAAGGGTTTTATACCGTGGGATGATGATATAGATATATTTATGCCGCGTGATGATTATGAAAAATTGTGCGAACTTTGGCCGAAATATGCGGCTACTGAATATTTTTCTCTTGTGCGTGCGAAAGACTCAAATTCAATATCGCAAATCTTTACTACGATAGTGAACAATAACACAACACTTGTTAAACCACATCAGGTTAATTTAGATATTCCCCATGGAGTGTCAATGGATGTTTTTCCGTTGGATGGATATCCAAACTCAAAATTCGCAAGAAGAAAACAGGTGTTTTGGGCTCTCATTTACTCATTGTACTTGGCACAGATGATTCCACAAAATCACGGTAAGTTGGTTACGTGGATAGGTAAATTTCTTTTGTGGATGGTTCCAAGTAAAAAAATGAGATTTAAAATTTGGAAATTAGCTGAAAAAAAGATGAGTATGTATAAAATAAAAGATTGTGATAGTATTACGGAATTGTGTGCTGGTCCTGGGTATATGAAAAATAAATATCCAAAAAAAATTTTTGAAAGTGCTGTGTATAAAAGTTTTGAAGGGTATAAAATGCCAGTTCCAGTGGGGTATGATAGATATTTGCGTATCGCTTTCGGTGATTATATGGAGTTACCTCCGGAAAATAAGCGTATTGCACATCATGATGTGCTTTTCTATGATTTTGATAATTCATATATTAAGTATAAGGGTATAAAATATTGTGTGAGTGGTGGCAATAATAACTTGTAGTTGAGTGATTTGGGGATTATTGTGCGTGTATAAATTTATGAATGATATGGTTAAGGATGTGTTTTTTTATGTTAAACCAAAGTCGTGGAAAAATTTTAAGTGTAGTGGTTCCGTGTTATAATTCAGCTGAGTACATGGGTAAGTGCATAGAATCGTTGTTAATAGGTGGAGATCGGGTTGAAATTATTGTGGTCAACGATGGTTCAAGTGACGGTACACACGATATAGCGTGTAAGTACCAGGAAAAATATCCGAACATAATTAAGTATATAAAACAGGAAAATAAAGGGCATGGTGGTGCAGTAAATGCGGGTATTAAAAATGCAATCGGATATTATTTTAAAGTAGTGGATAGCGATGATAGCGTTGATGGGGAAGTTTTGCTGAAAGTGCTTGATACTTTAGAAGATATGATTAGTAGCGATAAACAAGTTGATGTGTTTGTTTGCAATTTTTTGTACGATAAACAAAATGTGAATAATAAAAAAGTGATGGATTATAGTGGAATGTTTCCGGAAAATAAAATTTTTACCTGGGACGAAGTTAAAACTATTGTGAAATGGAAGTATATTATGATGCACGCTGTTTTATTTCGTAGAAATTTACTTTTGGATTGTGAGCTCGAATTACCAGAACATAAGTTTTATGTGGATAATATATTTGTATTTAAACCACTGATGTACGCGAAAAAATTGTATTACTTGAACGGAGTGCTTTATAAATATTATATTGGAAGATCCGATCAGTCCGTAAATGAAAATGTAATGATTTCTCGAATTGATCAACAGATCTTTGTAAATAAGGTTTTAGTTGATTTGTATATAGAATTTAAAAAAATGCCGGCATATAAAGAAAAAAAACTTAGGCGATTGTTGTTTAATTATCTGGAACTAATTGCTGTAACCTCATCAACAATTCCGATGTTAAGTCAGGACAAGCACGTGTGGCACAAGCGTGAAAAATTGTGGAGGTATATTCAAGACAAGGATATATCACTTTATCATCAACTGAGATTTGGAATTGTGTGCTTCTGGATGAACTTTCCGGGGAAAACAGGTCAAGGTTTAACTAAAATATTCTATCGTTTGATGAAAAAAATTTTTTGTTTTAATTAAGTGATTTTATAATCATTTATTTATTGCACGAGGAGGAAGAATATGAACCCAGTGGTTGGTATAGGAATTCAGGATTTTGAAAAGCTTCGCAACAGAAAATGTTTTTACGTTGATAAAACGCCGTTTATCAAGGAGTGGTGGGAAAATGCCGATGATGTTACTATAATCACAAGACCGCGCAGATTTGGAAAAACGATGAACATGAGCATGTTAGAGTGTTTTTTTTCAAATC
>CATZCM010000002.1 GCA_958417225.1 uncultured Eubacteriales bacterium | reverse complement strand
AAAGAGATATTTTTTATTGCTTATTTCAGTTTTGCGCCTTTCCTCTCGAATTAACAAATTTCTCACTTTTTCGAAACGTTCTGTATCAGCACCATCGCGTTTCAAAATGTTCACTAGTTTTGGCGAAACACTGTAATACCTTAACTCTATGCTATCCGTCAACTTTTTCTCTGCAACAACACTTTTTTCTATTATTTTTTCAGAAAAGCTTTCTATGTACTTTCCTATCGTCCTCTCATCAGAATCTATAAAATAATCCCAACCTTCAACTTGTACACCACTAGGGAATAAATTTACTTTTTTTCCAATTACTACTTCAAGCGGTTTGATATCGTGATCAGTAGAAAAATACTCTTTACTCTTTACATATATCGTTTCTTTAGGTTTTTGTAAAAAGTCTCGCTTCGTGTCACTTGATGAAATTTTTTCACCTACGGCCTTTTCTGATTCTCTTTGATAATCTTTTCTTAAACTTCTACCATCATACCTAGGACCGTTTTTTTCTTCGAATCGATATTTTTTATTGCTTATTTCAGTTTTGCGCCTTTCCTCTCGAATTAACAAATTTCTCACTTTTTCGAAACGTTCTGTATCAGCACCATCGCGTTTCAAAATGTTCACTAGTTTTGGCGAAACACTGTAATACCTTAACTCTATGCTATCCGTCAACTTTTTCTCTGCAACAACACTTTTTTCTATTATTTTTTCAGAAAAATTTCTTATATATTTTCTTGTAAGACTCTCTTGTATCTCTTCTCTTTTACTTAACACCACAGCCTGAGGATATTTGAAATTTTGATAATTTAATTCAACATTCCTTACATTTTGCGCTTCGTCAACGTTTATCCACTGACGTTCCTTTTTCAAAGTCTTATCAAATTTTTGTGAAACAACAATCTTTGGTCCTTTAAACCCATCTTTTTTGGGAGAAATATTTAATTTTTTTATTCCTGAAAAAAATATTTTCAAGTTACTCTTTTCCTGTAACTCTTTTTTCACAAAAACATCTGTTTTTTCTTCAATTAACTTTTTTTTTAATTCCCTTATCAAAACACTATATTGCTCATTATTTAATTTTCCATCAACAATTTTATTAGTAACTGATTGTATCTTATTTTTAACGTAATCATTTTGAACTAGATTCAGATTGTTATTCAGTTGATTTAATATATTCTGAGTAATAAAGTTCTGATTAACGATGGAATGTCCAGAGGATGACTTTATTGCTTGTAACTCTCCCATTAGCTGGAAAAGTAAATCCATATATTCCATTGAACCACTTGATGAATTATTTAGATACACAAAATTAGAGTGATAGCTAATCCCGTACATACATTCGGGTTCTTTAAAAAAACGCCTGCAAAACACCTCATTTTGTTTCGCCCAAAGATTTTCGCAAATTGACACAGTTTTAATAGTAAAACCCTTATAGCCTAAATTAATAATTGTCTTGAAATCTTTAAGCGTTCTCATTGTCATAATCCTCTCTACTTCATATTTTATATTTTAAGTGCAACATTTTGCAGTCCCGTATGTGAAATAGTAAATGTTTCTATAATGGGTTGATTACTCATCGCATCGAGAGTACTAACCTCCCAGTTAATAATCCCCTGAGATGTAAATCTATATACAGCTTTTAATTCTTTTTTTACATCTATCACTTTAATTTCTCCTTGACTATGTCTTGCAAAAAGAACTTGCCTGCTATTGGCCCCAATCAAAGATTTGCCAGTGTTCGATGTATAAATTTGAAGACCTCTTTCAAAAGTAAGGTGGTGCCCCTCCGTAACCGGACATCTAAGCATAATTGGTGAATTATTTCGGCCACCTTCATTTATATATCGAACGTTTGATTTATACCCTATCCCAGATATTTTGGAAAAAGCAAACGTATACTCCGCATTCCCTGAGAATTTGTTTGAGAAGGTAACTATAAATCTACACGAAATAACTGGTTCTAAACTATCAAGTGTTTCTTTTACGCCTGACCATCGCATTGCTGCACTTTCACTACTTTTAGGTACGGCCATATAACTCACCTCTTGAATAAAGCAAATTAAAAATTAATTAAAACGCTATTTCATTTTTTTCTACGTATTTTATAAATGGGTTTGACTTGTACGATGATGCAGGTATATCTACACTTATGCTACCATATATCAAATCTAAACGTTCCAGTGCTATACTATTGCTCATCGAATTTAGTTCTGGACCGCTAATTTTAATAGGCCAAGCATTAGTTAACGTCCATTGTCTAACAACATCGCTATGACTATTTCCCACTAACGATATATGAACCTTGCTTGCAACTTTAAACGGAACGTTTTTACCTTCAATGGTATACATATCATCACTAAGCCAATAATACATCCATTCTAGCAAATCCTTATTATGAGTAACACCTTTTGAAAAAGTAAGTGGGTGCCCATGTGTTGTTCCAAAATACTTTCTTTTCCCCAAACCTTTATCCAATCCAGTTCGCCACTCTATCACTTCAATAGACCTTTCAAAACCACTTATTTCACAAAAAGAGCATTTATACGGTTGATCAATTCCATCGATGTGAAACTCAACTATAAAATTATGAGACGCATACACCCGATTTGATTTTACAACACTAGCTTTAGTTGAATCGGATTTTTGTGGCAGCATATCTATATCTGCTTCCTCAATGTGCTTTCCACATACTTTGCATAGTTTAGCTCTTTTTCCCTTGCTTGTCGTAGTAGGCTTCACAATAATTCTCCACATATCTTCCGGTTTGTGTTTAGCTTTTATTGCCTCCTTCAACGTCACACCACACGTTTTACAATGGGTACGTTTTTCGCCATCTTCCTCGCAGGTTTCCTCTCTAATAATCTCCCATGTACCTGGTATATGACCAGTCGGTTTTACTTCTCTAGTAGGTTGTTCTACATTTGTATCCACTTTACCACAACGAACACATTGCCTTTGTTCAGTTCCGGATTCATCACAAGTGGGTGGAGTAATCATTTTCCACACATATCTATGCCCTAGAGCGTCAACTGACCTTATGTCACCAAACAGTTCCCCACAATTAATACATCGGCGTTGCTCTTGCCCATTGGAATCGCAAGTAGGCTGAACTATTGTTTCCCAAACACACAAATCATGACTACAACTTTGTTCTTGATTTTCCTCCAACGAAGGACTCTCATTAATCTGATTTTCATTATACTCATCATGTTTATTTTCTTCGTTTGCCATACGCACCACCCCAAAGCCAATACTTCTCACATAAAGTTTGACGGATCAAACATATTTTTCTTATTTTCATCGCCATTCATTTTTTTATTTATTTTTGAAACCTCTTCACAATATCTCGCACGTTCCTTATGTTCAAGCAACATTATCTCCTCCCGTGACCAATGAAGATAATACGCCAAAAAAGCTATTTCCTCATACAACGTATTAAGGGAATAGCTTTTACCTATTCCCCCAAGAAAGGTACCTCCGTAATAATACTTTTCTTACAGTGAGGACACTCAACTTTAATTTTAATTGGTTCAATTGCATTTATCGATTGATACAATGTCTGCAAATACGCAAGATCTGCTGTAAATAAGTTTTCTATAATATTAACATCTATTTTTTCCAGTGTACCAAGTTTGGTAATAACACGTGAAAGCAAAATTATACTCAAATATCCTGGATTTTGTTGTACACGTGGATCCTTAAGCGGCACAATCTCATCTGCTGCTGTAGCAAGACGCATTACACCTTCTTTATGCACTTCCCCATTTTCGTCTACATAACCCTTTGGTAATTTAAATTCAATTTCCGTTTGAAAAGACATATTTTCGGAACAACACCTTAAAGTATGTTCCCTTCCTCGCTTTCATAAAAAATTTATAAATTAAAATGCACATATCATAGCGCATAATTTAACTACATCAAGTTACCACGAAAAAATAATCCCATACCAATAACTTTTTCCTAATAACTATCCATCCCACTTGGTGGGATAACCCCACCAAGTTATGATAAGTTTTTATGCACCTTGAGTTAAAGTAAACCCTCTATGTGCTACTTCCAACTTTTCAAGAGCAATTTCAGAGCCTGTACCTTTAAAGTCAGGTCCAGTGTACTTCACTGGCCATACATGGCGGAAATTCCATGAGGCAACCGTGGATGCTCCCTGATCATCTAACAACTGTATAGTCATCGTACAAGTTGATCCGTTAGATCCTGTTTTTTGTAAATTACTTCCTTTAAATGTACCAAGAGCTACTCCTGATGCCAGCGCATCTCCAGATGCTGTCATAATCCACTTATAAAAATCTAAATTCTCTGTCATCCCTCTCGACAAAGTAATATTAGAATATTTAATAAGTCCTGAATATTTTTCAGGGGTAGCTAAAGCATCATCTCCATCACGATATTCTATAACATCATATGTCGCATCAATCCCTGATACTTCACTGAAGTGTGCCTCTGCTAAAAGATTGTTATCTATATTTTCTAGTGACACTTTAAACCTAAAATTTCTATAAACTGCACTGTATGCACTCATTTTAATTCAACTCCTTTCTATTACTCACCATCACCTGTTTTTTGAGTAATTCTAAAGATTACAAATTCAGCAGGTTTAACCGGTGCAACCCCGATAACACATATGAGCCTTCCCTCATCTATGTCTTGCTGCGTCATCGTATCAGGACCAATATTTACATAAAAGGCTTCCTCTGGGCTCCCGCCTGCAAGGGCACCTCTTTGCCATAACCCAGTTAGGAAAGTAGATATCATATCATTCACTCTTCCCCAAAGTCCAGGTTCATTTGGTTCAAATACAACCCAATTTGTATTCGCTTTGATAGACTCCTCAATGTAAATAAAGAGTCTTCTTACGTTGATATATTTCCACAACGCTTTAGATGAAGCCGTACGTGCTCCCCATACACGAATCCCTTGCCCCGGGAACTTACGAATTAAGTTAACCCCATGTGGATTAAGCTTGTCCTGTTCGTCTTTTCCATACTCAACAGATAATCCTGTGCAATTTGTAACCGTTTCATTTGCTGGAGCTTTATGTACACCACGCGCATTGTCAGTACGTGAATATATACCGAGCACTGGTCCGGATGGTGGTAAAAAGAAATCTTTTTTATCTAACGGATCATATACTTTCAACCACGGATGATACAGTGCACAATAATCACTATCGAATTTTTCTCTCTGTTGAAGAAGGTCTTTCGGGGACTTCAAATTCATCGGTATATCAAGAACTGCAAACCTACTTCCAAGTGTCTCACATTGTTTTACAAGTTCTGCTTGAATGTTATCGTTTGTGATACCTGGTATGGCCATCAAACTTACCTCATCATTGTCTAAAAATGCCTGAATTCCTGTACGTTCACCTGGGCCATTGTCCTTTCCGATAAACAACTCCTCATCAATTTCACCTTTAGTCCCATTGGAACCTCCCTTTAAGACTAAACGTACATCGTCTGAGTCTACACCAAATATCTTCTTAATTACATCAACTGGTGCCATTGCCTCATCACTTGGAGACACATTTATATTAACGATTTCTGATGCTGACATTTTCTTGTCAATAAAACTTGGTGAACTAATGTTAAGAGTACAATTTTCATATTTTTCTTCACTTTCGCCATCAGTAACAAAAACATTCATTTCACATGATCTCACAACAACTTTTGCGACTAAACCATCATCCACTACACTGCCTTCAAAAGGTTTCACAAAAGTAATATTTTTACCTTCGATTGATTTTACTACGTTATACTCAACGTCATCCAGCCCAGATGTTACAACAACATCACCCGGTAAAAAGTCTGAAGGATCTTTCGTACGATATGTGCCCTCACCCTTATCTTCAAGTAACTGCATCTTAAATTGACTAGTTGGTACAAACTTAATGGCTATAGCATTTCCCCACTCGCCAGGGCTTGTTGCAGAAATAGTAGCTGACTCGTTTTCACCGTCAAGTTTTGCCGTTTCTGCATCTTTTGGCGCAACTCTCATCACAAATGCACGTGTACCACCATTGGCGAAATATTGAAATACTGAGTACGCTAAATACCTATACTCGCCAAAATCGCTATTTTGCAAATATCCACCAAATTTTTTTCTAAAATCAGCAAAGTTCTTTACTGGTACCGGGGCACCTTTTATCGGACCCTTTTCTGCGACACCTATAAAACCTGTAATATTTGTTGCAACGCCATTTATTGATGGTGTAACTGGAGTGTCAAATTCTTCAACATAAACACCCGGAGTAAAATATTCTGCCATAATTCTCGGTTCTTCACTAACCCGTAGCAAGAACCCCTCAACCCCTTTCGTAAAAACATTTTTTATTCACCTAATCAGTCCATTTTAATATCAAAAAGGTTATTATCCCCCTCCAATCTAAGGTAAGTAAGAACATCATAAATAAAATTACTTATTAAGCTCAAACCCTCCCTCATTTTTTACCAACCACTTTCATAGATTCCACTATCATTTTGAAACTTTTCAGGACTTCTAAGACTTCTTTGTTCCCTATCTTAAAAGCATCCTTGATAGCCTGATCTAAATTAATGGTTTTTTCATCTATAGCTCTAGTTTTGTCAAGCAATGACACAACTTCGCTTGCATAAGTTACATATTGGTCGACTTTTTCTCGTGGTATCGAAATCACATCTATACTTCTGATAAGCCTAAGCATCGCTGCAATACTATTATTTTTTTCAGAAGCGTCCAGCATATCAATTATACGTTTCAGCTCGTCATCAGTTATGTTATTCTCTTTTATGGATTCTAGTATCATTTTCATTTTTAACGCATACCACGTAACAACCTCATCACTTGTCTTTAAGTTTTTGCTACTTTGTTCAACATTCACCTTCATTACAAGTGACTTCATAAAAGCTTTTTCGCTCTCACTCCAAAAATCCAAATTTAAAAGGTTATCTAGAGCATTTGCATCAACATCACCCCACGTTAATAAATCAAAAAACTCCCAAAGTTTCTTCACATATAAAAACCATTCGTCACCATTGCCATCCCCAAAACCCTCAGCTTGATCTGCCACATTCTTGAAAGATTCTAACCATGATATAAGATTTGTATATTTCCTCAGTACCTCTGGAAGTTTGCTAATATCTATTTTTTTAAATTGAGATAGCATACTAAGTGTTTTTTCAAAATTCCACACGTATGCCTTATCATTTTCACCAAGTTTATCGGCCTCTTTAATATCCTCAAAAACCTTCGTTAAGATTTTGCTAAATTCTAACTTTTTCATTCCCTTCTGACTTTTCAAATAATCAAAAAAACCTATTGCACCTTGAATATTTGATTTATCATTGCTTTGTTTCTGTAAATCAGCAAGTCTTGAACTTTCTTCTTTCTCATACGAAGTATCATAAAACGGAAGTGCCGCATTTACTTTAGTTTTCCCTTTTTCATCATGAAGCTTATCAAATTGCTGAAATATCTTCAAATAATTCTCATCTTGCCCTCCTTCAAAGCTAACAGCAGCTTTAGTAAAGCTATTTGAATTAGAGTAAAACTTATCATCCCAATGTCCTCTATGATACGTCGGTCTATTCTCATACACATGCTTGTTTTGATCATTAAACTCACGTTTTTTCGAAAAAAACATCCTAAACTTTTTAGTCTTAGTATCAAAACCAACCTCCACCTTCCCCGTTTCTGAAGAAATTTCGCCAACTTTACGTAATGAACTGTCTTTTTCATTTGCAGAGGATTTTATAGAATCCATACTTTTTACATCAGTTTCCTTTTTATACGTTAAATTAGTCGGGGATCTAGTTTTCGGAACACCTATATATTTAGATATTTTTTCATTTGCAAGCGCCGCTGAGTAAATTTGTGAATTTCCTTCTTTGTATCTTTGATGCGTGATTTTTTTCTTAGTATACATTATAAAACCACCACCCAGACTAAACTTTTTTACTAATTTATTATAAGTCATTTTTCTAAAATAGTCAACATTTTTCTCCATACAATATTTTTTAGTTTTTTTTCGAAATTTATAAAATTTAATAGCACAAGGTGCTAATTAAGTCTAAAAATCCTTACATAGAAACATTTCAGTTATATTTTTTAAATTAAGTTCTATTTCAAAAGATTTGTCCATAAAATATATAAAAGAAAACAAAAAGGAAATTTAAGTATGGACAGTATAAAAAACCAAGTAATTATTGTAATATTTGCTGCCATAATTGGCACTATCACTGAACTCATGATACCAAATTCAAAACTCGATAAAACTATAAAAACAGTTCTATCAGTATTTTTAATCTGCACCGCTATAAACCCAATTTTTTCTACTGTAGCTCATATTCCAACGTGTATTCAAAAAAATCACGATGACTACACCAATCGAGAGTTGAATAAAAAAGTATCCGAACAATCTGAAACCCTAATAAAGGAAAATATAAAAACACTAGTTGAAAGTGAACTTAATGAAAAAGATCTCTCATTTAAAAGGGTTTGTGTTCTAGCGGATAATCACGATGAAAATCACCCAGATATCACTATTCATGTTTACGTTACTAATCCTGGTAACTCCAGTTTCGAAATAAAATCTCTGCTCGAAAAAAAACTTGGATTAAAAACAACAGTGTTAGAAGAATAACTTAGTGAAAGGAATCATAAAAATGTCTAAGAATTCATCTTTTTTTAAAAGTACAATATCAAAAGTTAAAAACTTCTCTAAAGATCCAAAACAAAGTGAAAAATTAAAAAAAATCATCATTATTACAGGCTTTATCGGTATCGCACTTATCGCAATTTCAAGTTTTTCCCCTAAACCACGAGAAAAGTCCGAAGTCATACCGCTAAATGACATATCAACTGAAGAATACCGAACTTCCATTGAGAGCTCTTTGCAAAACCTCGTCTCTGAAATAAGAGGATGCGGAAAAGCAAAGGTGCTTGTAACAGTTGAGAGCGATGCGGAAAAAGTATACGCAACCGAACATAAACAAAACATTCAAGATACTGAAGACCGCGATGACGATAAACTGCGTAAAAAGAAATCTTCAAATGATAGTGAACTTAAGTACATAACTGTCAAAGATTCTCACGGAGCCGAAAAAGCCTTGCCTATAACACAAATAGAACCTAAAATAAAAGGAGTGGTAATCGTATGTGATGGTGGAAATGATCCCGCTACACAAGAAAAAATTATAAGCGTCGTAACTACGGCACTAAATATCTCATCTAATCGTGTATTTGTTACAAAGTAAAATTAAAATTCGAGGAGGAACCCATATGTCTTTCGGGAAACGTCAAATTATTTTAGCTTCATTAGTGGTAGCACTCGGTGCTGCGGTATATCTTAACTGGCAATTTTCTTCTAATCCAAACTTTTTAGAAACTATCGGTATATCAAAAGGAAAAGAACTCGGAGAAGCACAATATGTAAACAAACAAGTAGAGGAGCAGCCTCAGGACGCAAAATCAGGAGAGGAAAAACCTCAAAATGCCGATGAATATTTCTCTAAGGCAAAAGTTAGTCGCCAAAAGTCCCGTGATGAAATAACCGAAATGGTAAAAGGCGTACTTTCAGACGTAAATTCTGATGAAAACGCTAAGCAAGAAGCAATTAAACAAGCTGCTGGTATCGCCAAAAATATACAACAAGAATCTAACATAGAAAACCTACTTAAAGCAAAAGGATTTGATAAGTGTCTTGTATTCATAAATAACGACGAATGTAGTGTAATTGTTGCTCCTGGTAAACTTCAAGCAGAATCAGCTATTGTCATTAAGGACATTGTTTCAGGTCAAGGTAGTATAACACTTGATAAAGTAAAAATCATAGAAGCTAAGTAAAAATTCACCTATAATTATTATAAAAATAAACTTCCCGTTCATAAAACAGTTTTTTCGGGAAGTTTATTTTTTAGGTCTAAAATCCCCGTTATACGTGTTGCAAAATTACTTACATTTTATTTTCATGCTTGCGAAAATTTAGGACAAGGCCCTGTGTTATTCAGAACACAATCTGGTTTCAAAAAATATTTTTCACATTCTATCGTTTTTGAATTATCAACAAATCTACAATTTTTACACTCTAACTCATCATTTGTTTTGGATGATGCTATAGGTAAATTATCCTCAGTATAAACAAATCTGTTATATGTTTCCATAAACCCACCTCCTATTTATAAATTTTAGTTGAATTCTTTTTTTAACTACTTGCAATTACTTTAACCTCTAACACTAATACATTATCATCAGAACTCATATGTGCTGATGACACCTCAAATTGAGTACCATCTTTTAATAATAATTCTTCCTCACCACTAACATTTGAATGTTTCATTATAGGTAACGCAGATACTCCAGGTGGTATTGTAATTTTTAAAAGTACTCTTTCTCCTTGATTCCCGCGGTTAGCAAAGTCCAGTGCTACTTTTTTATAATTCGACACACTCAAAAATCCTTTTTCCGTCAATATCTGATTTTGCCAAAAACTACATAGTGCATCGTATTTACTGTTGGACTTTACTTCATCCTTATGAGTGCTACCTTTTATAATATCCAGATAAGCAGGCCCATCAGGATTGGCACTATCCCGTTCAGCAACGTCATCTATACAAATATATTGAGAAATAGGTTTGCTAACTGTACTAGGTTGAACATTTGGCTTTAAACCATTACCAACCTGAGAAGTCGGGTTAATCAGAGCTCTCCATTTCTTTCCTTCCTCTATTGGTAACATATATTCTAAAACCTTCCAATCTCTAATCCCACGATAATAAACATTTTCTGTTTTAGTAGTAAATTGACTTATAGTCTCAGATAATTTCCCTGATCTATCCCTATACTTAGCAATAAGTTTGTTTAATACTATTTTCTGCGCTGTTTTTAGTTCAGTTTCTAGATCCTCTTTATCCTTCTGAGAAAGATTTTGTGCAGAATTCAGAGCAGATAACTTAAGTTTCCTTCTTTCTTCCGGTAACTTAGAGACTAACTCTTTTAGTGAATCATCTCCTAGCTCTTTTTGTAAATGACCGTTTAATTCTTCTAGTGAAAGATCTTTCAACTTTTCTTTTAACATAAATTCTAGTGTACCACGCTTAAAAGCATTATACTCTACATACGCTTCGCCAGTATATTCGCTTACAACGTCACCTGACGTTATTTTCTGCCCTTCCTTTTTCTCTTTCTTAGACATCTCACTCAGCATACTATAGACAATATCGGAATAACGTTCATTATACTGTTTTAACTCTAAATTTCGTGCAGTATTATACATCTTCCGAGGAGAAAACACATCGTTAACTTTTTTCGGTTTTTCTTTAGATTGTGAATTTTGTTCAACTTGCGGGTTTTGTTCAGCTTGTGGTTTTTCTAATTTTTGGCTTTTTGTTGCATAGTACGATATCCTTCTCGCTACAACCCCATCATCGTCACTAATTTTTATACACTGATTTAAAAGATTAATCCCAACTTGAGTATCACTTAAATCGATTAACTGTTTGGTATACCCGTTAATTATCGATAAATAAGAACTTAGTGTTAACCAAATAGGATTACCATTTTCATCAAGGCCATTCCCATTCAATAGTTCATTAAATTTTTGAATTGCATTAATAAGACCATTCACTATTTTTTTCTTTTTATCTGTTTCAGGTACACTTTTTTCTTCTATAAAAATAGATTGAATCCTAGCTATTATAATTTCTAACATAGAAGACAAATCAGAATACTCACCAATAAAGCTCTCACTACTTTTTCCATAAGCGACAGATTTTTTTTCATCTAAATTTACCATCTCAGTGTCACCATGAACCATTATATTAAATTCATAAACCCCTGCTTTTATTGGGGTAATGCCATTTATCGTGTATGTATACCCAGCATCTAAAGTCAACTCATCTTGTCCCCTTGGCCTATTCCCTTGAGTATACATTGTATCTGAAAACATTGCCCTTGTTCCTTTAGGAATGTTCATCACCATAATGTGCGAACCTACCTCATCATTATAGTCATCGAATTTATGATAAACTAGTTCGTTAGTCCAACGTTTAGCAAAAGGTTTATTTGTTGTTGTACTAACAAAGGCTTTATCCTGAAAAGTTATACCATTCAATTTTTCATATATTTTTAACTGATAAAACTTATCATGATTAATACTTCCATTAGCATTTAAAAACTCACCTGCTTGATCTTTATCAACTCCCTTTAACCCAAGCCAGTATTTTATCATCCCGTCGTTTACGCCTCTATATGTTGTAATATCACTGGGTAAATTGTGCTTAGCAAATGCATGCTTCATGTGGGTTATGTTATTTAATAAAGTTTCATCACATTTTCCACTTTCATATTCACCTTTTCTCAAGGCATCATTAATATCCCCTGAATTAGTAGTATATGCGTTCATTGCTACCTTTTCACTTTTACTGAGTGATTCAAAATCCTTTTTCGCTAACATTAAATAAGCATTTCTATGTATATTGTCACCATGATTTCCTTCATAACCCTCATATGCATTTTGTTTTTTTTTGAAATTCTCAAAATCATCTACTGTATATGACTGTGTTGAATTAAACAATACATTTTTAATGGTCAGACCTTCATTTTCATGAATTACACTGTTCTCAACAATAGCTTTTTCCTGTTTAGCCGCATTACGAGCTTCGAGCATTTGCCTCCAAATTTTCTTCCCCGCCATAGTCTTAGGTGCAGTATGATCACTCAAATATTTGTCCGAGTTTGATATTGCTTTTTCGTAGATATTCTCTTTCAAGTATTCACGATTGTTCTTATTATCTGGATCATTATACTTTTTCTCAGCTTCTTTGCCTAAAGCCATAACATTTTTTCTTTCATTAGAATTTTTAGTAAACAAACTAAAATACCAGCTTTTCTCTAGAGATTTGGCGATGGTCCCAAAGGAGTCATTTATCGAGATGCTAGAAGATATATGTGTGGAAGGTAGGCTTGCCTTTTCTTTTTCCATAACAGCATCACCCATAATATAATCACCACCTATTTCATTAAACTACAAATTCGAAACCATTATTAATACAACTAAAGTAATTATTAACGCGTTTTTGTCCAATGTATACTTTTGTTTTCGCCTTATAGGCGATACTTACTGTTTAATTACCAAATTTGGCAACTGTCACGTCGACCATTATTACAGCAAGTTTCTAAATTTTAAAAAAAGTTTTAATTTACAACGAAATACATATTCTGTTGTAAAAAACGGTAATCCAAATCACTTAATTGCATAGATTAAAGTTTTATTTCTTTACCTATATGTATTGTATTATAAAAGATTGCAAATGTCAACAAAGTTGGGACAAATAAATATGTTTTAGTCGAAAATTCGTTATTTTGTGAAAAAAATCAGAATGTTTTACAACACTTTATCTAAAAAAAGTGCGATTGTGCACGTGGAAAGGTGTTTATTTTTGGATTTAATTCTTTTGCGTTAGTATTTTTTTCGGATATTTTCTTTGATTATTTTATGAGCTTTGACATCTTTTTTACAACAGAATATGTATTCTGTTGTTTTCTTAGAATTAAACGCATTTTTCCATACTTTGATAAATCTCAAACCATTTTCACTATTTAGCCTATACAAAAAAAACGATAAGAAATAATAAGCAATTTCTAATACTCACACTGTTGTAAAATTACACACACAATAACTTAATAACAAGCTATACCAAAAACCTGTACCGCATGAATTATATATTCATGTGATGCAGGTTTTTTATTCGTTATCTCACTACGCACAGCCTTTCACTTAAACAACCTAATCAATCAACCATCTCTTATGTTCTAAATTTTGCCTCATTTATTATCAGATAACCTTTGATTCTATAAATCATTTAATAAAATCAACTGCTCAAATACATTATACCTTCCTTTATCTTCACTATTTTCTAATATCCAAACAAAATCTCCAAAACACATTTTATTTTACACGAACCTTTTGTCTCAACTCCGAATAAAAATCCCCTCTGGAAAATCTACAATAAGCTTTTATTCCAATACTTAACGCATGCCAACTTAACTGAAAAATTAACGATTATAACCTAGTCAAGAACGTATTATGAAACCGACTGAATTTCATTACTCAAATCGATCTGTAGATTACATATTCAGCATTACCCCATTGTAATTGTTGTAACGAAATTTATTGTGGGCATCTTCAAGCAAAATCTTGATTGATATTATTCAATTATAATATTTTTTTGTGTGATTTACACCTTTTATGCTATTTAATTATCATTTTAAAACAACGATAATTTGATAAATTTGTTAATAATTTCAAAATTGACATCATTTTTTTTGAATAACCCCCTTGACATTCTGCTTGTTTTTTGATATAATATAATCAGTGGTCAACCAAAACACATACAACAACATAATAAAAATACAAAACAAATTTATTTTTTTAAAATTATCAAGGAGGATTTAATCTTATGAAACAATCAAAAAACACAGTAAAAAATAAACTCATTGCAACCTTAATGCTCGGACTCACAATTGCAGGTAACACCACAATTTCAACTGTTATGGCAATGTCTCCTAGCAAGGCGGGTACTCGAGGAGCAACCATTGCAGTGCGCCATCCAGCCCATTTACCTTTCCCTCGTTCTCTTTCACAATTGAATAGAACTGAACAAGAAAAAGTTTTTGAGGCAGTACAAGCAATTTTATCAATGATGATAAATCCATCAAAAAGTAACATTACATTAGCAAAAAAGCTTTACAACAAAGCTACTGATCAAACAATTGCTGAACTTTTATATCAATATTTGATAGATATAAAAAATAATCAAAAACCACATGAACTTGATGATTTAAAATGTAATCTAAGAAGAGCCTTTGGCCATTCAAAATTATCAGAAATGAAAAATCCATTAAAAAATCTCATTGATACTGTACTTGCAGTAAAAAATAGCCCATCAGAAGAAAATGCTCATAATATGATAACTTTTTATACACATGCTGAAACTGTTGAGAAAACCATCATATATAATCAAATGCTTGTTCTACAAAAGCAAGGGAACCCATGTGCAAATCTTGTTTTAAAAACCATCACAGCTTCTTCACCAGAAGCAAGCCATAAAGCAATTGTAAAAAATCGTAAACCTGCTGCAACTACAGCCTCAACCAAAAGTTCTTTTCAAATATGTGCTGCTATTCGCAAAGAACTCGAGAAGGCGCAACAAATAATTCTGTCAATAATGGCAAATCCATCGGCAAGTAACATTGAATTAGCAAAAAAACTTTATGAAGAAACTTTAAATTATCCAACAGCTGATCTAATATACTATTTTTCGTTGGTTCTAAAAAGTAAAAAAGATATACATGAATTTGATGAGTTAAAAAGCGCGATGCGGAAAACTTGCTTAATTAGTACCATTCATTATTCAGATTCAACAAACCTATTTAAAGAGCTCATAGACGTTTGGTACGACATTGAAAGTAATCCAACAGAAAAAAATGCTCAAAAAATGCTACTCCTTTATAGTCAATTTAATTATTACACTAAGATCATTATATACAATCAAATGTTCGCTTTAGCAAAAAATAAAAATTCAGCTGCAGAGGAAGTTTTAAAGAACATATGTAGTCCTGTTCTCGAATGTCCTGTATGCCCTTCTTGTAAATAATCATAAAGATTAAAAGAAATAAAATATATATTCAATTTAAAGAATAACTATCAATTTTTTAAAACTCTGTACATAAAAGCTAATCTAACCATAAGTAATACGAAAACCTGTACCGCATGAAATATATATTCATGTGATGCAGGTTTTTTATTCGTTATCTCACTACGCACAGCCTTTCATTCAACAAACTTGGAAAAATCCCTCATTAATTCATTTTTCATTTTTAATTGCTTAATTTCACTTCTTTGTTTATCAATCTTATTATGTAAGTCTATAATTTTTCTTATATTTCTGCTCTATTTTCACTTGTACACTTATCCATAAAAAAACGGATAGTGGCAAAGAAGAATTTTTTATGGTACAATATAATTAAATATCATAGAAGGTTTTGTTATGACGAGGAAATATAGAACATGGAAATTTGCTAAAAAAAGTAATTGGCATTTCGCGTATCAAAGCTGGACAAAGTATGCCGTATTTTTCAATAATCCATGTTTTTTATGCCATTAGTGTTATTGATTACAAAATAAACGCTAGACAAAATTGATACGCTTTTGTTCAAAACAATATAATGATTGACATTTATTTGTAGTGATTTATGTTTGTATGGCATAAAGTGTTCGGAGTTACTTTTGATTTTATGATTAATGTATGTGAATTTAGTGTTTAGGAGGTGATATCTTGAATGACCACATCGTATTAACTGAAGCAGTTTATTATATTTTGTTATCGCTTTATGTACCACGACATGGATATGGAATTATGAGGCAGACGGAAAATTTATCTAAAGGAAGAGTTAGGTTAGCAGCGGGCACTCTGTATGGAGCATTGAACAATTTGTACAATAAGGGGTGGATTGAAGCATTGCCGGAGGAAGATGGGAGTCGCCGAAATGGTTACAAACTAACAAATGAAGGGCTTCGTGTGCTGAAAGGTGAAGTTTTTCGGTTAGAGGAGTTAGTTAATAATGGTAAATTGGTTTTAGGGGAGGATTTGGATGAAACGAAAAATGACAGTGATTAAGACATTTGCTTTATGGAATTTTGAAAAGGAGGAAAAGTGGCTAAACGAAATGGCACTCAAAGGTTGGGTGCTTGATAAAATCCGGTTTGGAGTGTATTGTTTTGTGCGGAGTGAACCTGGAGAATATACTATTCGATTGGAACTGCATAAACGTGAGAAAGCTTATGTAACCTTTATGGAGGAAACGGGAGCTGAATTTATTGGCCTTTTGGGAAATTGGCATTACTTCCGAAAAAAATCAGTAACAGGGACATTTGATATTTTTTCCGATATAGATTCTAGAATTGAACATTTGAAGCGAATTTCTAGATTTTCATTAAACTTAGTTATACTTTTTATACTTACTACGTTGTTAAATATAGTTGTATACATGCCACTTTTTAATGAAGACAATACTAGTTTATATAAAACACTTTTTGCAATTGATATGTTTGTATCAGTAATAATGGCTGCATTTTTTTCTTATAACGTAGGGGTATGTAATGGCAAAAAAGACGAGTTAAATAAAGAACGATTACTTCGAGAGTAGACATGAATTAAAGTTTATTATTAATTGACAAATTCTAATTGAACATGAAAATAGGATATTAAGATAAATGTAGAATTTAATGTGTATATGTAGAAACTATGTTGTGCGATTAACTTTATGTGAATTAGTAAAGGTAAGGTGGTTTAAAATGCTTTCCAATATAAAAAAATATAGAAAGTTATTGTTTTATGAGATTTATTATTTGCCGAAAATAGTAGTGATTATGTTATTTGTTCTAAATAACATATTTGGTCTTTGTGTAAGCTCGAGCTCTTCAGAACCGACATTTGTTTTATTGATGCTTTCTGTGATAAGCTATGATTCAAGCATGATGTTGTTAGTACTTATATGGTTTTTGGATATTAAATGTAAATGTATATCGCTTATAACTACGACAAGATATACTAGAAATGATATTATTATTTCTAGAGCGTTTTCAACTTTATGTGTGGCCCTTTTTCCACTTTTGTTAGGATATGTTTCATTTGGAATAAGTAACGCTAATTTTATGTGTTGGAGTCTAGTAGATGTTTCTTGTGTAATATTTTGTATTTGCCTGCAAGTTGCTTGTGGCCTTCCTTTTACATTTAGATTCTTTAGTAATGTAAACAGTATATTTATTTTAGTTCTGATACAGTGCTTGGTTATACTTATACAAATGTGTGGGGGTTTAAAATTTTTATCAAATGTGCCTTTTGCATCTATAATTTATTTATTTCTATCAATTGTTGCTATTGTGGTGTCGATTCTTATTTCGATAAAAATATATAAAAAAAGAGATTTATAAAGTAAAGGGGTGAAGCATATGAAAAATATCCTTGATTTATTGGAAAAGGATTTTATCGTACATAAAAAAAATATCGTGGTTTCGTTGTTGTACGGTATACTGAGTTTATTAGGGATTAGGTTGTTTGGAGCGAAACTTTTGTCAGTAGATATAATTTTTAATTTGACATTAGTTTTTACTATTTTTGTATTTTGGATTTATTATTTGCTGGAGAACAAAAATCACAGTGTGAATTTACTTATTTCAGCGTCGTATACCCGGCAGGATATAATCAAGGAAAGGTATTTTGCGTTTGGGATAACTTTGCTGTTGAGCTTTATGTGCAATTTAATTTTTTTTGTTATGCTTTACTTTGATACATTCAATTTTAATTTTGCTGACTTTATAATGGATTTGTTTTTATTGTGGATTTTTTTGTTGCTCGTTGTTCCATTCAGCTTATGTGTCAAAATGTCCTTTTTTTCATTAGGATCTGGAATAGCTTTTTTGGTGGCTTTTCAAACTCATAAGGAAATAAATTATTTTCTACAGATGCACAATACACTGCTGGTTTTTGGGATATGTGTTATAATTTCGATATTATCTATGATTATTTCCATTTTAATGTCGAGAATGTTTTATATGAAAAAAGATTTGTAGGAGGGATTTATTGTGGCAGAGGAAATTTTACGTGTAAGCGGTCTTATGAAAAATTATGAGACATTTACGTTAAATGATATTTCTTTTTCGGTAAATAAGGGGTCTATCGTAGGAGTTGTAGGAGTCAATGGATCTGGTAAAACTACTACAATTAAAATTTTAGCGGGTTTGACCATTCGAGATGCAGGGGATATTTATTTTAATGGTGAGAAAATATCTTCACAAAACGAGGGGTTTATAAGAGATCGAATGGGATTTGTTTTTGTAGATGATTATTTTTATCAGGAAATTAGTTTAAATCAAATGAAGAAAATTTATTCTAAAGGATATTCGAAGTGGGACGAGGAAATTTTCCAAAATTTAATTGAAATATTTAAATTGCCTCTAAAGCAGAAGATATCTAAGCTTTCTACTGGTATGAAAGCAAAATTTTCTATAGCACTTGCCTTATCACATCATGCAGAACTTTTGATTTTGGATGAACCGACTAATGGGTTAGATCCGATAGCACGTAGTGAACTTATTGATATGTTAAAGGATTTGGCCGATAGTGGTGTAGGGGTGTTGTTTTCTTCACATATAACATCGGATATAGAGAAAATTGCGGATAGAATTATTTTGATGGATGATGGAAGTCTGGTATTTAATGATACAGTTGAAAATGTTTTATTATCTCATTGCTTAATTAGGGGGAAAACTGATCAACTTACAAAAGAAAATGAAAAATTGCTTTTAAATGTAACAAAGATGGATGATGTGTTTGAAGCAGTGTTCGACATTAAAAATAAAAATGATGTTATGAATGCGTTTACCGAAGCGGAATTTAAAAGTGCTAACTTAGAGCAAATTATGTGTGGAAACGTAGTTAAAAATACAAGAAGAATATTTAAATAATAATTTTTATATAATCCTGACGATGTGAACAACATCTATTATTTTCGATAGCTGCTGTTCGTAATAAAGTTTAGTTAGATGGTAAGGTGTATTCGGTTTATGCTGACGTTTTGTGGCACTTATCAATATTTATTGGATGGTAGATAAATCAGTAGAATTTTTCTTTTTTATGTATTGTACATCAAATTGCCTTGGGCGTTACTAATATGCAGATTGTGAAAAAAATACACCAGAGTATTGACAACAGCATAAAATAGTAGTATAATATAAAATAATTTAAGTATGGGTGATGTGAAACAAAAACATAGTAACTGTGTAATGGTCTATTGCATTAAGTTTATTGTTTTTTTAAACAAAAAGCCCACGTTATTTGAAAAATTAAATAATTCATACTTCAAACCGTTGAAGCGGAGATAACGGCAATGATGCCTTTACAGAGAGCCTGCGATGCTGAGAATCAGGTAAGAAACAAGTTGTCAAATGGACCGCTGAGGGTGCAGTCAAATGGGCTAACCACCCAGAGTATTCTGCAACGTGTTGGCATACGTTAGTTGTCGGGGATATGTTGGTATCCTGCTAAGCGCACGGATCAGTCCGTGAATCAAGGTGGCACCGCGAATAGTGTTGTATTTATTCGTCCTTGACAGAGTGTATATTTCTGTCGAGGACGTTTTGTTTATCAAGACTTCTTTGACATTAATATTTAAGTTAAAGGGGTCTTTCTTATTTTTAGAATGGAGGAAACAAAATGAGGATAAAGCGTTGGTGGCGCAGTGTGCGCCGATTACAAAAATTTGATACGAGAGTATATACTAAATTAAAAATAACATAAACTATATATTTGGAGGAAATGAAAATGAAATTTAGTGGTATTGAATTCAATAATTATTTTAAAAACTATCCTGATGAAAATGGCTATTTTGGTAAGTACGGAGGATCGTACATTCCCCAAGAACTAAAGATTGCAATGGACGAAATAAATCAAGCGTATCAAACAATTTGTAAATCTTCAAATTTTGTCAGTGAATTACGTCGTATTCGCAAGGAATTTCAGGGTAGACCTACACCGATTTCATATTTAGAAAGGCTGTCCGAAAAAATAGGTAATGTACAACTTTATGTAAAACGAGAGGATTTGAATCATACGGGAGCACATAAACTTAATCATTGTATGGGAGAGGCATTGCTTGCTAAGTACATGGGCAAAAAGAAGGTTATCGCGGAAACCGGTGCGGGGCAGCATGGAGTAGCGCTTGCTACTGCTGCGGCATATTTTGGATTAAAGTGCGACATTTACATGGGATCAGTTGATATTAAGAAACAGGCTCCCAATGTTGCTAGAATGAAAATTCTTGGAGCGAGGGTTATTGAAGTGACAGACGGTCTTGCAACCTTGAAGGAAGCGGTGGATGCTGCTTTTATGGCATACTGCGAGGAGTACAAAGATGCAATTTATTGTATTGGTTCTGTAGTTGGACCTCATCCGTTTCCGATGATGGTCCGTGACTTTCAAAGTGTTGTTGGAATTGAAGCGAGGGAGCAGTTTATTGAAATGACAGGAGAACTTCCTGATGCAGTTGTTGCTTGCGTGGGAGGTGGATCAAATGCAATAGGGTTATTTTCTGGATTTCTCAATGACCTTGTGGAAATTTACGGTGTGGAACCTCTTGGTAGAGGAATCAAAATGGGCGACCATGCAGCTAGCCTTACTTATGGTGAAGAGGGTATAATGCATGGATTTAACAGTATTATGTTAAAGGATGAGTTTGGGAAACCTGCACCTGTATATTCTGTAGCGAGTGGGTTGGATTATCCATCGTGTGGACCTGAACATGCCTTTTTGCATGATATCGGTAGAGTTAAATACGATGTGGTAAGTGATGAGGAAACTATTAATGCTTTTTTTGAGTTATCGCGGATGGAAGGTATTATTCCAGCAATTGAAAGTTCACATGCTGTGGCTTATGGGATGAAACTCGCAAAGACGATGGGAAAAGGGTCTATTCTTATTAATCTATCAGGTAGAGGAGATAAAGACATGGATTACATTATTGAAAAGTATGGTATTAGATAATATATAGAGACACAGTGTAGCCAAAACGAAATGTTACACTGTGTTTTTACTTAGTTGATGTCAAAATTGTTGTTGATATTTTGATTTAATATTTTAATCTAAAAGTCCCATTTGGTGAAGTTTTTTCTTTAGAGCATTAATTTCTTCGCTGTCATACTCAGCATGTGATTCAAAATATAAAGAGTCGAAATTGTCAAGTATATTTCCATTCATCCAAGTAAAGGAATTTCTATCGATTTCTCCTTTTGGAATATAATCTAATATAGTAAGACCTTTTTGAGTGGAACTAAGTAAAGTCCACATAACAAAATTTCCTCCACTAGGTTCAATGGGCTGATTAAATAAATTTTTGCCACGTACTTTTTCAAGTGGAAGTCTTTCCTCTAAAAAAAGTTTGAAATCTTCATCGCTTAGATATTTAATAGCATTCATTGCTATTGAAATGCCCTCATGAATTTCAAAATACTTATTTACGTCGTCGTATACAGGAATGCTGTCAAGTTTTTTTTCATCCATTATTTTTTGAAACACTTTTCCCATAGGGTTGATAAGATCTGCAATTTTTTCATCATGCATTACGTTTCGAATGTAAGTTGATATTAGTGTTTGATTTTCATATATATCTGTATAAGAGTTTTGAATTTTTTTAGCCCAAAATTGAATTAACTCCTTATCTCCTAATTTGAAGAGGGCATCTATGCTTTCAAATGATATACGGCAGTAATGGGTATCAAGTTTTTCAATATAGGTTTTAATTACGTTTTTGTCACCGGAGTTGATAATATTTTTAAATATAGTTCCATTTGTATTTGAAGTGTTATCTAAAAGGAGTTGAGTTTTACCTAGTTGCTGAAGTTTCAAAGTGACAGTTAATACATAGTCAATTGAAGAGTCTGAGAGTTTATATCTATTGATTAAAGTAGCAAAATCCTCATCACTTAAGTCTTTGGCGCATCTTTTGATTAGGTCTTTATTATTGATAAATTCATTTTTTGTTATTGCACTCATATCATCTAGGGTAAGTTTGCCTTCTTTTAAAATCAACTCATTTAAATTTGGAAAAAGCTTTTTTTTAAGTTCAGGGTCTTTAATAAGACTTTCTAAATAATTATATGTAGACATATAATTATTGCTTATACTCACTGGAGCGTTAAAATTCAGATGTTCTTTAAATTTAAGTAGGAGATCAAATTGTTCGTGTTGAGCTAGAATTATAGCCATTTTATTAAACAGATCGTGTTTTTCCAAAAGTTTTTCTACCATGTCCCAGCGATTGGTTTGGGCAAGTTTCTCTCCAAATGAATCCGGGAATATATCCAAATTTTCAATACATTTTTCAACGACCTCATTGCTTGAGGTTACCATGCGATCAATCATACACCCGTATGGGCTGTTTACTTGAAATTCGCTATAATTAAAAGATTTTAATGTATCTATATCTGAAACACTGAGTTCTTTCTTTTTTAAAATTTCAAGGAATATTTTGTATTTTTCAATTGTTTTGTTTTGTATTTTTTCAAAGTTTTCACATTTCATATTGGTGTTTGAAAGTACGTTAAGCACATACCATAAAACAATTTTTTGAGGTACCCAGTAGTCGATGGTGCTAAATGCGGAATTAATTGTCCACTCAACTAACGGTATCTTCTTATTCATATAATTTACTAATAGATTTGTGTTGTCAATGTCATTGTAAGATATGTTTACTATATCTTCGGATAGCATAATTATGTTATTTTCGGCTATCCAGCGTCCTATTTTTTCATAGTATTGGTTTAATGCATCAATCCTTGAAATGAATCCAGTAGCAGATTTATGATACATTGCGTGTGGGGTAGTTTTGAGGTAAGTAGGTTGATTTGAATAGTCATATAGAAGTGCTGCATATTCATTTTCAAGTAAATGTTTTTCCTCTTCGTTAAGTGTAATTTCATCCTGAATATTGCATAATGTTGCACCATGGCCTATTTGTTGTTCAATTTCAAAGTTAAATAAATCGTTATTATTTTCATGTACAGTTACACACACTGTGCCAAAAACATCCATCCAAGAATTTTTTGCTGGGTTTCTGAAGTTGGATTTTTTCTGTATTTGAGCACCTTTTACATCAATGTTTAAATCATATTTATCATTAAAAAGTTTAAGAGTTTCTTTAAAAGCATTGCTAAGTATATTTTTTAGCTCCTCTTGATTGATTTTAGAAGTGTCGTCAGTGGCAGAGTTAATTAATGTGATAACTTTGTCAATTGCGTTCTTAGCCTCTTCACAGTCTTGTCCGTCTCGAAGTGCATAAACTAAGTTATAGTACATTTTTAATACGTTTACAAGACCAGAACTTAATTCATTTTTTTCCTTCATGTATACAACATCGTACATTCCTTCGTTTTTTGATGAAATGTTGCTTATGACGTGATTCCATAGACTTCGTGTTAGTTCATCTCCATTGTTTGCAGTCTGTTGGCTTTGATACAAATAGTACATGTGAAGTCTTTCTTTTACAGATTTGTGTTTAATCTTATTCCTTTGATTATATGCGGTTAAAAGTTCATCGAGATCTTGATTTGTTATATCACATGTAGATCCAGGTAGGTGGAATTTTTCATCATTAGCATTGTATGTCATGAGGTTTACTAGATGGCGAACGGAGGTGTCTACGCAATCTGCAAACCTTTTTGCTTTGTCAAAATAACATGTATCACCTTCTACTGTAGTTTGTAGAGCGATTCCGTTCGAAAGTGGTTTACTATAATACGGGATATTGCTTTTAGGCATGGCCTTTTCTAACATGTCATGTAGTTTTTTTACTTCAGAGAGTGCATCCTCCTTTGTTACCTCAGATGTTTTATTCCCTGAAAGCTTTATTTGTTCTGGTAGTGCACGATAGAATTCGCTTACTTCCTCTTTCGTGTCGAATTTTTTCACAAAGTACCCTAGTAATATGCTTTCTGCAGTATATTGCTTTAGGGGGCGATCGTTTGAGGCGGTTTCCTCAGTCCCTTCCTGATCATTTATTGTTACAGACAAATCGTATAGCAATTTTAGAAATGTATTTCTTTTTTCTGGTCTTACTACATTTTTGGCTCCTGCTTTTGTATTCAGTAAATCTTCTATTTTTATGTATGCATCTATGTCACTAAGTGCAGTTTGGATTTCTGGTATATTTGCCAACCGACTTTCTTTTTTTTGCTTAGCTTTTTCTTTAGCGCGTTGGATCTTTTTTAGTTCCTTCTCACTCTTTTGTTCTGTATCTTCTGTAGGTTCAACTGAAATTTCTTTTTCAAGGTCTTTTAACTCTGCTAATTTTTTTTCAAGTACGTCCTTGGCGTCACTTAAGTTTTTTACTTGAAGTAGTACGTTTTCTTTTGTTCTATTGTGTTTTTTGGCAAGGTTCATAAAACTATTTATTTTTGCATTTATGTCAGGTGGTAAACAAGTATATCTTTCACGTAGCATATGCAAAAATCCAAATATCTTTGCTATAAGTTCGGGGGACATATCAATGTTGTTACCGACAGCAAGTTCTCCAGTTGGTGATGGAAATAGAGCAGTCATTACATTCGCTAATCCTATCCCACTGTCGTTCTTAAATTGACGCATATTATTATCATTAACAGTTATTTCCTTTATAAATCCGTTAAAAAAACGAATATCATTGAGAACGCCAGTTCTTTCAAGTACAGCGCCGATTGCTAAATCAAGATGTCTGAGGTATCCCCAGTCTATGTTACTGCCATTTATATGCTGAATCTCACTTGATGCAGTTTTTACTTTATCCTTGTTTTTGTCTACTTCAGTTTGTAAAGATTTGTCCTGGGAGCTTGATTTGGGGTCAATTTCGACTTGGTACTTTTTTATTTCTTCGTATGCACTAAGCAGTGCTTCACGAGGTAGTATGGCTCTAGCTTTAAAAAGGTCCGATAGTGAATTCCCTATGCATAATGTGCTTAATCCTAAAGCCACGACTCCTTTTGTAAAGTGCTTGTTTTTCATTTTCTTTTCTCCTTATTTGAAATTTGTAATTTTATTATACTAAATCAGGGTGACATTTCAGTGACTTTAAAATAACAAAAACGTCACTTTGAAAAAAATATACCATTTTCGCTTATGAAGGCGAAAATGATACATTCTTTATATATTGCTTAAATAAACCAAATTTTAAAATATAAATTCATTAATCTAAAAGTCCTATTTCGTAAAGCTTTTTCTTTACTTCTTCAGAAAGGGGTCCAGGATGGTTCAATAGATTTTGACCTTCAATAATAAAGTGATCTTTATTGATTTCTTCCTTTGCGTGATCTAATAGAATAAGAAATTTTGAATGAGAGTATGCAAGGGCACATGTTACTAAATTATATTCATTACGTATAGTTTGATTGAGTAGGTTTTTACCACGTATTTTTTCTATTGGGAGCATTTTTTCTAAAAACAATTTGAAATCATGATCGTTTAAATGTAGAACTGCTAAAAAAGCTATTGAAAAACCTTCATGGCTTTCAAAATATTTATTTATGTCGTCGTATACAGGAATACTGTCAAGTTTTTTTTCATCCATTATTTTTTTAAAGACTTTTCCCATAGGGTTGATGAACTCTGCAATTTCCTTATTATGCACTACATTTAAAACGTAATCAAAAATAGATGCACCCAAACATGATATAGAAGAATTTTTTACTACTTTTGCCCATATTTTAATTAAGTCTTTATCCCCTAATTTGAATAGAGCGTCTATACTTTGAGTAGATATTAGGCAATAATCATTAAGTTTTTCAATATAAGATCTAATTAAATCTTTATCACCTAAATTAATAATTTCATCTAAAAAACAACCACCATTTGTACGTGACATACTATTCAAAAGAAGTTTAGCTTTATTTACTTGATTGTGTGTTAAAATTATCCTTAGTAAATATTCTTTTTCATGGTCTAATAATTGCAATTTATTAATCAGCGTTATAAAATCCGTATCGGTTAAGTCAACAGTACATTTATTGATCAATTCATCACAGCGCATGAATTCATTTTTACTAACATATTCTAAACCATCTAATGTGATTTTTTCCTTTTTTGAAGTTAGCTCTGTTAAGTTTGGGAAAAGTTTTTTCTTGAGTTCTGGATCTTTTATTATTCTTTTTAAATATTCATCGATATACATATACCTTTCTTCTATATAATTTCTAGCATGAAGATCGAATTTATTCTTAAATTTAAGTAACAAATCAAATTTTTTATGTTGCACTAGGGTTATAGCAAATCTAGGATTAGCGTCATATTTTGATAGTAATTTTTCAATTATATCCCAACGATTAGCATTAGCTAAACTATTTTCCAATTTAAGAAGCATAGATTGGTCAAGATGATCAGCAAATTTTTCAATAACTTCATTATTTGAGTTTATTATACGATCGATAATACATCCATATGGGCTGTTTGCCTGAATTTCACTATAACTAAATGTTTTTAATATGTCTATGTCGGATATGTTAAGTTCTTTCTTTTTTAAGATTTCAAGGAGTTTTTTGTATTTTTCCATAGAGTTTTTATGTGAATTTTCAAAATTTTCACATCTTATACGTGACTCAGGTTTTGAAAAGACATTTAATACATACCATAAAACAATTTTTGATGGTACTAGGCAATCAATTAGATTATTAAATATTGCTTTAACTGTCCATTCACTTAAAGGCATTTTTTTGTCCTGATTTTTGTTATTTACTGTTAGATTAATATTATCTACCTCGTCGAGAGACATAGCATTTATATTTTCGGATAGCATAAGCAAATTTTTTTCATATATCCATCGTCCTATTGTTTCGTTGTACTTGATTAACGATTGACTTCTAGAAATGAATTCGGTGGCAGATTTGTGATACATTGTGCACGAGATAGAATTGAGACACGTAGGTTGATTTGAATAGTCATATAGAAGTGCTGCATATTCATTTTCAAGTAAATGTTTTTCCTCTTCGTTAAGTGTAATTTCATCCTGAATATTGCATAATATTGCACCATGGCCAGTTTTTTGTTCAATTTCAAAGTTAAATAAATCATTATTATTTTCGTGTACAGTTACACACACTGTACCAAAAACATCCATCCAGGAATTTTTTACTGGGTTTCTGTAGTTGGATTTTTTCTGTATTTGAGCATCTTTTACATAAATGTTCAAATCATATTTATCATTAAAAAGTTTGAGAGTTTCTTTAAAAGCATTGCTAAGTATATTTTTTAGCTCTTCTTGATTGATTTTAGAAGTGTCGTCAGTGACAGAGTTAATTAATGTGATAACTTTGTCAATTGCGTTCTTAGCCTCTTCACAGTCTTGTCCGTCTCGAAGTGCATAAACTAAGTTATAGTACATTTTTAATACGTTTACAAGACCAGAACTTAATTCATTTTTTTCCTTCATGTATACAACATCGTACATTCCTTCGTTTTTTGATGAAATGTTGCTTATGACGTGATTCCATAGACTTCGTGTTAGTTCATCTCCATTGTTTGCAGTCTGTTGGCTTTGATACAAATAGTACATGTGAAGTCTTTCTTTTACAGATTTGTGTTTAATCTTATTCCTTTGATTATATGCGGTTAAAAGTTCATCGAGATCTTGATTTGTTATATCACATGTAGATCCAGGTAGGTGGAATTTTTCATCATTAGCATTGTATGTCATGAGGTTTACTAGATGGCGAATGGAGGTGTCCACGCAATCTGCAAATTTTTTTGCTTTGTCAAAATAACATGTATCACCTTCTACTATAGTTTGTATAGCACTTCCGTTCGAAAGAGGTTTACTATAATACGGTATATTGCTTTTGGGCATAGCCTTTTCCAACATATCATGTAATTTTTTTACTTCCGAGAGTACATCCTTCTTCGTTGCCTCAGATGTTTTATTTTCTGAAAGCTTTATTTGTTCTGGCAGTGCATGATAGAATTCGCTTACTTCCTCTTTTGTGTCGAATTTTTTCACAAAGTACCCTAGTAATATGCTTTCTGCAGTATATTGTTTTAGGGGGCGATCGTTTGAGGCGGTTGCCTCAGTTCCTTCCTGATCATTTATTGTTACAGATAAATCGTATAGCAATTTTAGAAATGTATTTCTTTTTTCTGGTCTTACTACATTTTTGGCTCCTGCTTTTGTATTCAGTAAATCTTCTATTTTTATGTATGCATCTATGTCACTAAGTGCAGTTTGGATTTCTGGTATATTTGCCAACCGGCTTTCTCTTTTTTGCTTAGCTTTTTCTTTAGCGCGTTGGATCTTTTTTAGTTCCTTTTCACTCTTTTGTTCTGTACCTTCTGCAGATTCAATTGGTACATCTTTTTCAAGTTCTTTTAACTCCGCAAGCTTTTTTTCAAGTACATCCTTGGCATCACTTAAGTTTTTTACTTGAAGTAGTACGTTTTCTTTTGTTCTGTTGTGTTTTTTTGCAAGTGTCATAAGGCCAGTTATTTTTGCATTTATATCAGGCGGTAAACAAATTTGTCTTTCACGTAGCATATATAAAAATCCAAATATTTTTGCCATGAGTTCGGGGGACATATCAATGTTGTTACCGACAGCAAGATCCCCAGTTGGTGATGGAAATAAAGCAGTCATTACTTCAGCTAATCCTACTCCGATATCGTTCTTAAATTGGCGTATATCATCATTAACAGTTATCTCCTTTATAAATCCATTAAAAAAGCGAATATCATGGAGAACACCCGTTCTTTCAAGAACAGCGCCTTTTGCTAAATCAAGCTGTTTGAGGTATCCCCAGTCTATATTATCGCTATTTATGTTCTGAATTTCACTTGATGCAGTTTTTACTTTATCCTTGTTTTTATTTACTTTAGTTTGTAAAGATTCATCCTGGGAGCTTGATTTGGGGGCAGTTTCTACTTGGCACTTTTCCATTGCCTCCTGTACACTAAGCAGTGCTTCGCGGGTTAGTATAGCTCTAGCTGTGAAAAGATCTGATAGTGAATTTCCTATACATAGTGTGCTTAGCCCTAAAGCCATGACTCTTTTTGTAAAATGTTTGTTTCTCATTTTCTTTTCTCCTTATTTGAAATTTGTAATTTTATTATACTAAATCAGGGTGACATTTCAGTGACTTTAAAATAACAAAAACGTCACTTAAGAAAAAACATACCATTTTCACCTTAATAAGTGAAAATAGTATGTTTTATTAGATAGTACTGCTAAAAATTAAATTCTCTAACTTAAAAGTCCCATCTCGTGAAGTCTTTTCATTGCTTCATCAAAATGATCTACTGTATGTCTAAAACATAGGATCCCCTGTAGTTCTTTTGCACGTGTTTGTAGTGGTCCAAATGTATTTTCGTCAATTTCTCCTTTTGGAGCATGATCTAGTATGCTTATAAATTTAGAAAACGAGAAACGAGCATTTAAAGCATATGTTACTAAGTTAGAAGATCTGTCAGGACAAATAATTTTATTAAATAAGTTTTTTCCGGTTATTTTTTCTGCAGGTAGACGCTCTTTTAGAAATCGTTTGAAATCATCATCAGTTAAGTTGTCTACAGCAAGGGCTACTATTGAAGTACCTTCATGAATTTCAAAGTATTTATTTACATCATCGTATACGGGTATGCTTTCAAGACTTTTTTCTGTTATTATTTTGTGATATACATTTAGTTCAGGATTTATAAATATAGCAGTTTCTTCATCGTGTAGTACGCTTTGCACGTAATGAGACATTAAGTACTCGCCTCGTACCATTATATCATGATTGCGAATTTTTTCAGCCCAAACTCGAATTAATTCTTTGTTACCTGAATCAAAGATATATTTTTCTTCAATGCCTAGTGTATCAGACATATCGCTTAAAAGTTTTTTAGCTTTGTTCCATTGTTTAACTTTCAAAGTATCATTTACCAGATTTTTTATTTCTGCTTCTGACAAATGATATTTATTGATTAACTTAGCAAAATCCTCATCACTTAATTCACGGGTGCATTTTTGAGTTAACTTATCATCTCTAAAAAATTCATCCTTTGTAAGATCTTTCAAGTCATCTAAAGTAATGGGTTCTATTTTTGAAATAAGGTTATCTATATTACCAATGAGTTTTTTCTTAAGTTTCGGATCTTTTATCAATTCCTCGAGGCGTTTGTAAGTGGGTTCAAAGGTTCCGTCAAAGGTAGATCTATTAAAATCAAATTTTGTTCTAAATTTAAATATTAAGTCAAATTTTTCTTGTTTAGCTAATGTTAAAACTAAATCACCTGCTTCTGTGAAATCACAGTTTGTCTCCAATAATTTTTCCACCATGTCCCAACGGTTGATTTGTGCAAGTTTATTTGTAAGTATTGCTGGTAGCCTATACCCAGTGATTTGTGGTAATGCCTCAATAAATTTTTCTATGAACTCATTATCCGATTGTATTATGTGGTCTAGAATATATCCATATGGGCTGTTCATTGAAATTTTACAAAAATCAAAGGATTTTAATACGTTTATGTCTGATACATCAAGTTTTTTCTTTTTCAAAATTTCGAGGAGATTTTTGTACTTTTCAATAAGTTGGTGGTGTTGTTTCTCAAACCCCTCATGTCTTATACCTTGCGAAAATATATTCAAAGTATACCATAATGCGAATCTATGTATATTGCTGCAATTTTGGTTATTGAATATTGCTTGCATCATCCACTCAATGAAAGGTATGTTTTTATCCTGATAGTTTACCAATACACCAGCGCAAAGTAATTCGTCAGAATTTATTTCAGGTAATTCTTCTGACAACATATAAGTATTGCCTTCGGCGATCCAACGCATGATTTCATTACATTTGATAAGAGATTGAATTTTTGCAGTAAATTCATTTGCGGATCTATGATAAATTATATCTGGAATATCATGAGATTCGGTGTCTTTGTTTGAAAAATTATATAAGAGTGCAGTATATTCATTTTCAAGTAAATGTTTTTCCTCATCATCAAGTGTAATTTTACTTTGGGTATTACACTTGATAGAACCATGGCCTATTTGTTGTTCAATTTCAAAATTAAATAAATCATTATTATTTTCACGTACAGTTACACACACTGCACCAAAAACATCCATCCAAGGTTTACTTGATAAATCCCCGTAGGAGAACTTTTTTTGTACTTCTGCTTTTTTTATGTAAATGTCCAACTTATACTTATCGTTGAAAAGTTCGAGTGTTTTTTTGAAAGTGTCACTGAGTGCGTTTACCACATCAATTTCCTTGATTTTATCGGATGAGTTAATTATAGAAACAATTTTATCAATTGCACTTTTAGCTTCTTCACATCCTTGTCCGTCTCTCAGTGCATAAACTAAATTATAGTACATTTTTAGAACGTTTACAAGACCAGAACTTAATTCATTTTTTCCCTTCATATATACAACATCATACATCCCTTTATCTTTTGATGAAATGTTGCTTATTACGTGGTTCCACAAGCTTCGTGTTAGTTCATCACCATTGTTTGAAAGTTGCCGGCTTTGGTACAAGTAGTACATGTGAAGTCTTTCTTTTACAGATTTGTGGTTAATATGGTTTTCTTCATTATTCTCTTGATTATATTCAGCTAAAAGTTTTTCGAAGTCCTTATCTGTTACATTACATTTTGAACCAGGCAAATGGAATTCTTCCTTATTAGCATTGTATGTCATGAGGTTTACTAGGTGGCGAACGGAGGTATCCACGCAATCTGCAAATCTTTTAGCTGTGTCAAAATAGCATTTTCCGTCGTCTCTAACTATAGTTTGTATAGCTCTTCCGTTTGAAAGTGGTGCGCTATCATATGGTATATTACTTTTAGGCATGGCCTTTTCCAACATATCATGTAGTTTTTTCACTTCCAAGAGTATGTCTTCTCTCGTTAATTCTGATGTTTTATTTTCTGAAAGCTTTATTTGTTCTGGTAGTGCACGGTAAAATTCACTTACTTCCTCTTTCGTGTCGAATTTTTTCACAAAGTACCCTAGCAATATACTTTCTGCAGTGTATTGTTTTAGGGGGCGATCGTCTGAAGCGGTTTCTTCAGTTCCCTCCTGATCATTTATTGTTACAGATAAATCGTATAGCAATTTTAGGAATGTATTTCTTTTTTCTGGTCTTACTACATTTTTGGTTCCAGTTTTTGTATTCAGTAAATCTTCTATTTTTATGTACGCATCTATGTCACTAAGTGCAGTTTGGATTTCTGGTATATTTGCCAACCGGCTTTCTCTTTTTTGCTTAGCTTTTTCTTTAGCGCGTTGGGCCTTTTTTAGTTCCTTTGCGTTTTTCGGTTCTGTACCTTCTGTAAGTTCAACTGGGATTTCTTTTTCAAGTTCATTTAACTCTGCAAGTTTTTTTTCAAGTACATCCTTGGCGTCATTTAAATTTTTCACTTGAAGTAGTACGTTTTCTTTTGTCCTGTTGTGTTTTTTTGCAAGGGTCATAAGGTATTTTATTTTTTCACCTATTTTTGCTGGCAAAGCAATATGTCTTTCACGTAGCATGTACAAAAGTCCAAATACTTTCGCCATGAGTTCAGGGGACATATCAATATTGTTACCAACAGCAAGTTCCCCGGTCGGAGACGGAAATAGGGCAGTCATTACTTCAGCTAATCCTACTCCGATATCGTTCTTAAATTGGCGTATATCATTATTAACGGTTATCTTCTTTATAAATCCATTAAAAAAGCGAATATCATGTAGAACACCAGTTCTTTCAAGTACAGCGCCTTTTGCTAAATCAAGATATCTGAGGTAATCCCAGTCTATGTTATTGCCATTTATATGCTGAATCTCACTTTCTGCAGTTTTTACTTTATCCTTTCTTTTTTCTGATTCAGTTTGTAAAAATTCATATTGAGTGTCAGTTTCTATTTGGCACTTTTCCATTGCCTCTTGTACACTAAGTAGTGCTTCGCGGGTTAGTACGGCTCTAGCTTTAAAAAGATCCGATAGTGAATTTCCTATACATAGTGTGCTTAATCCTAAAGCCACAACTTTTTTTGTAAAATATTTGTTTTGCATTTTCTTTTAAATCTCCTTTTTAATTTGTGTAAGTGTTTTTAAAATATTTGTAGCGTATTTTTTAGAAAAAATCTACTATTTAATTATACCATATTTACTTGTTTTATGTTTATCAGGTTGTTACTTTTAAGGGCTTTTTGCATCTCAATATCTTTACAGTTTTATTAATCTTATCGAGAAAAAAGATGCGATTTGTTTTTGGTTGATAATTAATAGGTGAACTTTTTTTAATTTAAAAAGAACATATCACCTTTACTAAAGAAAGTAAGGTGATACGTAAAAAATGGTCCTGTGAAGATTAAAACACATTAGTTGTGCTGTTTGTTTTATTATGAAATTATGCTTAATTGTTGAAGTTTTCTTTTTGTTTCATCTGGTAGTGAGCAATTAAATTGGAGAATGTTTATGCGTATTTTCAACTCATCATTGAAAAGTATAAATGTATTTTGATTAATTTCTTCTTTTGGAACATGTTCAATTACGTTCATAAATTTTTGCGAAGAGCATTGGAAAGCACATATTATAAAGTTTATTGGAAATCCACTGAGATCGTGTGTACACATCCGGCCAAAAAGTTTTTTACCTCTTGTTTTTTCTATAGGTAATCGTTCTTGTAAAAATGTATTAAAATCTTCATCGTTTAAGTACTGTACAGCAAGTGCGGCGATTGTAGTACCTTCGTGAACTTCAAAATATTTTGTTACATCATCATAGACAGGAATACTTTCCAAATTTTTTTTATTTATTATTCGTTGGTAAATTTCGTGTTCAGGGTTTATTATATCAGCAATTTCTTTATTATGCATTACATTATAAGCATAATCCGACGCTAAATGATTGTTTATCATTAAATTAACATTTTTAACTTTGTTAGCTAAGATTTTTATAAGTTCTTTATCCCCGGATGCGAAAATTGCTTCAACGTCTATTTCAAATAAGCTATTGTCTAACGCCATATTTAGGAGTTTTTTAACTTTGCCCCATTGTTTGTACTCTATGGCGATGTTAAGTAAAATTCTTTTATTAGTCTCTAACATTTGATACCGGTCGATTAGTTTTGCAAAGTCCTCATCACTTAAATCACAGATACATCTTTTAGCTAATTTATTTTCTTTAGTTCTAGTAAGTTCGTCGTATTCTATACCATTTAAATCACTTAAAGTAATTTTGTCTTTTTTGAGAACTAACCTTGTTACATCATGAATAAGTTCTTTTTTTATATTAGGATCCTTAATAAGTTCTTTTAAGAGAATGTATGCAGGCTCAAAGGTTATTCCATCGATGCTACCATAAGCATTAAAATTAAATTTTTTTCTAAATTTGCATAGTATATTAAATTTTTGTTGTTTAGCTAATATTAATGCTAAATTTCCGGAGCGTGTAAAATCGTAGTCTTTTTCCAGTAACTTTTCTAACATGTCCCATCGTTTTAATTCAGCTAATTTTTTACTTACGAAGGTTGTTACTCCACCCGTGGTTTTACTGGAATAAATTTGTGGTATGTACCTGTCTATAAAACTTTCAACAATTTCATTACTTGATGTTAAGATACGATTTATAGCGCTTTCATATGGATTGTTTACGCTAAGTTCTTCAAATGTAAACTTTTTTAGTATATCTAAATCGGAAACATCTAGTTTTTCCTTTTCCAGGATTTTTAAGAGTGCATTGTATTTTTGAACGGTTTGAGGGTGGCTTTTTTGGAAAGATTCGTATTTTGTACGGTCTTTTGAAAATATATTTAGCATATACCATAAGTCGATATTTTCGTAATCCCAGGTTCTTTTGTCGTGAAATATTGCATTTATTGTCCAATCGATTAATGGTATTTGAGTACCTTGGTCGTATACTAATATATCAATAGTGCGAATTGTATCAAAATTTATATTTATGACATTACTTATTAGCATAACTACGTTATTTTCAGTTATCCATTTTCTTATATTCTCTTCGTAATTAATGAATGAGTGAACTTTATTTACAAATTTATTAGCAGCAGTTTTGTGATAACATTCGAAGGAGTCGTCGATATTAAAGTCAGACTTATTATAAGTATTATATAGTAATGCCGCATCATTGTTTTCAAGCAAGCCTTTTTCTTTGTCGTCAAGTTGAATTTGATTTTGTATATCGCATTTTGTTGCTCCGTGACCTATTTGTTGTTCAATCGAGAAATTAAACAAGTTCATACCATTTTTGCTTACTGTAATAGTTACAGCACCAAAAATATCAGTTATGAATTTTCCAACTGATATGTTTTTTTCTTGTTTTTCTACTTTTTTTAAATCTATGTTAAATTTATATTCATCATTATAAAGTTGCAAAGTCTTATCTAAAGCTTCGTATAACATATTTTTTAATTCGAAATCCTCAATTGGAGTTTTAAGGTTAATTGCTTTTATGATATTGTCTATTGCGATTTTGGCATTATCGCAATTCTTACCATCTCGTAATGCATAAGCTAAGTTGTAGCACATTTTCAATACATTTACAAAACCCGAGCTTAATTCATTTTTTTCTTTTATGTATACTACATCATACATTCCATTATCTCTTGATGAAATGTTACTTAAAACATAGTTCCATAAACTACGAGTTAATTCATCACTGTTATTAGCATATTGTTTGTTTTGATATAAATAATATATATGGAGTCTTTCTTTAATTGATTTATGATCAAATTTTTTATCAGAATTGTATGATTCTAAGATTTTATCGAGGTCTGTTTTGGAGACATCGCATGTGGATCCGGGTAAGTGAAATTTTTCGTCATTAGCATTGTAAGTCAAAAGGTTTACTATGTGCCTGATAGATGTGTCTACGCAGTCTGAAAACCATTTAGACTTGTTAAAATAACATTTACTGGTTTCTTCGACTTCTAGTTGAAAAGTCTTATTATTTGACGTTAAAGCGCTATCATAGGGGATGTTCTTTTGGGGTGAGGTTTTCTCTAACATATCATGTAATTTTTTTATGTCGGAAAGGGCGTCATTTTTTGTAGTTGTCGAAATTTTCCCATCGGGGAGTTTTATTTGCTCAGGGAGTGCTGTATAAAAATTCTTTATATCCTCTTTTGAGTCAAAGATTCTAGTACAATATCCCAGTAAAACTCTTTCTGCAGTGAATTGCTTCAGTGGTTTGTTATTTGAAGCTGTTTCATTGGTTCCTTCTTGCTCATTGATCATTACAGAGAAATCGTAGATTAATTTTAAAAATATTTTCCTTTTTTTAGGACGTATTATTTTTTTCCCACTAGAGTCTGTTGTATTTAACATATTGTCTATTTTTCCATATAAATTTATGTTATCTTCGAGGACAGACTGAATTTGAGATTTGCTTTCAAGTTCTTTGTCTTTTAATTTTTTTCCGGATTTTTCTTTTTCTTTAAAGTATTCTAATTTTTTTATTAGTACGGTTTTAGCGCTGTTTACGTTGTTTACCAAAAGAAACATAGTTTCTTTTGTTCTATTGTTGTTTGCAAGAGTTATAATTTTTTTTATTTTTCCATCTATGTCAACGGACAAAGATGCATTTTTTTCACGTAATGTGTAAAGGACTCCAAATAATTTTGCTAAAAGTTGAGGATTAAAATCAAGATTGTTACCAGTTGCTAAATTTCCAGTTGGTGATGGAAATAACGTTGTCATCACTTCAGCTACTCCAACTCCACTATCGTATTTGTATTGTCGTGTATTGTTTTTTATAGTCATTTTTTTTATAAAACCATTGAAAAATCGGAGATTACGCAGTACCCCTATTTTTTCATACACTATCCCTTTTAACAAATCAAGTTGTTTAACGTATTCCCAATCAATATTGCCTTCATTTATGTTTTGCATTTCATTTAGAGCAGTTTTTGATATTTGGCTGGGAGGGGCACTTGTTTTAGCAGAATGATCAACTTCTTTGAGAGTTTCTTCATCCTCTGTAACTACACTGGATTTGATTTTTACTGGAATCTGTTCAATTTGTGCATAAACTTCTAGTAGAGCGTTTCGTGTTAACAATGCCTTTACAGATGATTTTTCAAATGAATTTCCTATACACATTATACTTAGGCCTAAAGCGATTGTTCTTTTTACGAAATATCTATTTGTAAATTTCATAAGTATCTCCTTTATAAGATTTTTTTATGGGATATAATAAGGTTTTATTTTTTGTTCTCCTATAATTATAACATATTTCACTATAAGATTTGTAGGGGTATTTGGACTAACAAAAATAAAGAATATAACACAGCTAAGAAGTTGTTTACGCCTAATGGTACTAAAAACAGCGAAAATAGCTAACAACAGTGAAGAGCTTTTGGGATATTCGACTGATAGACTTAATATAACCGAGGTTTTCGTAAAAGTTATGAAGTTATAGGGGATAATAGGACATTATATTAACTTTAATCTCACAAGTGTAAGTGTTTGTATTATGTTGTCAAATACATAGCTTTATACTCAAGTTGTTATTGATTATAGATTTTACCTACAAAAACAGCCCTAATTGTTTATGTACAATTAAAGCTGCCAAATTATTAAAAACTTAAATTTTAGATTTACTTAACTTCATTAATGTTTTTTCAGAAAGATACTAATGGTAATTTTCTATCATCGAGCTTTCACAGCAACCGTCAAGTTTTTCTCTTAACCTTTTATCTTCAGCGCTATCTTTTTCATAAGGTAGACGAATTTTGAATCCTTCTGGACAATTCTCAAATGTAGTGTAAACATAATGCACTGGATATTCCTTATTGCGATAAAAAACAGAATTTTTTATAGTAATTTCTTTAGAGGATTTATCCTTGTACCCAAAAATAATTGCGCCGTTTTCAGTTAAGCCATATTCGACTCCGTTTTCTACAACTAGCTCCCTAATAATCGATTTATCAAGCGGGTTCGCGGAGTGAGTGGAATCTTTAATCAATCTACTTAGCCTTGTATGTTCTTCAGTTCCTTCGTCGCACTCCAAATAATAGCAACAATGCCGACATTCTGAAAGTTGTTCCAATTTACTTCCAGATTCAATTAATACAGTTTGATCAAAAAATGCACCTTCTTCAATATTAGTTATATTTTTGTGAACTTTGACCATTGCCACACCACCCGATTCTCTTGTTGAAGGTGAAAATGCATGGGTGCCAATGGTTGTTACATTTAATGGAACATTATATATATGTACTCTAATTGTCCAAGGCCATCTTATTAATATAGTTTTATCTTTGCTAAATATTACCCCCATATCATCTGACGAAAATATTTTATTATCGGGATGAACAACTGCTTTTTGTTGAAGAGTGCCAGAAAAATTCACAACACTAGCGGGGATATTAATTATTTTTATAGCACCCTGCGCAAATGAATTCCCGTTAATTTCCCGCATGCCATTTGGAATGTCTACGCTTGATAATGTGGAACATTTAAAGAAGGCCCATTCTCCAATTACATTTAAACTATTAGGGAGATTCACTTCTTCTAAGTTAGAACAGTCAGAAAATGCGCTATCACCGATTTTTATTAAATTTTTTGAAAAGGTTACTTTTTTTAAACTTGGGCATCCACGAAATGCACACCGATTTATCTTTGTTATAGAGTCGCTCATATTTACAGTTTCTAATTTATCACGGCGAGGAAAAGCGCCATGTCCTATTTTAACCAATGTGTAAGACTTACCGTCAAAGCAAACTGTATCAGGTAAATCTGCAACTGTTGCTTCTTTGTTCCTAAAATTATAAAGAGTAGCAATATTATTTCCTTTAATATCAGTTCACCTTACACAAAGAATTTCACTACCATTTTCGCACGTCGTGAGTCTACATATCCGATATGCATTTTGTATTTTTTCATTTATTTCTTCATCTGTAAATTCGTCTATAAATGCCTGTGCAAGTACATCTTCAAGGCAGGGAATTTTGCTAAAATTAGTATGGTATTTTTCATTATAAACTAATGTTGACAAGCGAAGATTTCTATTATACATCTGACTTGTTTTATAATCGTTTGTATAAATTTTTAAATCCCGTGGACAGCCACAAAAAGCTTTGCGTTCTGCTATTATTAGATAGCATTCGAATTCAATTTCCATCGTATGCAAATTAGTGCACCCGATGAAAGCATAAGAGTATATAATTTCAGTGGAGTCTGGGATAATAACTTTATCTAAATTAATACATCCTTCAAAAATTCCTACCTCAAGGGATTCAATAGTGCCAGGAAGAGTTAAGGTTTTTAGGTGTGTGCACCCCGCAAATGCGTATGAAGATATAACTTGAAGCTTTTGTGGAGGAGTATAATCGTCGCTTGGTTTCCCGGCAGGATATGCAAATAGTTTCGTTTGAAAATTGTCATATAAAGCTCCGTCAACGCTAGAAAAGTACTTACTTTCACTATTAGCATTTATTGCAATTAGATTTTGGCAATTTGCTAATTGCATCCCAATCAGTGCGTATCGACTATTGAATCTGTTACATACTAAATGATTCATATGTCTATGAGACAAATTAGTGATGAATCACCATGTATACTCAATTATTTAAATATGTTGTTTTAGATCAGTTAGACATATGTATAATCAGAAAGCTTTAATAATAAATTTATTTGCTTTTATTTATGATGGTTATTATAACTACATATGAATTATTAAACGTTTTCAGATTTTTACTGTAAAAACAGCACATATGGTAGCTATTAATGACTTTTCTGTACAAGTTTATTATTAGTTTTTCAATGCATGTGTTAACCGTTTAACTTTAGGCAGATACCATTTCTTATCTAGGTGTTATTGAAAAATATTTTATGAGTTATTACTGTATTTACTTAGCAATAAACATTATCTAAATAAGTTCGTGCACTACTACAAGAAGGGCGTTGGATTATTCTTCTATGAACTGGTCTTGGAGAGTCTTGAATACTATAAACAGTATCTAAATAAGGTTGTGTACTACTACATAAAGGACGTTGGACTATTCTTCTATCAACTGGTTTTGGAGAGTCTTGAATACTATCATCAGGGGTATGACATTTTTGATATTCTTTTACAAACAAGTACTGATCTAGGTTTTGTACCATTAATGTACGATGAGTTCTCATTTCCGTAACGATGTCCCTTACGTCTGCGGTTTCTGCTCCACGTCGTAATACTTCCAAGCATGCTGAAAATGTACCTGTTCTGCCAACACCTGCACTACAATGTACAACTAACTTTCTCTTATCTTTAAACATAGAAACAAAGTTATCAAAATCAGAGGTTTCCGTTGGCAATCCATGATCTGGCCAAGCATGATAATTATAAACCTCAACAGTTTTAGATTTGCCAGTCGATTTATCAATAATAGTTACGGTAGTTTTATTGGCAGATTCAGATATAAATTGGGGTTCGGAGCGCACTATCGTATATTGGTCACTTAGAAGAGTATTAGAACTCCAATATTTTTGAAGGTTGGGATTAGGGGTGCCATCCTCAAGCAACGAGTTGCCGAGTACAACAATGTCATGTATATGTTTACTATGAAGAATCAAATCCCAGAATGCGTTAATTGTGTTTTGTATTGGTGCTTGTGTGGCAATGATAGAGAACTTTTTGCCATCAATGGTTTCTTTAATAATTTTACTTGCGTTAATTACACTGTCTTCTTTTGTAACGTATTCTCCTTTTCCGGATGTCATATCTCTTTTAGAATTTTGCTTTCCTACGGAACCTATGTTTGGATATCTGTCCCTAGTAGAATCGTGTTCACTTATTCTTCCTTCAACTGGAATTTCGTTGTTCATCAGGGTTTGTTATAGATAGGCGTGCTCTTTTTGCTTCGTTATGGAACATTGCACTAACATTTGAACTTGTGACACTACCTGCAATTGTGAGCCCAAGTATTAAGGTTGCAATGAGTTTATTTTTTACTGTGTTTTTTGATTTTTTCATAAGATTAAATCCTCCTTGATAATTAAAAAATTAAATTTATTTTTGCATTTTTATTATGTTATCATATGTGTTTTAGTTAACCATTAATTATATTATATCAAAAAACCGTTAATATGTCAAGGCGAATCCTTGACATATTGATATCATTTTTGTAATCATTGACAGATTTAATGGTATTAGTTTTTTGAATAGTAATTGAATAATGTAATTGTTGTGAATTATGTGTGAATTTCATTGCAATCACATGATATTAATTGAAATTTAGCTTAAAAATAGCCATGATGCTACTAGTTGCAATAATTACAATGAAATGACGATGAATATGCAATATATAAATTAATTCGAATAATAAAATTCAATTTGGTTCGTAATACGTTCCTAGTTAGGATACAATCGTGAATTTTTTAGTTAAGTTGGCATGTGTTCGGTTTTGAAAATAAAGGTTTGTTGTAGATTTTCCAGAGTGGATTTTTATTCGGGGCTGATACAAAAAGTTTGCGTAAATAAATGCGTTGTGGAAATTTTGTTTGGATATTAGAAAATAATGTAGATAAGGGAATGTATGATATATTTGGGTAGTTGATTATACTAAAGAATAAAAAATGTTCAACTTATGGCGTTAAAGTCTAACTTATCAATAATAACGGAAAAACTTGGAAAATAAGAAATGGTCGTTTGATTAGATTAATTGAATAAAAGTTTATCCAAAGAGAAATGGCAAACAAAAGACCTGCACTGCATGAATGTATAATGCATTTATGCAGTATAGGTCTTTGTATTGCTCGTGATTGAATCTAGCTTTATGTATGGCGTCATAGTCAATTGATAGAAATATATGTTTCATTTTCCCATTAAGCATTAGTTTTTAATTTATTCAACAGGATAGTTTATAGATTAATCAAACATAGGATGATTTATATATTTTAAAATTTCATTTGCAGTTAAATTCTCTTTTTTGCTAGAGCGAGCATTTGATCGTATATAATGGTCTGTTCGATAACTTTAGCATGGTTATAAAAAGATATCATACTAGGAGTGTTTTTTCTGATGAACTGCTTTTTACTGCAAATACGACATTTATGATATTTTTTAATGAATTACTCATGTTTGATAAATTAGATTTGTTAGTGGCGTTTCTTAACGGATTTTGCAAATCATTAAGTATGTGTAGCTTTTGTTTAACTTCTATACCTGGCAAATAATCATATAAAAGTTTGGCAATTGTGAAATCAGTAGCTTTAACATAAAGTTTTTTGCTGATGCGACACTTTTTGATGATAGGCTTTGTTTCATTGATAAAATTGTCTGTACAGCTTGTTTGATATTATCCCGTTCTTTTAGACTTAAGCAGAAACATGGAAAACCACCTGCTGCAATGGTTGTTTTTCGAGTACCTGCTCTGTTAGGAAATATTGCTAATGGATTTTGACGACGTGGTTGTACAAGGGGATGATTGGCATGTCAAAAAAGGGATCGCCTGCTGCGCTAGAATTTGCTCATTGATTTTGCTGATGTGGCTGTACAAGGGGAGCTGGTATGCCAGTGATAGGGCTACTGCCTGGCGCCATAGTTACTTTTAGTGAATCTGGATAATGTGTTTGTACAAGGGAGAAAGTTGAATATGTATCATCTAAGGTGAAAAATGATTCCTGTTCATCAGAAGAGGTTAATGCAGAACCATTTGGATTGCCAGATCCGTAAGTTGCTGGATATGTATCATCTAAGGTAAAAAATGATTCCTGTTCATCAGAAGAAGTTAATGCAGAAGTTTCCACACTACCATTTTGAGGAATTGCAGTGCGCACATCTCCTGCTGCTGGTGTTTCAACATAATCTGGTGCCGTAGGAACTGGTAAACTACCAGCAACGGTATGGCGTCTCTGATAATTTTTTACAAACAAGTATTGCTCTAGGTTTTGTACCATTAATGTACGATGAGTTCTCATTTCCGTAACGATGTCCCTTACGTCTGCGGTTTCTGCTCCACGTCGTAATACTTCCAAGCATGCTGAAAATGTACCTGTTCTGCCAACACCTGCACTACAATGTACAACTAACTTTCTCTTATCTTTAAACATAGAAACAAAGTTATCAAAATCAGAGGGTTCCATTGGCAATCCATGATCTGGCCAAGCATGATAATTATAAACGTTAACAGTTTTAGATTTGCCAGTTGATTTATCAGTAATAGTTACAGCAATTTTATCGGCAGAATCAGATATAGTTTGGGGTTCGGTGTGTGTTATCGTATATTTGGAGCTTGACAACTCACCAGAACTCCAATAATTTTGAAGGGCGGGGTTAGGAGTGCCATCCTCAAGCAACGGGCTGCCGAGTGCAACAATATCATTTACATATTTACCAGAAAAAATCAAATCCCAGAATGCGTCAATTGTTGATCCCTTAGGTGCTTGTGTAGCAATGATAGAAAACTTTTGGCCATCTATGGTTTCTTTAATAACTTTACTTGCGTTAATTTCGCTGTTTGCCTTTGTTACGTATTCTGATGTGGGTAACACGTTTCTAAGTGACATGATTCTTCTAGAATTTGGCGTTCCTACGGAACCTACATTATCATATCTGTCTCTATCAGCATTGTGTGTACTTGTTCTATTTCGAGAATTTCTTTTAATTTCATTGAACTCTTGCTCATCGGGAGATATTCCTTGTGAGTATGATTCTACAGGCCTATATGGTCCGCTAGTGAACATTGCATCAGCTTTTAAATTTATAGTGTTTCCTGCAATTGTGAGTCCGAGTATTAAGGTTGCGATAAGTTTATTTTTTGATTGTTTCATAAAATTAAATCCTCCTTGATAATTAAAAAAAATTAAATTTGTTTTTGTACTTTTATTATGTTGTTGTAGGTGTTTTGGTTGATTACTGATTATATTATATCAAAAAACAAGTAGAATGTCAAGGGGGTTTTCAAAAAAAATGATGTCAATTTCGAAATTATTAACAAATCTATCAAATTATCGTTGTTTTAAAATAATAATTAAATAACATAAAAAGCATAAATCACACAAAAAAATATTATAATTGCATAATATCAATCAAGATTTTGCTTGAAGATTCCCACAACAAATTCCGTTACAATAATTACAATGAGGTGACGCTGAATACGTAATCTATAGATTGATTTGAGTAATGAAATTTAATTGGGTTCATAATACGTTATTGACTAGGCCATATTTGTTGATTTTTTAGTTAAGTTAACATTCGTTAAGTATTGGGAATAAAAGATTGTTGTAGATTTATCAGAGGGGATTTTTATTCGGAGTTGGGACAAAAGGTTCGTGTAAAATAAAATGTGTTGTGGAGATTTTGTTTAGATATTAGAAAATAGTGAAGATAAAAGAAGGTATGATGTATTTGAGCAGCTGATTTCATTAAAGAATAATATAGTAGTAAAAGCTATCTGATAATAAAAACGGCAAAACTTAGAATATAAGAGATGGTTGATTGATTAGGTTGTTTAAGTGAAAAACTGTGCATAGTGAGATAACAAACGGAAAACCTGCATCACGTGAATATATAATTCATGCGGTACAGGTTTTCGCATTACTTATGGTTAGATTAACTTTTATGTACAGAGTTATAAGAAATTGATAGTTATTTTTTAGTTGAATATTTATTTTAATCTTTATGATTATAAAGATTAACCTACAAGACATTCAAGAGCAGGATTACATATGTTCTTTAAAATTTTCTTTGCAACTGAATTTTTATTTTTTACTAAAGTAAGCATCTGATTGTATATAATGATCTTAGTGTCATAACTAAATTGACTATAAATGCGTAGCATTTTTTGAGTATTTTTTTGTTGGATTACTTTCAATGTCGTACCAAACGTCTATGAGCTCTTTAAACAGGTTTGTTGAATCTGAATAATGAATGGTGACAATTAAGCAAGTTTTTCGCATCGTGCTTTTTAACCCATCAAATTCATGTATACCCTTTTTACTTTTTATAACTGACGAAAAATAGTATATAAGATCAGCTGTTGGATAATTTGAAGTTTTTTACTAATTCAATTTTACTTGTTTATAAACTTGCCATTATTGATAGAATTATTTGTTGTGTCTCATCGAGTTTTTTGTAGATATCAGTAATTTTTAGTGGAGAATTTTTGACTTAGACTATAATAGAGTGGTAGTGTGTTGGTGTAAGAGTTATGGTTTTGGAATACATAATTGTGCAAGGAATTTCGGAATGTCAGAGAGTGGACTACCTACTACTTTAGACATCGCTAATGGCTTTTGGTTATTAAGACAACTGCAATGGGGATCTAGATATTGTTAATGGGTTTTGGTTAAATGTTTCATTAAGGGCTGATGTGCTCGCAACAGGTTGACGGCGTATTGATGGACGTCTTAATGGTTTTGGGAAACGTGATTGTGCAAGTGGGTTCGGCATGTCAGAAAGTGTACTACTTGCTGCCCTAGACATTGCTAATGGATTAGGGTTAAATGTTTCATTAAGGGCTGATGTGCTCGCAGCAGGTTGATGGCGTGTTGATGGACGTCTTAATGGTTTTGGGAAATGTGATTGTTCAATGGGGTTTGGCATGCCAGAAAGTATACTACCTGCTGCCCTAGACATTGCTAATGGGTTAGGGTTAAATGTTTCATTAAGGGCTGATGTGTTCGCAGCAGGTTGACGGCGTGTTGATGGACGGGTTAATGGTTTTGGAAAACGTGATTGTGCAAGTGGGTTCGACATGTCAGAAAGTGTACTACCTGCTGCTCTAGACACTGCTAATGGGTTTTGGTTAAATGTTTCATTAAGGGCTGATGTGTTCGCAACAGGTTGACGGCGTGTTGATGGACGGGTTAATGGCATTGGAAAACGTGATTGTGCAAGTGGGTTCGACATGTCAGAAAGTGTACTACCTGTTGCTCTAGACACTGTTAATGGATTTGGGTTAAATGTTTCATTAAGGGCTGATGTGTTCGCAACAGGTTGACGGCGTATTGATGGACGGGTTAATGGTTTTGGAAAACGTGATTGTGTAAGGGTTGACATGTCAGAAAGTGCACTACCTATTGTTCTAGACACTGTTAATGGATTTGGGTTAGATGTTTCATTAAGGGCTGATGTGTTAACAGCAGATTGACGGCGTATTGATGGACGAGTTAATGGTTTTGGAAAACGTGATTGTGTAAGGGTTGACATGTCAGAAAGTGTACTACCTGTTGCTCTAGACACTGTTAATGGATTTGGGTTAGATGTTTCATTAAGGGCTGATGTGTTAACAGCAGATTGACGGCGTGTTGATAGACGGGTTAATGGTATTGGGAAACGTGATTGTTCAAGTGAGTTTGGCATGCCAGAAAGTGTACTACCCGCTGCTCTAGACATTGCTAATGGGTTTGGGTTAAATGTTTCATTAAGGGCTGATGTGTTCGCAACAGGTTGACGGCGTGTTAATTTAGAAGCTAATGGTTTTTGGCGATGTGATTTTCTAAGAGTTTTTTGAGTGCTTGCAATAGGTGCATGATGCTTTTGATATTCTTTTACAAATGAGTATTGTTCTAGGTTTTGTACCATCAATGTACGATGAGTTCTCATTTGCATAACTATATCTTTTACGTTCACGTTCTCTGCTCCTTTTCGCAACACTTCCAAGCATGCTGAGAATGTACCTGTTCTACCTGTGCCTGCGCTACAATGCACAACTAATTTTCTTGTATTTTTGAACATAGAAACAAAGTTAATAAAATCATAAGTTCTTGTTGGCAATCCCATCTTCGGCCAAGCAAAATAATTGTAAATGTTGACAACTTTAGATCTACCAGTTAATTTATCAGTAATAGTTACAACAGATTTATTTGCGGATTTAGATATAAGTTTAATTTTGCAAGCAATTTCATATTTATGACTTTTAAGTATAGCTTTAGGACTCCAATAGTCTTGAATGGATGAATTAGGTGTATCAGGATTAATCCATGGGTTGCCAAGTACAACAATGTCATTTACATGCTTGCCATAAAAAATCAAATCCCAGAATGCGTCAATTGTTGATTCCATGGGTGCTTGCGTAGCGATGATAGAGAATTTTTTACCACCAATGGTTTCTTTAACAATTTTACTAGCGTTAATTACGTTTCTGTTTTTTGTAATGTATTCTTTCTCTACGTATGACGTTCTTTTAGAGTTTTGTCGGCCTACGGAACCTATGTCTTTATATCTGTCTCTACTACAATCAAATATACTTGTTCTTTTTTTAGAAGTAGCTTGAATTTGGCTGAATTCTTGCTCATCGGGGTTTGTTGTAAGTAGGTATGTGTCTGCAAGAACATCTGTTCTGCTAGGCAACATTGCCTTAACATTTGAATTTATTACACTACCTGCAATTATGAATCCGAATGCTAAGGTTGAAATAAGTTTACTTTTTACTGTGTTTTTTGAGTGTTTCATAAGATTAAATCCTCCTTGATAATTAAAAAAATTAAATTTGTTTTTGTACTTTTATTATGTTGTTGTAGGTGTTTTGGTTGATTACTGATTATATTATATCAAAAAACAAGTAGAATGTCAAGGGGGTTTTCAAAAAAAATGATGTCAATTTCGAAATTATTAACAAATCTATCAAATTATCGTTGTTTTAAAATAATAATTAAATAACATAAAAAGCATAAATCACACAAAAAAATATTATAATTGCATAATATCAATCAAGATTTTGCTTGAAGATTCCCACAACAAATTCCGTTACAATAATTACAATGAGGTGACGCTGAATACGTAATCTATAGATTGATTTGAGTAATGAAATTTAATTGGGTTCATAATACGTTATTGACTAGGCCATATTTGTTGATTTTTTAGTTAAGTTAACATTCGTTAAGTATTGGGAATAAAAGATTGTTGTAGATTTATCAGAGGGGATTTTTATTCGGAGTTGGGACAAAAGGTTCGTGTAAAATAAAATGTGTTGTGGAGATTTTGTTTAGATATTAGAAAATAGTGAAGATAAAAGAAGGTATGATGTATTTGAGCAGCTGATTTCATTAAAAGTAAAAGCTATCTGATAATAAAAACGGCAAAACTTAGAATATAAGAGATGGTTGATTGATTAGGTTGTTTAAGTGAAAAACTGTGCATAGTGAGATAACAAACGGAAAACCTGCATCACGTGAATATATAATTCATGCGGTACAGGTTTTCGCATTACTTATGGTTAGATTAACTTTTATGTACAGAGTTATAAGAAATTGATAGTTATTTTTTTAGTTAAATACTTGTTTTTTTATTTTTCTGACTATTCAAAAGAATAGTTTATAGATCAATCAAAAATAAGATGAACTATATATTTTAAAACTCCCTTTACCACTGAGTTCCCGTTTTTTGCCAAGTTGTTCATCAAAGCGTATATAATAAATCTAGTTTTACGACCAAAATTTCTATAAATATTTATCATTTTGCAAACATTACCTTCTGTTGGACTATTTTCTATGTACATACCAAACGTACATGAAGCATTCAAATTGGTCTACTAAGTTTAAATAAACTGTGATATCAATGAAACAATGTTTTTTAACAAAGGTGTTAAATCATCAAGTTCAGGTAGAGTTCTTTTTCCGAGGCAATGTTACCTGTTATTGGATTCATCATTTTGATAAAATTATTTGTATTGCCATATCGAGTTCACTATGGATCTCTATCTGTTTTTAGATAACAGTTGGGACTGAGCTTGTAGTATGTTGACAATGTATTAGTTTAGCTGATAATGAAAAGTGATAAGGTGCTTCCACGGGAGGTTGTAACCTGCAAGGTGGTCATCTAACTGGAGTTATTTCAGAAGGTTTGAACGTTTATGGCAAAGGAACAGATATACTTCTTAAAACATAAATTGCACATATATTGTCCTCTTTTGCTAAAGAGAGCATTTGATTGTATATAATGGTCTTTTCGATAAATTCAGCACTGTTATAAAAAGATATCATACTAGGGGCATTTTCTTTTAATGGACTACTTTTCACTTTAAGTACAGCGCTTATGATACTTTTTAATGAATCCCCCATTCCCGATAACCTTGAATATCTAGTGACCTTTCTTATTGGGACTTGTAAATCACTAAGTATAGGTAGCTTTTGTTTATTTTTTATATCTAACAAATAATAATATAAAAGTTCAGCAACTGTGTAATCAGTAGTTTTATCGTAAAGTTTTTTTACCAATGCAACATTACTTGTTGATGGGTTTATCATCATTGATAAAATTGCCTTTACAACTTGTTGGATTTCGTCTTGTTCTTTTGTACTTAGGTAGAAACGTGGTGAACGGACTGAGCGGTATGCTGCAATGGTTGCCTCTCGAGCGCCTGCTTTACTAGAATACATTGCACCAACATTTAAAGTTGTTGCGTTTACTGTAATTGTAAGCCCGAGCATTAATGTAGCAATAAGTTTATTTTTTACTGTATTTTTTGATCGTTTCATAGGACCAAATCCTCCTTAATAATTTAAAAAATTAAATTTGTTGCCGTAAGTATTCTGGTTGACAACTAATTATAGTATATCAAAAAGCAAATAGAATGTCAAGGTTAAAATTCAAAAATACTGGTATCAGCTTTGTAATTATTAACAAAATCAATGAAATTAATTTTTTTGAAATAGTAATCAAATAGTTTGATGATATGAGTCGTACATGGATTTTATTATAATGTACAATATCAATTGAAATTTTATTTAAATTGATTGTAAAATTAAATAGGACACATAGAAAAAGTCATAGCAGACGTGGTATAATTGAAATAACCACAACCAAAAAGTCACGGGGGTTCGCTATGATACAAGAAAAATATTCCTCAAAAGAAATTCTAACACTTAACACGAGAAAAATGAGTCCAAATAGAAATATTGCTATGTCAGCGATGTTCAAAAGCATAAATTGCCAAAATAGTAAAAATATCGCGCTTTACTTTGTACAATGAGTTGAGGCGAGAAACAATAGAACAGCTGGGTACAAATCTGAAAAGATACTAGAAATATCCTTGAAATGTAGACAGCAAGTATATGAGGAATACAATTGCAACAACTGTTCACAAAAGAAACTGACCTATCCCTATAACTTTGTGTGCTATACGGAACAGCAAATACTTGCAAACAAACTGTCGTCGGACACAATCTGCGAAAAAACGAAGTTTAGCGGTCGATTTGAAAGAACCATAAGCACCAAAACATCATACAACTATAACGACAAGAAACTGCTGAAGGTCAGAAACATTGATTTGCAGCTGAAAGTAAAAAAAAATTCAAACAAACAGAAACAACAAAAACAAAAGAATCCTTGAAACAAGCATTGAAGAACGCCTCGAAGAAATCAACAATCGTACTGAATTCTGGCATTGCGAGGATAGATACCATAGTAGGCAAAAAAGAGTCTTCCTCAATACTACTGACACTTGACGAAAGACTGACACGAAAACGTCATCTTGTAAAGATTCACTCTCGAAACAGTGAGGCCGTACGTATTGGACTTGAAAAGATTCCCCAAAGCTATGGAAAGAACTTTGAAACCGTATTTGAATCTGTCACAAGTGATAACGGTAGCGAATTTGTTGATTTAGGCAAACACCTGCCCAAATCAACAAAAGTGTATTACGCACACCCGTATTCCTCTTATGAAAGAGGTACCAACGAAAAGCAAAATTCGCTTGTTCGCAGATTTTTCCCAAAAGGTAGATCTTTTGATTCCGTCTCTGATGAACAGATTTCTTTTGTCGAACATTGGATTAATAATTTACCGCGTAAAATTTTTAATTATCGCTGCTCTGATTTTATTTTCAAAAGTGTCCTATTTGATATTGCAATTTAGAAAATTAAATTTTTTCAAAAAAGTATTGATTTGCTTAAAAATATATTGTATAATATTAATACAAATAAAATTATAAGGAGGTTTTTTAAGAATGGAAAGTAAAAAAATCAGTGAGTTTTACAAAAAACTAGAACAAAGTGGTAACTTAAAACCAATTCTAAAGGAAAAAATTCAACAGATAAAAAATGAGGAGGATCTAAGAAAAATTATAGAGGATGAAATAATTCCACTTAGCCGTAAAATGGGTATGAATTTTACGACTGATGAATTGATGGAATATGAAAAACAAGTAAACAAAGCACTTAGCGATACGGACTTAGAAAACATTTCTGGAGGAGCTTTAAGCAAAGATCTATTTTTAGGCGGATTAGTTTCACTAATGCTTTTTAGTTCTGTATACATACCAAGTACAGGTGCTACAGGTACAAAATGCTTAACAAAACAACAGACAGATCAATCTCAAACAGAAACAGTAGATAATATTAATACTGCGATGGGCACTGAAGAGCAACAAGCACCAAGTACAGAAGAGGCTGAAACTGGTACCATTACTCAAACACCTAACCCAACCGAAGAAACAAGCGAAACATATGGAGTGAATACAGAAATTTCTAATTTATTTAAAATACTTTCGAATGATAGCATTCCAAAGGCCTCTGAGACAATGGCTAAAGCATATTATGATTTAATGTCATATATTACCGACTACCGAAATTATGCAGAAATAAAGTCCGTATATAACTTTTTAGAAAAATTAGACGATAGCTATATGACTACACAAATATCTAAATATATGTGTGAAGCTTTTATGAAACTATGCTGTATAAACATTATTTCAGCAGTAGACCAATTTAAACTTATAAATGAGCAAATTGAAAAAGACAATCTTTTAGATGATGTATTCTATCATGATTTTTATGCCAAGGTAAAAAATAGGGCTTCAAACGTAATTAGGATGTATGAGAATAGGAAAAAATTCTTGATAGAACGAGAAATTGAAGAAAAACAGGAATATCAAAAAAGAAAGGAGGAGGAAGAGCAAAAGCAAAAGCAAAAGCAAAAGCGAAGAATACCGAAAGGGGGATATTCGTGGCATCATCTCCCTGATGACGTCGATGACATTGATGAATTTGCCGAACCTGATACGGGATCTTCTGATGATGAGAAAGATTACCGACTTAAACCACCTGCTAAACCTGTTGAACCTGTTGAACCTGTTAAACCTGCTAAACCTGTTGATTTTTCTGTTAATACTGAGAGCCTTTATTTTAAACGGGACCTTTGTAGTAATTTAGAACGTAATGTACAAGTTGAGCACTTGCCATCATTTATAAAGAATTTAAGCTTAATTGCAGATGGTCCCATTACGGATTTTTATGGTGTAAAAAATTTGTGTCAGACGTTCGTTGAGGAGTTTATTTCTTTTATTTATTTTGATCCCAAATACGATTCATCGAAAAACAATGTATTTTTCAATGTGATCGATGAATTTTTGAAGCAGATTAACAAAAATATTGAGTCATGTTCTTGTTCAGAAGAAGAAAAAAATCTTTTGTTTAATTATGTTAAATATATACAAGATTTGCGTGAATTAAGTGAAAAATCTTTATTTGCAGCTAATCCTGATGATTTTGAAGAGTTGAAAAGAGTATCTGACGATCTTATTAAAATTTATAAAAACAAAGAATTTTGCTTTGAACGCAGCCGTAATCTTGTTGATCCTATAAGAAAATTCATTCCAATAGAAGAAAAAATGGTGCGCAATAAATTAAAAAGTGAGGAAGACTTTAAGGAATTCAACGCTGCACTTGTTGAGTTAGAAATCTTTGTTATGGAAGAAAGAACTGTATATCTTCATAATTCTTCAGAAAATTTATTACAATTTAAAGAAAAAGTTTTAAACTCATCTTTAACAAAAGAGCAAAAAGAACATTTAACTAATCGTATTGAATCTATCTTTGCCATATTGAAGGCGAAAAAGCTATACAAGTTGAATACAATAGAATCTGTTGATGAGGCCATTAAAATTTACAAGGAACTTCGTTCTAAAATTAATCCAGACGTTGATGAAATTAATAAAACCTTATATGAATTTATCGGTAATCAGATTGAATCCTTGTATTTCGAAATAGCTATTATGGAGAGTCATATGTATAATAACCCATTAAAATGATAATTTTTAATAGGTAAAAATAAGTTGACTGCCTTTGTGAGGTTTTTGATTTTTTTATTTACAACAAAGAATTAGTCAGATTATAATTGAGATCCTGCATTCCTTTTTTGTCCCATAAGGAATGCAGGATCTCAACTTTTTAAGACTTGATATACGAAGTTAAATATAGTAAATTGAATGCTATGTACTATTGATATTTATTTTAATTTGTTTTATGTCGTGATTAGTAGGTGTTGTGGAAAACTATGTATTATTTTTTATTGTTAATGTAACATATATTTGACAGCTACAAAACTCAAAAAAATTTAAAACTATTGACAACGCGAAAAAATTATGATATACTGAAATCAAACGCGGATATGGCGGAATTGGCAGACGCGCATGGTTCAGGTCCATGTGAACGCAAGTTCTTGCAGGTTCAAGTCCTGTTATCCGCACCAGGTAGCACCTGGAGGTAGTTCGCGTGTGAAGCTAAAAGTAAATTGTTTTCTTTTACGCTCGCGTTTTCAGCCTTCAGGTCCCTAATGGTTATTCGTATCAGTATCAAATCATATCGACGCATATCGATGTGATTTTTATTTTGAATTGTTTTTTTAGAAACAGTTTTCCGTAATTAACAAACAACTTAAATTAATTCTTTACTTTAGTAAATTAAAGGGGTAGTACTACTTGATAGATAAATTATTAATAAATAATATCAAACAGAAAGTGACTGAAATACTAAACAGTGATAATTCAGGTCATGGTATAGATCACGTTAACAGGGTTCTAAACCTATCACTGAAATTCGCACACAAAGAAAAAGCTAATGAAAACATAGTTACTTTAATTGCATTATTACACGACGTGGATGATTATAAACTATTTGGCTCTAAAAATGCTGAAAAATTAACAAATGCTAAAAATATTATGAATACTTACCAAGTGAGTAAAGAAATTCAACACCAAGTACTAGATGAATTAAAATGCATTGGTTATAGTAAATCACTAAAAGGAATCCGACCTAAAACAATTGAAGGTAAAGTTGTTTCAGATGCAGATATGTGTGACAGTTTAGGTGTATGTGGTATATTAAGAACCTATACTTACAGCTTAAAAAAGGGAAAACCATTTTTTAATAAAAACATATTCCCTATTGAAAATATAAAAGCCAATGAATATAATACTACAAAATGCGCTGCAAGTAGTGTAAATCATGTATTTGAAAAAATACTAAAATTAAGAGATTTGATGATGACTGATTCCGGCAGAGATGAAGCTAAGAGTAGATATCAAATTGTTGTGGATATCTTGTATCACTTATTTGAAGAGGAAAGTGTTCCTGAATGGACAGAATACCTAAATCAATATTTGGGAGTGAAAATCTAAGTAAACTATGCAGTACACAAATCATTATAATTCTCCGCTCGGAGGTATAACTTTAGCTAGTAACGGATCAGAACTAATCGGACTATGGTTTGACGGACAAAAGTATTTTGGTACTACTCTCACTGAATCACACATTACAAAAGAATTACCAATATTCAATCACACAAAACAATGGTTAGATATTTACTTTAATAACCAAGAACCTGATTTTATACCTAAATTACAATTTAATACCACTCCATTTCGCAAACTCATATGTGAAATTATGCTTAAAATTCCATATGGTCAAACAATGACATACGGGGAAATCGCAAACATAGCAGCTAACAAACTCAATAAATCCAAAATGTCACCTCAAGCTGTTGGTGGAGCTGTAGGGCATAATGCCATTTCTATAATTGTTCCATGCCACAGAGTAATCGGTACAAATAAAAAACTAATCGGATACGCTGGTGGTATCGACAAAAAAGAAAAACTGCTTCAATTTGAAAAAAATCTCACGTTCACTAAAACAAGTAAAAACTAGCAAATACATCAATAATTATATTTTTATTATTTTTGTACTACATAACGTGTTCTCAACAATACATATAAAATTTCTTTGAATCAGTAGTTGACATTTAAATAGTAAAATATTATAATATAGATAGTTTTATATAACCGCTCGTAGCGAAGCTGGATATCGCAACAGATTCCGATTCTGGAGGACGGGGGTTCAAATCCCTCCGAGCGGGCCAAAAAAAAGCAACTTCACAAGAAGTGCTCAGACATAAAAAACATCTTTATTGCTCTGTCTTTACTAGAATGAAAACTCCTATCGAATAAAACCGATAGGAGTTTTATTTTGTGTCGCTCAAAATTCACTCATCACAACATATTTCCAATAAACTCTTCCAAACAAAGTCCACTATCTTTTATTTTTTGTGCATACTCAACTCCAACGTATCTAAAGTGCCAGGGTTCATATATAATATCAGTTTGGGCCATTTTTTCTTCTGAATACCTCAAAATAAATCCATACTCAGCAGCATGTGCCATTAACCAATCACAGTCCTGCGTAAATCTAAAGCTATCTAAATCACCACCACGCTTAATAAAATCGATTGCAAGCCCTGTATGGTGCTCACTTGTTCCTGGAGGAGCAGTTTCCCTAGCAGCAGCCTCATATGAACCTCCTTTTCTCCTCAACTCAGCATCAAATAAATATTTCTGTGTTTCCAACGTTCTATGCATGGAACATATCCACAAATCTATTCCGTCGCTTTCTGCCGCGGCCATCATTTTTTCTAACGCAACCTTTGCCTTACGATTTATACGACTTGTCCCACCATTTGTAAGATTTTTGCTCCATGTAACAAGATCTTGATCTCGTCCATCTGGCATCGGATTTTTCTTATTTACCACCATCAATTCTATCGGACAACTCTTGTTCCACTCATAAAACTTTCCATCAGATGTTCTTAGAGTGTAATCTTGCGATGTGGCTCCATTATTCTTTGACTCAACAGTTGTTGATGGCTGCTGCGTACTTTCCTGGCCATCACTTGTCTCATCCATGGTAGTTTTTTCTTCGCATATTTCACTATTCGTTGTGTTCAAAATAGTAGGGCTACCTGATCTATCCTTCACGCATAAACAGCATACACATATTACGGCTACTGCAATAATTGCTACTAGTAACACAACAACAATCCAAGTTATTTTTTTATTTTTAAAAAAATTTTTTAATTTTTCCATTTTACGCTCGTTTCCTTTCCCAATCAGTGAAATCTCAAAATTACACTATTTCAACCCTGGCCCTAACTTAAATCATACAATTTATTATATCACATTTATTTTTCTCGGTCAACAAAAAAAGATAAAACCCTCTTTCACAACAACACAAATAATAATCATATAATATGATAAAACTAAGAAGGATTGATATATATGAACAAATCACATGAAAATCTTAATTGCAACAATTCCACATTTATAATTAATATAAATCAAACTACTAAACAAAACAAAGCTTTTTTGCGAACATGTTGGACGGGAAAAAATTTACAACTAACCGTAATGAGCATTCCAACTGGACATTGCATTGGAATTGAACAACACAACGTTGATCAGGTAATCCAAATCGAAGAAGGTTATGGTATCATAAAAACCGGAAAAACTAAAAGCAAGATGGATTTTGAAAGAAAAATTGATAAACATCATATGGTCATTATTCCAGCCGGTTTATGGCATAACATTATAAATACGGGATCTCAGCCATTAAAACTATTTTCTATATACGCGCCACCTCAACACCCTCACAACACTTTATACCTAACTAAAAAAGACGCCACAACCCATAAAGAATCTAAAGATTAAACTCAAATAATAAGTTTTCATAAAGTGCACCAACTCAAGCAGATGTCTAGATATTTTTCAGATATCAACTTGATTTCGGGCACTTCATTTTTTCAACGAAAATTCCATTTTATAAAACAACATAGTTATAATAAAAATTTTGAGAAAATTAAAATTTATGTTATAATGAATTAAGTAATAAAAATGGAGTGATAACTTTTGAAACTACTAGTTATAGATGGAAACAGTATATTTAACCGCGCTTTCTACGGCATAAAATTGCTCAGCACAAAAACTGGACAATACACCAATGCAATTTACGGATTTCTCACCATGCTAAATAAAATTCTTGATGACACATCCCCTGACAAAATTGCAATCGCTTTTGACGTAAAAGCTCCAACTTTTCGTCATCGAGCATACCCCCAGTACAAAGCCAAACGCAAAGGTATGCCAGATGAACTTGCCCAACAATTCCCCGTTCTGAAAAACCTTCTACAACTCCTCGGATACAAATTAGTGGAAATTGAAGGATTTGAAGCTGACGACATCCTCGGAACATTAGCTAAACATTGCACCGATACACATAACGAATGTGTAATTGCAACAGGTGATCGCGATAGCTTACAACTAGTATCAGATAGTGTAAATGTCCGTATAGCCTCCACTAAATTTGGAAAGACTATCACCACACTATATGACCCCAAAATGATCAAGGAAACATACGGGGTATCCCCAAAACAATTAATTGAAATTAAAGCAATCCAAGGAGATACATCTGACAATATACCTGGCGTCCCTGGTATTGGAGAAAAGGGTGCATCTGAACTAATAAAAAAATTTGGTACACTTGATAATGTATATAAAAACATAGATTCAAAAGACATAAAAGATGGTATACGAAAAAAACTAATCTCCGGCAAAGAAAGTGCATACACAAGCCGCATGCTTGGCACAATCCGTACAGATGTCCCTATTGACACAAACCTTGAATCATACAGTAAATCTGAACCAAATGCTAAAGCTGTCGACCTCATGAAAGAACTTGAATTCTTTTCACTTATCGAACGTATGGGATTACAATCCTCTAAGTTGCCAAACACTGCACTCTTTGATGAAAATACATTTTCAATTAAAGGTAACATATATTCTCTTAATGACTCCACTGAGATATTAACCTTAATTTCTGACCAAAATTCAAAAATTTCCGCATATAACTGCAAGCACATCTTTTCCTTCGCACTGAAACACAACATCAATATAAACAATATCACTTTCGGTGTGGAACTTGCTGCATATCTATTAGACCCTAATGAAACAGAATACTCCCCTGAAAAATTGCTAAACACATATCAATCTCATTCATTTGTGGAACTTGTGGAAACAATGACAAAAAAAATCCAAGAGTATAATCAAATGGATCTTTTACAACAAATCGAAATCCCATTTGCAAAAGTACTTGCACATATGGAACACGTTGGGTTTCAAGTAGATGATGAAGGCATACTAAAATACGGTGAAATGCTCCAAAAAAGATCCGAAACCCTACAACATGAAATTCACAATGAAGTTGGATATGAATTCAACATCAATTCACCTAAACAACTAGGTGAAGCACTTTTCGAAAAAATGGGTATACCTGCATCACGTAAAACCAAAACAGGATATTCAACCAGTGCAGATGTTTTGGAAGGGCTTCGGTACATCTATCCAGTAGTTGAAAAAATTCTATCATACCGTTCTCTAACCAAACTAAAGTCCACATATTGTGATGCCCTCCTAAAAGTAGTAAACACCGATGGACGTGTACACTCTCGATTTAATCAAACCGAGACTAGAACCGGACGAATAAGCTCTGCTGACCCAAATCTTCAAAACATCCCTGTACGCACAGATCTCGGCCGTGAAATGCGAAAATTCTTCAAGGCAAAGGATGGATACGTGCTAGTAGATGCAGATTATTCTCAAATTGAACTCAGGCTTTTGGCGTGCATTGCGAATGACAAAAATATGATCGATGCATTTATTCATGAGGAGGATATCCACGCAATCACTGCCTCAAACGTATTTCATGTACCTCTCCAAATGGTTACCCCAATCATGCGCACCAGAGCAAAAGCCGTTAACTTTGGCATTGTATATGGAATCGGCGCTTTTTCTCTCGCCAAGGATATCGGCGTAACGCGGCGAGAAGCACAAATATATATTGATGATTATTTCAAACATTACAGTGGCGTAAAGAAATACTTAGAAAACTCTGTCCAAAGTGCTAAAGAAAAAGGTTTCGCTGAAACCATGTTTCACCGTAGACGATACCTCCCAGAACTAAATGCATCTAACTTTAATTTAAGGTCATTCGGTGAACGCGTAGCAAAAAATATGCCAATCCAAGGTACTGCCGCTGACATTATTAAAATTGCTATGGTCAAAATCCAAAACCAACTTATAAAACACTGTCCCGAAGCACATATCATATTACAAATTCATGATGAAGTTATAGTCGAAACTCCAGAAATGTACGCTGATACAGTAAAACACATCGTTCAAAATGAAATGCAATCTGCTGCAAAACTTAAAATCCCACTAACTGTAGATGTCGGTATCGGAAAAACATGGTATGATGCTAAAAATTAAATAAAGACTCGGAAAAATAGGGCTGTAATCAATTCGATTTTTAAACTCGTTTTGTTACAGCCCCTATTCAAATCTTAATAAATTTATAAAAAACGCCATATCCCATAAACAGGAACACATGGCGCTAAAAATTATATATATTTACTTTTCCTCTTGCGGAATTAATTCAATGATAGCCATTTCAGCTGCATCCCCGCGACGAGGTCCAAGCTTTGTAATACGAGTATACCCACCATTTACATTACTATACTTTGGTGCAATTTCGTCAAAAAGCTTTTTAACCACACTTTTTTTTGTGATAAAAGCTAAAGCTAACCTTTTATTATGAAGACTATCTTCTTTAGCAAGTGTGATCATCTTTTCGGTTTTAGACTGAACTTCCTTAGCTCTAGCTAAAGTCGTCTCAATTCTACCATTTTCTAAAAGAAAGGTCACCATTGCCCTCAACATAGCTAATCTATGAGATGTTGCGCGACCTAATTTTCTCGTTCCAGACATGTCAATATTCACTCCTTTATAAAAACTATTATTCTTCGGTCTTAGTAAGTTTCAATCCTAAAGAATCTATCTTATGCAAAACTTCCTCTAAAGATTTTCTTCCAAGGTTTCTCACCTTCATCATATCCTCTTCAGTTTTGCCGATCAAATCATGGACCGTATTAATGCCAGCTCTCTTCAGACAATTAAACGAACGTACAGACAAATCCAATTCCTCAATAGTAAGATCCAAAATTTTATCTTCTTTTGATTCTTCCTTATCAGGGATTATTTCCTCTTTGCTATACTCAGCATCAGACAAAGCTACAAACAATTGCAAATGTTCAATAAGTATACTTCCTGAGAACGCAATTGCTTCACGAGCATTAATAACTCCGTTTGTCCACACCTCAATAGTCAATTTATCATAGTCTGTAATTTGACCAACTCTCGTGTTTTCTACAAAATAATTTACTTTCAACACAGGAGTGTAAATAGAGTCAACTGGCAACATTCCTACTACATCAGAAGAAGCACCTAATCTTTCGTGACTTGCCTGTACATATCCACGGCCTTTATCTATATTAATTTCCATAGATAAGTCAGCATCATCATCCAACGTAGCAATATGCAGTTCCGGATTTAAAATCGTCACTTCACTATCGCACTGAATTGACGCAGCTGTAACTTCACAAGGGCCTTTTGCATGTATTTCAAGTGTTTTTGTCCCAGACCCCTCAATTGTTGCCGTAAGGCCTTTTAAATTAAGTATAATCTCTGCGACATCCTCTTTAATCCCTGGAATAGTTGAGAATTCATGTAAAACTCCATCAATTTTAACAGAGTTAACTGCCACACCAGGCAAAGACGAAAGTAAAACTCTCCTTAAACTGTTACCTAAAGTATTACCAAAACCACGTTCAAGTGGTTCAATTACAAACTTACCATATCTACCGTCTTCGGTTAATTCTTCTGTTTCGATCTGTGGTTTATCTATTTCTGTCATTAAGCATCCTCCTTAAAATATTTATGGCATAAATAAATTTCGAGACACAGCCAATAAGTATTATTATTTGGAGTACAACTCAACGATAAGAGTTTCTTCAACAGGAAGATCAATATCTTCACGTTCCGGAACTGCTACGATTTTAGCCTCGAGAATTCCCCTATCAAGATCAATCCATTTCGGAATCACGTGAGCTGCAGTTGCTTCGAGAACACCTTTTATTTTATCACTGTTTCTACTTTTCTCAGCAATAGAAATCACATCTCCAACCTTTGTAAGGTATGAAGGAATATTAACTCTTCTTCCATTCACAGTAAAATGTCCATGCACAACAAGTTGTCTTGCTTCAGCTCTCGAGCTAGCAAACCCTAACCGATAAATCACATTATCAAGCCTTGATTCGAGTAATGCAAGCAAAACCTCACCAGTTTTACCCTCTCTCTTTTCAGCCAATTCATAATAATGTCTAAATTGACCTTCAAGCACACCATAATAACGCCTAGTAGTTTGTTTTGCGCGAAGTTGTAGTCCATACTCGGAAACCTTCTTACGACCTTGACCATGTTGACCCGGAGCATATGATCTACGAGAAATTGCGCATTTATCTGTATAACATCTATCACCCTTTAAAAAGAGTTTTTGTCCTTCTCTTCTGCAGAGTCTACACACTGCACCTGTATATCTTGCCATTGTATAAATACACCTCCTAAAAAATCAAATTAAACACGTCTTCTTTTTGGCGGACGGCAACCATTGTGAGGAATCGGAGTAACATCCTTAATCATGCTAACTTCCAAACCTGCCCCCTGCAATGCTCTGATAGCTGCCTCACGTCCCGAACCAGGACCTTTAACGAAAACTTCTACTGAACGCATACCATGTTCCATAGCAACCTTAGCTGCAGTTTCCGCTGCCATTTGAGCAGCAAATGGTGTTGACTTTCTTGATCCTCTAAAGCCCAATTCTCCTGAACTCGCCCAAGAAACAGCATTACCATTCGCATCTGTAATTGTAACGATTGTATTATTAAATGTGGATTGAATATGCACTGATCCACGTTCGATATTTTTTCTCTCACGTCTTCTACGTGAAACTGTACCCTTTTTCGCTTTCTGAACTGCCATTTACAAACCCCTCCTTATTTTTTCTTATTGGCCATAGTTTTCCTAGGACCTTTTCTAGTACGAGCATTTGTCTTGGATCTTTGGCCTCTCACAGGCAAACCCTTTCTATGACGAACTCCTCTATAGCATCCAATTTCAATCAATCTTTTTATATCAAAAGCGATATCTCTTCTAAGATCACCTTCCACACGACAATGAGCATCAATGTAATCCCTAAGCTTTGAAACATCATCCTCACTCAAATCCCTTACACGAGTATCAGGATTCACTCCTGTAGCCTTAAGAATATCACTTGCAGTTTTGCGGCCTATGCCAAAAATATAAGATAATCCTACCTCAATTCTCTTGTCGCGAGGTAAATCAACTCCTGCTATACGTGCCATACTTGCACCTCCAATAAAAATTTATTCTAATTAACCTTGTCTTTGCTTATGTTTCGGATTTTCGCAAATTACCATAACTTTTCCCTTACGTTTAATAATCTTGCATTTCTCGCAAATCTTTTTAACCGACGGTCTAACTTTCATATACATTCATCCTCTCCGCGATTATTTTTGATGACCGATTCAATAACAAATCATCGATTTTTCATTACTTGGCCCTCCAAGTGATACGACCTTTAGTCAGGTCATATGGAGACATTTCCACAGTGACCTTATCTCCTGGCAAAATCTTAATATAGTTCATCCTAAGTTTCCCCGAAATATGCGCTGTAATCACGTGTTTATTTTCAAGTTCAACCTTAAAAGTTGCATTTGGTAAAGCTTCTAGCACCTTACCCTCAACCTCTATAACGTCTTCTTTTGCCATAATCTTAACCCCCTTACATTTGACGTTCCCCTTTTTTGAAGGGGGATTCTTGGGATCACAGCAAGCAATTACAAAAACACTCACTCTGATTCACCAAGCATATAGGTTCGGACGTGTCACGCCCTACCACATTTTTCATTTAAACCGACTTAGTGTTTTTTTAAGCATCCGATTCGTACCATACTCACTGCACAATAAAATCGTATTTGTTACAACAAGATGCTTTAAATTCTTTTTTTTGGGTCGGGACAGTGGTCGAAGTTTACCGTCACATACCAGTGCACAATTACCTTCTACACCAATCACCACAAAATAACATCCCTTATCTTTCCCGGCTTGTGATTTCACAACCAGGCCCTTTTGCATTTCATTCACGTACGGCACCTCTTACTCCGGTAAAGTCAATATCACCGGACCATCAGCTGTAATTGCTATAGTGTGCTCAAAGTGCGCTGATAACTTACCATCCTTTGTAACCGTAGTCCAATTATCCGGTAAGACCTCGACTTCGTACGTTCCAAGGTTTATCATCGGCTCAATTGCAATAGTCATCCCGGGTGTTAGACGGGGGCCTCTTCCCTTAGTTCCGAAATTCGGAACTCCCGGGTCCTCATGTAATCTCGCACCTACTCCGTGGCCAACAAAATTACGTACCACCGAGTAACTGCGCGCTTCGACATACGATTGAACTGCATTTCCTATATCACCGATTCTGTTACCGGCAATGGCTACTTTTATCCCCTCAAACAAACTTTCATAAGTTGCGTCCAAAAGTGCTCTAGCCTCTTTGGAGATATCCCCACACGCAAATGTGAAAGCATTGTCGCCATGGAACCCATCGACATACGCTCCTACATCAATGCTTACAATGTCTCCTTCTTTCAAAATACACTTCTTGCTCGGTATGCCATGGATAACAACGTTATTGACTGATATACATGAATTTGCTGGAAATCCATCATAATTTAGAAAAGATGGCGTTGCACCCTCGGATTCAATATACTTACGAATTTCCTGATCAATCTCGTACGTACTCACTCCTGGTTCAACTGCCCTACCGCCTACTTGCAACGCTTTTGCAGATATTCGGCCTGCTTCTCTCATTAAGCTAAGTTCTCTCTTTGTCTTTAACACTATCATAACAAAACGCCTCTTATCTCACTACTTTAAGTACACAAACAAAAACTTTTTCCAACGGTTGATTTCCATCAACACTAGATAAATTTCCTTTTGTTGTATAATAGCCCTTCAAGGGTTCTGTTTGTTTATGATATTCCTCCAGTCTTGCCAAAACAGTCTCTTGATTGTCATCCTTACGCTGAGAAAGGGTGCTCGAACATTGATCACATACGCCTTCAACCTTTGGTTTTTTCGTTTCCAAATGGTATGTAGCTCCGCAATCAAGACAAACACGGCGCCCAGACATTCTCTTAATAATAGCTTCATCTGGTACATCTATATCGATTACCTTATGAACCTTTACCTTCATTTTATCCAGAGCCTCGGCTTGTGGAATTGTTCTTGGAAAACCATCCAAAATAAACCCATTTTTACAGTCATCGTGCTGAACACGTTCCTTCACAACTTCCACAATTACTTCATCCGGTACAAGTTTTCCTTCAGACATGTAACTCTCAAGGCGTTTACCGAGTTCAGTGCCGCTTTTCAGCTGTTTTCTAATCATGGTTCCAGTAGATATCGTTGGTATATTAAGCTCCTTGCTTAAAAGTTCTGCTTGAGTACCTTTACCCGAACCAGGCGCTCCAAGCAATATAATTGCTCCTTCGATTTTATTTGTCTCGTTCATTATATCTTACCTTTCTTCAAATAAACTTCAGGGTCAAGTACGCCCTTGACGCCTGAAATCTACCTTTTCATTAATCAAGAAATCCTTTATAATGTCTCATCATCATCTGAGATTCCATTTGTTTTACTGTTTCAAGAGCAACTCCTACCAAGATTATCATTGATGTACCTTGGATATTGAACGCTCTCAATTCTGGAACTATAGACATTAGGTACGGTAAGATCGATAATACCGCAAGGAACAATGCTCCTGTTAAAGTTACCTTTGATAAAATTTTCGATAAGAAATCTGAAGTTGGTTTTCCTGGGCGAATTCCCGGAATTGTTCCATTACTTTGACGTAGATTATTTGACATTTCAATAGGATTATATTGAATTGTCATGTAGAAAAATGCAAATGCCAAAATCAATATAAAGTCTAACACAGGATAAAGCCATTTACTCGGATCAAAGTATCCAAGGAACGATGCCCAAAAGCCCTCATTTATGCTAAATAAATTTTTTATCATAATTGGCATTTGAAGTATAGTACCTGCAAAAATGATAGGCATTACACCTGTAAGTCCAACTTTAATCGGAATATGGGTACTTTGACCGCCATACATTTTTCTGCCTACAACACGCTTTGCATACTGTACAGGAATTCTTCTCTCTGCGTCATTCATGAACACAACCACCCAGACTATCGCAACAAACATGATAACAAACAACGGTGCAATTATAAATCCTACGCCTTCAGATTCTGGGTTTTTGATAGCTGCCATGAAAAATTTAATTACAGTTTCTATGAAACTTGGCATCCTCGAAACTATACCTGCAAACAATAAAATTGAAATACCATTACCAATACCTTTTTTATTGATTTGCTCACCAAACCACATCATTAACGCTGTACCCGCCGTTAACACTGCTATGATAACTATAGCCACAAATATTCCTGCTCCACCTGATGTAACCTTTACTGCTCTTGCTGAATTTCTAAGGAACATGTAAAGCCCAAAGCCTTGTATAATACCAAGTCCAATAGTAACGTATCTCGTAAGCGCAGTCATTTTTTTGCGACCTTCTTCACCATCCTTGGACATGCGCTCAAGGGCTGGTATCGCCACAGTCAAAAGCTGCACAACAATTGACGATGTGATGTATGGGTTAACACCCATTGCAAATATCGTAGCTTTCTGTAAGGATCCCCCTGAAAGTGTATCGGAAAATCTAAAAAATGCTCCTATACCGCTTTCACCTGCATTCACCATAGTTGCAAGGGCCCCTGCATCCAAATACGGAACAGGAATACACGACCCAATTCTAAACACAATTATAATAAGTACAGTGTACAGCATTTTCATTCTGAGTTCCGGGACTTTCCATGCATTCCTTATTGTTTGAATCATGTTAGATCACCTCAGCCTTTCCTCCAAGGCTTTCTATTTTCTGCTTTGCAGATTCAGAGAAAGCACTCGCCTTAACGGTCAATTTTTTATCAAGATTTCCGCCCGCAAGAATTTTGACACCATCATGAATATTCTTCACTATGCCTGCCTCAATTAACATATTGCTATCTACTACTGAACCATCTTCGAATCTATTTAATGCTGCAACATTTATAGAAACGATATTTTTTGCAAAAATATTGTTAAATCCTCTTTTCGGAACACGTCTTTGAAGTGGCATTTGTCCGCCTTCAAATCCAGGACGAACTCCGCCTCCTGATCTAGCCTTTTGACCCTTGTGTCCTTTACCAGAAGTTTTGCCGTGTCCTGAACCATGTCCTCTTCCTATACGTTTAGGAGCTTTCTTTGATCCTAAACTTGGTGAAAGATTTTCCAGTTTCATTTATATCACACCTCCTTGTTTATATGTCTGTTACCTCTACGAGGTGAGAAATTTTATTTATTTTTCCACGAGTTTGGGGATTATCCGGTTGAACTCTTTCATCGCCAACCTTGTGAAGACCGAGTGCCTCTGCACTAGCCTTTTGTTTGTCTCCACGTCCGATAAGGCTCTTTACAAGTTTCACTTTTAATTTTGCCACTTTCCATACCCCCTGATTATAAAATTTCTTTTGTAGTCTTACCACGCACTGAAGCAACCTCTTCAGCTGTTCTAAGACTCTTTAGTCCCTCGAGAGTAGCACGTACTACGTTACACGGATTGTTAGAACGAAGTGACTTCGTACGAATATCACGTATACCCACAGCTTCTACCACTGCACGAACAGGACCACCAGCTATAACACCGGTACCAGGAGCAGCTGGTTTCATCAAAACCCTACCTGCTCCAAATTTCCCTATAACTTCATGGGGAATTGTAGAACCTTTCAAAGAAATCTTAACTAAATTTTTCTTTGCATCCTCAATACCTTTTCTGATAGCATCAGGAACTTCCCCGGCTTTACCTATACCGAATCCTACAGTACCTTTGCCGTCTCCGACCACCATAAGTGCTGCAAATTTAAAAATACGTCCACCTTTAACCGTCTTCGATACACGGTTGATCGCTACTAAACGCTCTTGTAAATCTAATGTTGAACCATCAATTCTAGCCAAAAGTATCCCTCCTTTATCAGAATTTAAGGCCGCCCTCACGGGCTCCCTCAGCTAATTCTTTCACGCGGCCATGGAAAATATACCCGCCACGATCAAAAACAACTTCTGTGATATTTTTTTCTATTGCACGCTTTGCTACTAGTAAACCAACTTTACGTGCTGCCTCTTTATTTCCGCCTTTGCCCTCTATCTCTTTGTCGAGAGTAGAAGCACTTACCAAAGTCTTGCCAGCTATATCATCAATGATCTGGGCGTAGATATGGTTTGTAGAGCGAAAAACATTTAGGCGAGGGCACTCAGATGTACCGCTAATTTTATTACGCACTCTCTTGTGCCTTTTAAGTCTTGACTTATTGCTGTCAATCTTATTTACCATACGTTTCGTTCACTCCTTAATTATTTTTTACCGCCCTTACCAGCTTTTCCTTCTTTGCGGCGGATAACTTCGTCGACATACTTAATGCCTTTGCCTTTATACGGCTCTGGTGGACGTTTTTCGCGGATTTCCGCTGCAAATTGTCCAACCTTTTGCTTATCAGCGCCGGATACTATGATTTTATTTGTTCCCTCAACTGAAGTCGTTACATCATCTAGGTCAGCAACCGTCACCTGATGAGAATACCCTAGGTTCATCACAAGATTCTTACCTTGCTTCTGTACACGATATCCAACACCATTAACCTCAAGCTCTTTTGTAAAGCCTTTCGTCACACCTTCGATCATGTTTGCAATAAGAGATCTTGTAAGACCATGCAAAGATCTATTTTCTTTATTATCGTCAGGACGAGTAACTATGATCTCATTATCTTTTTTTTCTATGGTTATGTTCTTATGAAACACTTGTGTTAAAGTTCCCTTTGGACCTTTCACAGTCACTTCGCTGCCGTTAATGTTCACATCAACGCCTGCGGGAATATTTATCGGTTTTCTTCCAATTCTAGACACTTGTGCACCTCCTCCTTGTTACCAAATGAATGCTAAAACTTCGCCGCCAACATTTTCTTTTCTTGCTTGGCGATCTGTCATCACGCCTTTGGATGTAGAAATAATAGCTACACCAAGACCTTTCATAACCTTTGGCATTTCCTCAACGTTAGTATAAATACGAAGACCTGGCTTTGACACACGTCTAAGGCCTGTAATAACTGGCCTCTTACCCTCACCGTACTTTAATGTAACTTTGATTATACCTTGCTTACCGTCCTCTATGACGGTGAAATGCTTTATATACCCCTCATCCAAAAGAATTTGACAAATTGTCTTTTTCATGTTGGAAGCTGGAATATTAACCGTATCATGCTTCGCTGAGCTGGCATTACGGATTCTTGTAAGCAAATCTGCAATCGTATCGGTTATCTGCATACCGTTTACCTCCCTTGCTTTCTCAATAATATTTGAGCTTACCAGCTTGCTTTCTTTACACCAGGGATCTCGCCTTTATAGGCAAGCTCTCTGAAGCATATGCGGCATATCCCGAACTTACGAAGATACGCGTGCGGCCTACCGCAAATCTTGCATCTGTTATACTCACGCGATGAAAATTTTTGCTTTCTCTTTTGCTTCACTTTCATTGAAGTCTTGGCCACAGTACTCCCCCCTTACTTCGCAAATGGGGCGCCCATCAAGCTTAAGAGCTCACGAGCTTCCTCATCGGTTTTGGCCGTGGTAACAAAACAAATGTCCATACCACGCACTTTGTCTACTTTATCGTAGTCTATCTCCGGGAAAATGAGCTGTTCTCTTACGCCCATATTATAATTTCCGCGACCGTCAAAAGCATTTGGATTAATTCCTCTAAAGTCTCTTACTCTTGGAAGTGCAACGTTAAAGAACCTATCTAAAAATTCGTACATTTTGCTGCCACGAAGTGTAACTTTAACGCCGATATTCATTCCTTCTCTTACTTTAAAGTTTGCAACAGACTTTCTAGCTTTACATACAATCGGCTTTTGACCAGTGATGAGAGCTAAATCGTTTGAAATTGCCCCAATTACTTTAGAATTATCTCTTGCTTCCCCAGCACCGACATTTATAACAATCTTTTCAAGCTTTGGTATTTGCATAACGCTTTTATAAGAAAACTTTTCCATAAGTGCCGGACAAACTTTTTCTTTATAAAATGTTTTCAATCTTGCCATTTAACTGCCCTCCTTACAGTGACTTCCCACATTTTTTGCAAATGCGATTTTTTGTACCATCACCGCAGATTTCATGGCCGATACGAGTTGGCTTGCTACAATGTGGGCATACTAGTTGAACTTTAGAAGCATACATCGCCGCTTCAGCTTGAACTATACCACCTTGTTCACCCATTTTGCGAGGCTTCACGTGCTTAGAAACTAAGTTTACGCCTTCAATGATAACCTTGCCTTCTTTTGGGCTAACAGCTAAAACTTTACCTTGCTTACCACGCTCTCTACCACTCAATACTTTTACGGTGTCACCCGTTTTTACATGAACCTTTTTTATCATCGTGAACACCTCCATTAAAGTGTTTCAGGAGCGAGGCTTAAAATCTTCGAATATTCTTTATCACGAAGCTCTCTCGCTACCGGCCCAAAGATACGGGTTCCTCTTGGGTTTTTGTCTTCTTTTATGATGACGGCTGCATTTTCGTCAAAACGAATGTATGTACCGTCGTTACGGCGTACGCCCTTTTTTGTGCGCACTACCACTGCTTTAACTACGTCTCCCTTTTTCACGACTCCACCTGGAGCAGCCTTTTTTACAGAAGCTACTACAACGTCGCCGATGTTAGCATATCTCTTACCCGTGCCGCCAAGTACTCTGATACACATGAGCTCTTTCGCCCCTGTGTTGTCAGCAACTTTGAGATACGTTTGTTGTTGTACCACAGTGCGTTCCCCCTTCTGATCACAGTCTAAAAAAACTGTGCCTTAATTATTTTGCTTTTTCAATTATTTCTACAAGACGCCATCTTTTATCTTTGCTAAGTGGCCTTGTCTCCATAACACGTACACGATCGCCAATATGGCATTCATTGTTTTCGTCATGGGCCTTGAGCCTTACTGTACGCTTTACGATTTTGTTGTACAGTTTGTGCTTAACACTATCTTCCACAGCTACCACAATGGTTTTATCCATTTTGTCGCTTACAACTTTACCAACTTGCGTCTTTCTGTTGTTTCTTTCGCTCACGGTATTATCCCCCTCTCGTTTTAAGCATTAGCGCTTTTGTTTTCTTTTTCTGTAAGAATTGTTTTAATTCTTGCGATGTCTTTCTTCACAGCGCTAATTCGCATAGGGTTCTCCAATTGATTTATAGCAAGCTGAAAACGAAGATTAAATAATTCAGCTCTTAAATCATTCAATTTAGCTTGCATTTGATCTACAGACATCTCCCTGATTTCAGAAGCTTTCATTATTTCTCACCTTCCGTTTCTTCTTTTTTTACAAACTTGCATTTTATTGGTAATTTATTCGCTGCAAGTCTAAGAGCTTCTCTTGCTGTTTCTTCTGGTACTCCGCCAAGTTCAAACATAACTCTACCTGGCTTTACCACTGCCACCCAGTACTCCGGTGAACCTTTACCTTTACCCATACGAGTTTCTGCAGGTTTTTCAGTTACTGGCTTATCTGGGAATATTTTTATCCAAACCTTTCCGAATCTTTTACAATAACGTGTCATTGCAACACGAGCAGCTTCGATCTGATTGGAAGTAATCCATGCTGGTTCAAGAGCTTGAAGTCCGAAATCTCCGTATACGACTTTATTTCCTCTCAAAGCCTTACCGGTCATTCTGCCTCTTTGTACTCTTCTAAACTTCACACGCTTAGGCATTAACATTACTTCTTGCCCCCTTCCTTACGCTCGGTGCTTTCGGGACGAACTGAACCTAATACCTCTCCTTTGTATAACCATACTTTTACCCCTAAACGGCCATACGTAGTTGCAGCTTCTGCAAATCCATAGTCTATATCCGCTCTTAAGGTTTGAAGTGGGATTGTACCCTCATGATAGTGTTCCGTTCTTGCGATTTCAGCACCGCCCAAACGCCCCGACACTTGTGTTTTTATTCCTTTTGCTCCAAATTTCATCGCACGACCCATTGCTTGCTTCATAGCACGACGGAAAGAAATTCTTTTCTCAAGTTGTTGTGCGATGCTCTCTGCAATAAGCTGAGCATTGACATCTGGAGATTTAATTTCAACAATGTTGATTGATACAGGCTTACCCAGAAATTTTTCACAGTACAAACGAAGTTTTTCTATTTCAGCACCGCCCTTGCCGATAACCATACCCGGCTTTGCGCAGTGAATGTGTACGCGAACCTTTTCACCTGTTCTTTCTATTTCAATTTTAGAAACACCTGATGATGCAAGTTTTTTCTTCAGCATTTTCCTTAGGTTATAATCTTCCACCAAAAGATTGCCAAAATCTTTTCCTTTTGCAAACCAGCGTGAATCCCAGTCTTTAATAACTCCTACACGTATACCGTGTGGATGTACTTTTTGGCCCATAATTTACCTCCTCTTCTAAAAGTTATTCTTTCTCTCTAAGAACAATTGTCATATGCGAAGTTCTCTTTTCGATCCTGTAAGCACGGCCATGTGCTCTTGGACGGATACGCTTTAAAATCGGTCCAGGACACACGAAACACTCTGCTACATAGAGTCTATCCACATCCATATTGTGATTTACTTCAGCGTTTGCTATTGCCGATTTTAATAATTTCTCCAAATACTCACAAGCAGCCTTTGGCGTGTACTTTAGTATTGCCATCGCTTCATCAACTGGTTTGTTTCTGATCAAGTCCATCACGATGGACACTTTTCTCGGAGAAATACGGGCATATTTTAAATGAGCCCTTGCTTCCATTTTACGACACTCCTTTCAGGCTTTATTTTGTAGTTTTTGACCCAGCATGACCTTTGAAAGTCCTGGTCGGGGCAAATTCCCCTAATTTATGACCGACCATATCTTCCGTCACATATACCGGAACATGCTTGCGTCCGTCGTGGACTGCTATTGTATGTCCGACAAAATCAGGGAAGATTGTGGATGCACGGCTCCAAGTCTTCAATACTTTTTTCTCTTGTGACTCGTTCATTTGCTTGATCCTCTTAAGCAGCACAGGCTGTACATAAGGACCCTTTTTTACGCTTCTGCCCATAATCCATAAGCTCCTTTCTTTCAGCCTTATTTGCCGTTTCTACGTTTAACGATGTATTTATCGGATTGTTTGTGCTTCTTGCGGGTTTTGTAACCAAGTGTTGGTTTACCCCAAGGAGTAACAGGTCCCGGACGTCCGATCGGACTTTTACCTTCACCACCACCGTGTGGGTGATCGCACGGGTTCATAACTGATCCACGCACTGTTGGTCTTATACCCATATGACGTTTACGTCCTGCTTTACCGATTTTTACGTTTTCATGCTCAATGTTGCCCACTTGACCAACTGTTGCCATACACTCCACTGGTACATTTCTGAGTTCGCCTGATGGTAAACGTAAAAGTGCTAGTTTACCTTCCTTTGCCATAAGCTGTGCCATAATTCCAGCACTTCTTGCAAGCTGAGCTCCCTTTCCTGGATGAAGTTCTACGTTGTGAATAAACGTACCGGTTGGTATATTTTCAAGTGGTAAAGCATTTCCCGGAAGAATGTCTGCATCTTTACCAGCCATTATCTTGTGACCTGGTTTTATGCCATGAGGTGCGATGATATATCTTTTCTCTCCGTCCTCATATTCAACCAATGCAATATGTGCACTTCTGTTTGGATCGTACTCAATCGTCTTTACAATACCCGGCACATCAAATTTTTGTCTTTTGAAGTCAATCAAGCGATATTTTCTTCTATTAGCGCCACCCTTGTGACGAACTGTAATTCTACCGTAACTGTTACGCCCGGAATGTTTCTTAAGCGGTGCAAGAAGGCTTTTTTCTGGACCACACTTGGAAAGTCCGGAGTAATCTATCACCGACATGTTACGTCTTGAAGGCGTAGTCGGTTTAAAAAACTTTACTGGCATTTAAATTTCACTCCTTATTTAGCTTTGCGGAGTCACTGCTCCATATCTGCTTTTATTTTTAATTTAAAGGTTAAAGCATTCCATCAAAGAAATCAATCGGTTTACTCTCTTCTGTAAGAGTTACGATTGCCTTTTTCCAAGAAGCCGTGTAACCTTCCGATCTACCTTGACGACGCAAATGTCCACGGACATTCATCGTATTTACTTTTGCAACCTTAACCGGAAATAACTCTTCAACAGCTTTTGCAATTTCAATTTTATTTGCACTCTTAGCAACCTCGAAAGTGTATTTCTTCATGGCAAATTGAGACATGCTCTTTTCTGTGATTATTGGGCGAATTATAATATCTTGTGCTGCCATTACGCATACACCTCCTCAATTTTATTTACTGCTTCTTTCACTATCACGAGCTTATTTGCATTCATGATATCGTACACGTTAAGTGTGTTAACCAAAGCAGTTTTAACCCCTTTGATGTTTCTTGCGGAGTTGGTAATTTTATTGTTTGGTTCAGCCAAAACTATAAGCGGTTTACACTCTGCGTCAATAGCCTTAAGCATATTAACAATGGTCTTTGTTTTGAACTCATCCATATTAATGCCTTCAAGCACAATTATATTGTTTTCAAGTGCCTTATCGGAAAAAGCCGACTTCATAGCAAGTCTTCTTTCCTTTTTGTTTACAGCAAAACCATAGTCTCTTGGCTTTGGTGCAAACACGATTCCACCATGTGTCCATTGTGGTGCACGGATCGAACCCTGACGAGCATGGCCCGTACCTTTTTGTCTCCAAGGTTTTTTTCCTCCGCCAGATACTTCTGCACGAGTAAGTGCTGATTGTGTACCCTGACGGCACTTTGCCAAATGGTTAACTACCATCTTGTGTATCAAAGTTTCGTTAGGTGTTACACCAAAAATAGCATCGGAAAGTTCAATCTGATCTACTTCTTTACCCGTCATATCGAGTACTGCTACTTTAGACATTTCAACTCCTCCTTTCCTTACGCTTTCACACTGTCGCGAATCGTAACTGTGCCACCATTTGGACCTGGGATTGCACCTTTGATTGCGATCAAGTTGTTTTCATTGTCAATTTTCACTACAGTAAGATTTTGCACTGTAACTTTCTCACATCCGAGATGTCCTGCCATTTTCTTGCCCTTCCAAACTCTTGAAGGTGTAGAACATGCACCGAGTGAACCACCGTGACGTGCCACTGGACCTGAACCATGAGATTCTTTCAATCTTCTGAAATTCCAGCGTTTTATAACGCCAGCGTACCCCTTACCTTTGCTCTTTCCAGTAACGTCAACTTTGTCTCCTTCTGCAAAAACGTCTGCTTTAATCACGTCACCTACATTGAACGCACTCGTGTCATCAACGCGAAATTCTCTAAGAATTTTCTTTGGGGCAACGTCCGCCTTTGCAAAGTGCCCTTGAAGAGCAAGTGTAATGTTCTTCGGCTTGTTATCAAATTTCTCAGAACGAGATCCTTTTTTATACTTTAGCTTTATATCGCCAAAGCCCATCTGAATTGAAGCATACCCATCATTTTCCAAAGTTTTCTTTTGCGACACTACGCAAGGACCTGCTTCAATCACAGTTACAGGAACAACGTTTCCCTTTTCATCAAAGATTTGCGTCATGCCAATCTTTTTACCAATGATTGCTTTTTGCATAAATAATTCCTCCTGTTAGGTTATTGGTTGGCTGTCTGCCAACTTGACCCCATCTGCTTTACAGTTTGATTTCTATGTCAACGCCAGCAGGGAGTTCTAAGTTCATCAAAGACTCAACAGTTTTATTTGATGGTCTCATGATATCGATAAGTCTTTTGTGTGTTCTCATCTCAAATTGCTCACGACTATCCTTGTACTTATGTACAGCTCTCAAAATCGTAACAACTTGTTTTTCAGTTGGCAATGGCACTGGTCCTGAAATTTTTGCACCTGAACGTTTTGCTGTTTCAACGATTTTCTGTGCCGATTGATCAACCAATTGATGATCGTACCCTTTAAGTCTTACCCTGATTTTTTCTTTGACTGCCACTGTAGATCGCCTCCTTAATAAATTTAGTTGGCGGGCCATTACAAAACTTCACACCTCTCCGGGTGTTTCACACTTTTGGATATTTAAATCCCGGACGTATCTCTCACGAGACGCTCCGGGATAGTAAAATCTAAAGTATAAATATACTAAAAAGTTTCTCATATCGCCCGGTTTAAAATCGGACATACTCCACGGAAAAACCGGCTATTAGCCGCAACCTCCCGCTTCAACGCATATCATGTTGCAGTCACGCATTAATATAATACCATATTCAAAAGAAAAATGCAAGCCCTAAAATAAAAAAATTTATATTTTTCGGCCACCGTCCCTTTTTCATTGTGATATATCTATTTTTCAATAATACATATAACCTACAACTAAAATTGTAAAGTTATAGACTACACAATTAAGACAGTTTTGTGTATCGACATAAAGTTATTCGTGGCTGTTGAACGTACTTTTCGTCTAGTAGATATTTCTTAGCCTCTTCCAATTTCTGTTTTTCTGCACTGTACTGAGCTTCTTGTTTTTGCAAAGCTTCTAACTGTTCATTAAAAGGGTTCTGAGATTCTCGATTGCTTGCAACTATCAGTTGTTGTTGAAGGTTCTCTATGTCTTCACTTAGCTTCCTCTGAGCTGCATTAACTTTCATCTCTTCTCGGTTTATCTCCTTTTCTCTTTCCATCAAATTTTTTGCACCTGTTATAACGGCAGTTACCTCATGTTGATCTACTTCTGTTATCCCGTGTATATCATCAATTATGAACCATACTCCATTTTCCTTAACATAAGATATATAGTGTCCACTATGAACAGAACCTGTATGCAATACAAACCCTGTTAACTCTTTTTCATATTTACTCATTTCAAGCGCTTGCACAGAATTCATTATAACCATAATGTCTTTCTTTGGATTCAAATCTACTATTCTTTTATTTTCGTCAGTCTCGTTATCACCAAAAATATAGTCTGGAAAAAATTTTTTCATAAACATAGTAAAATAATTTGCCTCTTGGTAATCATTAAGCCCTCTTTGAATTTCATCAACAAAACACAGTGCGTCATGGCTTTTACCAAAAGCTATAAATCCCTCATGAATCCCTTTATAGTCTCCCTCAACGCTTGCTTCTAACTCCACAACCTCTGTATCTTTAGCATCCATATACTTAAAAATTTTCTCTAGTTCACTACGTACTTTCATGTCTGACTCTTGTTCGTCATTCGGACCTTGTTTATTTAGCTCACGAAGCTTCGATAACATTTGTTTATTATATTCTCTTAGCCCATCAATTCTATATAATTGCTGTAATACAGAATTCATAAAACAAAATCTTCTAACATCATTAGGTAGATTTTTTGTAGTGCATTCAACTACCTGATCCGGTGGTAATTTTAGATTTTCTTTTTCTATCGGAGCCTCATTTTTGGCACTATCATCTACTTCGGTTCCAAATATTTTATCTTTCTCCTCAAAAAGTTTACTTTTTAGCTCCTTGCATATTTCTAATTGATTAACTTCACCACCGCATATTACTCTATTTCTCAAAATTCGACTCACAAAATCTTGTGAAGACTTATCTTTATTATTGTATTCTTTTACTAATTGCACAAACCATTCTTCAAAAGCATAATTTGGATCTATAGATCTTTTACGCACCGCATCTTCTTTGTTCTCAGGGCCACTAGAAATAGCATTTATTTCATCTTCATGAAAACACAAAATCTTTCCTAGTATCTTTTCAACAGTCTCAATCCTATCTGATGATTCTGTAGCGTCATTGAGTGTTCCCCTCACATACATAATCAGTGCCTGTCTTACGCAAGTCGCACTGTACTCTTCCAATCCAGACAAATCATTGAATTGAATACATGTACGTGCGGCACTAATAACATTACCCTCTTCCGATTCTCCTTCAAAACGTCGTGATTCTCCTTTATTTCTTAACTGTACAATTCCTTTTGCAGCTTCTTTTATCAACTGAGCAAGAGTTTTAGGACTCGAACTCAACGATTGTAATTGATCACTATCTTGAACAGGCATTTCCTTTGCCTTACTTTCTAATGTACCCTCTGTTTTACTGTAAACCTCAGTCATTGAACCCTGTCCATCATACTTCGGTTTTTCTTTCACTTCCTGTAAAGGCTCAGCGTCTCCATTTTTTTGTTCTTGCGAATGTTCAGTTGACTGTTCTTGGGGAGGTTCTCCTAATTGCCCTTGTGCAGATACGGTTTGTACTTCCTGTAATTGTTTTTGTAAATTATCATCCCTCTCTTCTGTTTTTGTTCCTTCTGTTTGATTTTTTTCACCATCACTATCAAATTTCTCTTCCTTAGCCTGTTGTGCTTCATCCAACTCTGCTTCCGTTATACTATCTTGAGTTAATTGCTCTTGCAACTCGGTGGTTTCATCTAACTTACTTTGTGTTTCCCTTTTCTCACTTTTTAAAATCCCCGATAAGGATTTAGATTGTTTTTCAGCTGGCTTATCTATCAAAGCTTGCTGTTGATTTGCTAGGTCTGTGTTTCCTATTCCTTTATACGCAGATTTTGCTCGAACATCACTTAACTCGAGCTGCAACTTTCTTTCTTTTCTTGCTTGATCCCTTTCTTGCTCAGCCATTCCCCTTTTATCATTTGCCTGTCTCTCAGTTTGTTGCGCTCTGGTCAACTCTGCTTTTACTTCACTAACTTCCCCCTGCAGACGATCAATTCCACTTTGTAAATTTACTAATTCAGATCTTTCTTCAGCTATTTCACCACCAATTCTTTGCTTTTCATTATTTGCCTGTTCCAAAGCTTGTTGTGCTTTAGTCAATTCTACTTGTACTGTGCTAAATTTTTCTGTTTCTTGGGTTAATTGTTCTTTCAATTCGTCAGTTTTTCTTTTTGCTTCAATTAATTGTTTTTGTAGTTCAGCACTTTTTTCATCTTTTTCACTTTTTTCACGTTCTAAATTCCCCCGTAATACTTCAGATTGCCTCCGAACTTCAGCTAACTGACCTTCTAACGTTTTCAGTTGATTTTTTAGATTTGTGTTTTCTCTCTCCTGGTTTGCAGATCTGTCTTGAACTACACTTAATTCGAGTTGTGACTTTCTTTCTTCTTCCCTTGCTTGATCTCTTTCATCATTTGCCTGTCTCTCAGTTTGTTGCGCTCTGGTCAACTCTGCTTTTACTTCACTAACTTCCCCCTGCAGACGATCAATTCCACTTTGTAAATTTACTAATTCAGATCTTTCTTCAGCTATTTCACCACCAATTCTTTGCTTTTCATTATTTGCCTGTTCCAAAGCTTGTTGTGCTTTAGTCAATTCTACTTGTACTGTGCTAAATTTTTCTGTTTCTTGGGTTAATTGTTCTTTCAATTCGTCAGTTTTTCTTTTTGCTTCAATTAATTGTTTTTGTAGTTCAGCACTTTTTTCATCTTTTTCACTTTTTTCACGTTCTAAATTCCCCCGTAATACTTCAGATTGCCTCCGAACTTCAGCTAACTGACCTTCTAACGTTTTCAGTTGATTTTTTAGATTTGTGTTTTCTCTCTCCTGGTTTGCAGATCTGTCTTGAACTACACTTAATTCGAGTTGTGACTTTCTTTCTTCTTCCCTTGCTTGATCTCTTTCATCATTTGCCTGTCTCTCAGTTTGTTGCGCTTTAGCCAACTCTGCTTGTACTTTATTAATTTCCTCCTTCTGACGTTCAATTTCACTTTGTAAATTTACTAATTTAGCTCTTTCTTCAGCTATTTCACTACCAACTCTTTGACTTTCATCATTTGCTTGTTTCTCAGTTTGTTGCGCTCTGGTCAACTCCGCCTTTACTTCACTAACCTCCCCCTGCAGACTATCAATTTCATCTTTAGCAACATTCAATGAGTCCGTTTGTGTTCCTTCTCTTGATTGTTTTACTGTTTCCTGTGATCCTGACAATTCTTCATTTGCGTTATTTAGATCTTTTTTGAGCCGATCAAATTCACGTTCATTATGGCCAATTTTATTTTCGGATTGATTTTGCCTTTGTTGGTCTTCTTGTCTTTCATTAGTCGACTGCTGTGCAAATCGGTCTGCAACGTTTTTCTTTTCAGTCAACATTCCTTCGGAACCCTTCAGTTTCTCTTTTAGTTTATTATTTTCTAGAACATTCATTAACTTACTTAAATTCTCATTATTGCTAGATCTAAATAAAGGTCCGCCTTTTCCAACATCACTCCGAGTTTCATGGTAAATTGAAGGGTTTCTTTTTTTACGTTTATCCCGGCCATTTTTATTAATTTTTGAAAAGATTGTTGTATTATTATCGTCATCTTCATTATCAAACTGATCAGAATTTACCGTTGTTGTACTATTTCGTAAATTTTCATTATCTTTAATTTTTTTATCTGTACTCATATTAACTAACGAATCCACAGGTTTTTCATTCCTATCGACTAACATGCATCCAATTGGCAATGATGACAGGAGTAATATCGAAAGGAGTCCCCAACCAATCATATTATTTTTCTTGCCACCCGCAATATTTTCCAATACGTCGTCATCAAGCTTTTGCATTTTTTGCTTCTGAAATTCCAAGAGATCTTCCTCAGAAAATTCAAATCCATAACTTTGAGCTAGAGGTATAAAATCTTTTCTTAAAAACTTATGAAGACCTGCTTCTGTTGCTTCATACTTAGACTTTTTTTCTACAAGATCTTTGTAAAGTTGCTCATCACTTTCAATTAATTCGAGCCACTTTTGAATACTGTTATTCATACTAAATCCACTCCATTTCGTTCTACTTTGAATTTATGATGTTAATATAGATATCCCCCATCTTAATAGCTGCACTATTATTTACACCTATTCCACTTATGCACATGCTAATCCACTTGATCTTCCCAAGTAATTTACTTTCATCAAAAATCGGTTTGCCCTCGTCATATTTCACCTCAGTACAAATCATCCGTGGAAAATCCTGATTTTGAAATTCCACTATTTGATCTACTACTTCACTATCACCTACCTTATCCATTTCTTTTTTAAGTTGATCTGCAAGTTGACTTAAAAGGACATATCTATTCTTACATACATTTTTTCTATTTTCATCACCATTCATCGCCGCACTCACCATGCTTACAAATATGACTGTCTTAGCTTTTTTCACAAGTTCATTTGTTTCTTTAGTTAGGCTTTTACTTTCATTTAAAAAAGTCTTTTCTAATATCAGCTGTTCATCCATTTTAAGAAAACTTAAATTAGATTCTAGAAAAGCCAAAATTTCATCTGAGCCATTTTCTAGATAAATTTTTTTACGTAATTCTTCCTCTTTGTTATCTGTAAGATTTTCCCACTGTTTTTTTATTATTCCCTCCAATTTTTCTTTTAAATAATCATCAATCAACCGTCCTCCTTGCTCTAACTTTTGCTCGAAGTTATTCTGAATCAAAAAATCACTATAATCGCTGTTATTTTCCTTCATTACATTGGTAGTATAGTTTAAAAGGAACTCTGCAATTTTTCTTAATGTTTCAAAGGAAGTTTTATCAGCATCAACTTTAGCTTTATTGCAACACACTTCAACCCTATTTTTTTGGCATTCCAGAAGCCTTATTCGTTCTTTAGGCTCCGCTACTGTAGAAAACGCGCTAAGTTTAAATAAATCTCTATACTCTCTAGTACCATAATCACTACCCACTCCTAAAGGTTGAGCCGAAAACTCTTCAAGTGCCCTTTCATGCGCACGTTTATTTAATTCACTACAATCTAGGCCATTCTTATACGCGTCCAAGTACTCATCATATAAGTTCATGTCTCCTTGATATAAGCATCGAGCAAGACCTTCCCTCACAGTCAAATATTTTAACGTATTTTCACTATTTTTATCTTCTGGTTTTTCAACCAGGGCTTGTTCGAAAATATATCTGTCCTTAAGGGTATCCATATACTGATTATAAAGTTTTTCTGTTCTCAATTTCTCTTCATCCAAAGTATAAAAATCCAACGGATTAATCTCTATATCCCCTGATTCGTTTTTAATCGCTCCATTAAAAGAGCCCTGAAAATCCACTGCCTGTGGATTAAAATCTGTAACTGTCAATATTTCACTACTAGAAACATTGTCTTCTTTAATAGCACTTACCTGATAATCTTTACATAAAAGATCAATACTCCTTTTCAGAGTATCAAAGCTTGTTTTTTCAGATTGCGATAAAATTTGTTCTAACTTTTTACTAAAACCCCCTTCTTTCAAATATTCTTGCAAATGATTAGCGTGATAATATCCTCCCTGTGCATATTGCTTTGCTTCTGCATAGTTTTGTTTTAAAACAAAACTTTTTTCATTTTCAATGCACAACTTAAGGGCATCCGCTTCACTTATAAATTTTCTACTAAGAACGTAAAAAGTCACATCATCTAAAGTTTCTCCTGTACCCTTAATATCCCCTTTTGTCAAACTCTCCTCTGCAGCCTTAATCTCGCCTTGTAATCTTTTATATTTTCTATCATTCAAATGTTTTTTCAAACATTCTATGACATCTTCACATATAAGCTTTCCTACCTCACCAGGAAGTCTTCCTCCTGCAGGAGTTACATATTCAATATAGTCTGCATCACCTTCGCTTAATTTCAAATTCGGAAGTTTATCATATGGACTGTATGATTCATCTTTAGCAATTTTTTTATCAAAACATATAACCTTCGAAACAATTTTCACCATTTGATTTTTTAGAGCTTCTAAAGAGGGTTCTTTCATTATTCCACTCATATTTTCTAAAAATTCTTTCACCGCTTCAATCGAATCAGTAAGCCCAAGTGTTTTTAATTGACCTTTGTTTTCTTCATAAAATTCTTTTTTCTTACCATTCTCAGACATTTCTTTTAAAAGCTTTACTTCAGCAGCTGTTATTTTATCAAAGTCTCCGTGTCCCTTTACTTTTTGGTTACCATTGTCATAATCTAAAAAACTCTTTATTCTGCCAAGAGAAGCCGTATTATTCTCAGCATTATAAGAAACAACTCTATCACAATGCGCTGGATTAAAACTATCCTCTATCGTATGACATGCCATTCCCAGCGCTCTATATCTATAATACATATCATCATGATCTAAATTCCAGTCATTATCATCATCCTTTTCACCTTCGTTAACTGTCGATGTCCCGCTTTTATTTTCACAATAAAGTTTTATGTTTCTTATTATCTCATCAGCCTCTTTGTCCGCCTTTTTTTTAGCTTCAGTTTTCGCCTCTTTTTCAGCTTCAGCTATAATTTTTGCTCTTTCTTCAGACTGCGATGCATAATATTCACCCTCAAGTATACAACAACTCAAATACCTTTTGTCATTCTTCGGCAAACCTTTGCTTAAATTCTTTGTTTTCAAAAGAAATGCAACAATTCCATCTTTTAACGCATTTTCATATAAAATCTCACTTTCTCCAAACTTATGCTTATTTTTAATCTTGTCATAGGAAAACCTTACTATATCTCCCATTCCCATAATCAGTTTTTTTACGCGAGGGTCTACTTTTTTTCTAAGATCACTTGGCATATTATTTATATCCATGCCATAAGTCGCATAGGCTAATGCTGCCTCTAACCAGCTAACTACAAGTTTATATGTCTTTGCTTGTCCAGCAATTTTTTTTTCTTTGTTCGCCCCCTCTGTACAGTTCATACAGTGAAGATAGTTTCCTCTTCCATTGTGTGAAAATCTTGCGTTTATCGATCCTATCATTTTGCCTGAAATTTGGCTAGGGAGTAACCATGTTGATAAACAACAATTCATCTGAGTTACTAACAAGTGATCTATTTCGTCGGATAACCCTTTGTATCCTTCTTCATACATTTCCTCTGTATTAGGTAGAGAATCTTTCAACCCATAATTAACTGCAAAATTTGCAACTGACGTGCTCATCAGGTCATTCCATACAGAACCTAATTCCAACGCACCTGGTATTTTCTTTTTCTCATCAAATCCATTAGCAATTCTCCAAGAAAGATCTGTGATAGACTCATGTACCGGCTGATGACTTTCAATCCACTTAGTAAGCCTAGATGTACCTCCCCCTATCAATTGTTTCTGTGGCACTTTTCCTGCCGTATAAACGTCAGAGTTGTCCCCATGCACCGCACACGTACCTGAATCCCACGCTCTCACATTTGTAGTAATCGGTCCTAGAGATGAAATAATCGATAATCCACTTAAGCACAATGTTAAAAATTTATTTTGAACACCTCCTGATACAAATTCTAGTTCTTCATCACTTAACTGATTGTCGTATTTAAGCCTTAGGTCGTGCAGTTCGTTCATAAAACTCTTATACTCAACATAGTTTTTAAATACATGTGGAAATCTGATTTTTACAATTTTATAACTTTCGTAAAGTGACTTCGCATTTAAAATCTCTCTCTTTAATGCCTTGTCTTCATTAAGTTCTACAATAAAGTTGTATTTTTTATTTTCCATATTCAGCCGCCCCTTTTAAAATTCTTGTAAGTTATCATCGATAAAATACTCAAATTTTTTTATTTATTTTTCTACCCTAAAATATTTCTTTTCTCAATCTTTTATAATGTAATTCAAAACAAAAGTTACATTTAAACTAATTACATTATATACACAACAGTATTATTTGTCAATATAATTAACATAAAAACATTTAAATATATTTAGACTAAATAAAAGCAATATTAAGGCAATTAGTGATAATTGCAAAATTCTTCACTAACTACGATTTAACCATGAAATCTACGTAAAAAACAAGTAATGAGAATCCACGTATTTTTTCATAATTATATTGTCTCTATTCAGCGTGAAATTACAATAAATCATTTGCTACTAACCTTCTCAACACTTCAAAATGCAAAATCAATTAGGACTTTACTTATCTCAATCCCTGCATCAATCAGGAGAAATTTTTTCTCCTCCATATACATCTCAACTTAAACTTAAAAAAAACTTGAACCACGTTTTACGTAAAAAATGTCCCATTTCAAATATTTCTTTTAGTTCAGTATTTCTAGGTATCAATCACAAAACATTTTTCACTTCTCACATTTGACTTCTTTCAAGCTCACCACCATACAAATACTCCATCCTCAATTAAAAATTTCCAAAACCAAATCTGTAGTAAATCCCCTTTGTTTATCTGTAACACACGGCAAACAAAAAAAAGTCGGGCAGGGGATAAAATCTCCTACCCGATCGAAAAAATGCTAAAATTGATAAAACTTATATTTCATCAATTAGCAACAGCTGGAACCTCCGCAATGGCTGTCACGGCGATCGTCGTTGTTGCAGCAGCAACATAGAATAACTATGAGAAGAATGATCCATGAGCAGCCGCCGAATCCGTTGTTACACATTATGCATTTCCTCCTTTTAAGTAATTTAATATATCATACGCAATTAAGAAAAAAGATGTTACAAAAAAATTTTTTAAAATGGTATTGACATTTGAAAAATAAAATGATATCATATAATTGTTGTAGGGGTATAGCTCAGTTGGTAGAGCAGTGGTCTCCAAAACCACGTGCCGAGGGTTCAAGTCCTTCTGCCCCTGCCATCATTGCTGATATAGCTCAGTAGGCAGAGCACATCCTTGGTAAGGATGAGGTCGTGCGTTCGAATCGCATTATCAGCTCCACGATCCCCTTTATCGACTCATCGCGATGAAAGGGGTTTTCGTTTTCATAATGATTGGAGGAAAATTTATGTCTGCTGTATCTGCCGCTAAACAAAAAACAAAGTTTCCTATGTATAAAGATAAACCGTTAGTTCGTTGTAAAAATATTATTTATTATGGTGATTCATCTGATGCGTATATCGCCCAGATGGAAATTAAAAGTACAAAAAAATCTCAAGATTTGGACGTGGCTGATGAAGTAAGCATTAAGCTTTTTAGTACTGATCCGAATCTTAGCAAACAAAAAAGGTTAATTAAGGCAAGTAAGAAACCAACATTGTATGAAGCAATAGATGTAGCAGATGCTTGGTTACACAGAGCGCTTGCTGAACAAGCTTAAAGAATGAACGCTTAATAAAGTTTAGTTAATCGAATAAATTCAGTTAATTTCAAGATATTGCTAACGTTGTGGAACAGTTCACAACAGAATTCGAGATTATCATCATTTCTCCATTTTATACGATGATGAACATAATTAAAAGCTGTTGCAAGTGAGTAAAATCACAAGCAACAGCCTTTTTGTTTACAAAATTCGATTAGATAAAAACTACATAACAAATTAAAATGTTCTTTTAAACCTATCCTTATTGATATAATCATCTACTCCGTGAATAGCACCTAAAAAATATTTGAAACCCCTACTAGTATTAAATCACCGTATTCGGGTACAAACTCTTAATTTGGCACTTCGACTTCTATTATTTTCATTAAGTTCATATTCACTCGGAATAATAGGTTTTTTTGTAATAATTTGAGCTTTTGGTTCATTTCCACAAACACACACAGGAAAATCTGGTGGACATGTGCATCCTATGCTCCATGATTTCATGCGTTGTTTTACAATTCTGTCCTCAATAGAGTGAAATGTAATAACTGATAACCTACCATCAATTTTCAAAATATCAAATGCTTCATCAAGTCCGCGAGATAAACTTTCTAACTCGTCATTAACTGCAATTCTCAGAGCTTGAAAAGTTTTCTTGGCAGGATGTGAATCCTTTCTCAATACTTTAGCTGGTAACGCACTTTTTATCACATCCACAAGTTGTATAGTAGTTTCTATAGGTGACACTTTTCGTGATTTTACTATTGCATTTGCAATTAACCCAGCATACTTCTCTTCTGCATATTCAAATAAAATTTTACTCAAATCCTCTTTACTCAATCCATTCACCAAATCATATGCAGATACACCATTTTTGCTCATACGCATATCTAAATGCGCATTTTGATGATAAGAAAAACCTCTTTCAGATGTATCCAATTGATAAGAAGATACGCCCAAATCTAAGATTACACCGTTAACTTTATAAAATCCCAGATTTTTCACAGCACTTTTAACATCAGCAAAATTTGATTTAACAACAATGACGTTTGACTTTCCCGCAAACTTCGCTTTCAGGTGTTCAATCGCGTCAGGGTCCTGATCAATACATATCAACTTCCCTTCTTCATTCAATCTTTCCAAAATTTTGGAAGAATGACCACCGCCACCTGCCGTTCCATCAACGTACACCCCATTTGGAATCACGTTCAAACTTTCCACTGTTTCAGACAAAAGCACTGACTTATGTATAAATTCCATTTTTTATCTCCTATTATTAATTTTAACTTATCTCTCAATAACAAGTATACTTATACAAATTAATGTAATAGTTTCTAGCTATACAATCAAGGCTACGCAAAAGTATTCACATAGCCTTATTTAAGAGCACTATTATTTTGACATAATAATGCGAAATTTCAAAAGTTAAAGTTCAACTCTTTAAAATTAGTACTATAATTAAAATTTGCAGTATTCACCGTTACACCATACTGCAATGGGATTTGACAAAAGTAGTGGATCCCCATTAAATAAAGCAAAATCTGCGTCTTTACCGGTTTCAATTGATCCAACTCTATCATCTATTCCACAAATTTTGGCAGCATCAATCGTAATTGATTTCAATGCTGTGCCATAACTAAGCCCTTCTCTTACAGCAATAGCCGCACAAACAGGTAAATATTGTATAGGAGTTTCCGGATGATCAGTAACAATTGCCATTAAAATACCTTTTGTAGCCATAATGCCTACACCCTTAGGGGTCATATTCATAAGTTCAGGTTTAGATCTATCACTAAGAAATGGGCCGGCCAACACTCTTGTATTTTCTGCAACCAAGTCATCTGCTATCAGATGTCCTTCTGTTCCATGTACTATTACATACTCCAAATCGAACTCTTTAGCAATACGGATAGCTGTAAATATATCATCTGCCCGATGGGCATGGAAATGCGCTTGCATACTTTTGTCAAAAAGAGGGCACAAGGCCTCACAATCAAAATCAAATTCCGGTTCATCGTATTTTTCCGAATTTTCATAAAAATTCTTTTTATCTATAAAATACTTTTTTGCTTTACAAAGTGCATCTCTAATCAAAGCTGCAGTTGCCATTCTAGTAACAGGAGATTTATCCTTATCATGATACACTGACTTTGGGTTTTCACCAAGTGAAAATTTCATAGCAACAGGTGATTTCACGATCATTTCATCTACTCTATTTCCGAGTGTTTTCACAGCCAAAATTTGCCCAGCAATTGGATTGGCACTTCCTGGACTTGTTAGAACGGTAGTTACACCAGCACGCAAAGCCTCTGTAAAACACACATCTTGAGGATTAACCGCATCCAAAGCTCTAAGCCCAGGAGTAACAGGATCAGAATCTTCATTTCCATCAGAACCCTCGAAAGCAAGTCCATTATTAAAAACACCCAAGTGCGTATGTGCATCCACAAAACCTGGATATAAAGACATACCATTTGCTTCAAAGGTACTTTCACATTGCCCCAAATAGTTCGTCATATCCCCAACTTCAATTATTTTTCCATCTGACACAAGTACAAACCCATTATTTATTATTCCAAGGTTATTTTCTTTAGAGCTAAATACATCACACATTGTGTAAATTTTTGCATTTATAATACCAAAATTTTTTTTCATTTTCATAACCATTATCTCTGATGTGAATTTCCACCACGCTTAGGGGTTGCACTACCTCTTTTTGAGTCATTCATTCTTTTTAAATCTGACATTCTTTCATCGCTCACTTGTTTAAATTTAGCAAGCATATCCTCAAAGCTTTGAGGTTCCCGATTTTTTTTCGTATTTTGCCAATTGTCTTTTATATTTTTCTTTTTAAAATTTGTCTGTGGCTTTTTATTTTCCATTGCTTGTTTAATTGACAACGCAATCTTTCCATCATCGGATATATTTATAATTTTAACCTTAACCACCTGATCTTGTGCGATATGATCGCGAATTTCATTTACAAAAACCGGTGCAATTTCAGATATATGCACCATTCCTGTGTGACCTTCACCTAAATCTACAAATGCCCCAAACTTTGTAATTCCTGTAACTTTTCCTTCCAAGATTGTTCCTATTTCCATTTGCATAAAAAAATTTATCCTCCTCTAAAAATTAAAATAATTGATATTCTTATTTTGGTCCAAAAATATATCCTTAAACCTACGGAACTACAAAAACTCTTTCCGATTGTTCCGCAAAGTCAAGTCTTTTACGAGCAATTTTTTTTACATACTCATCGTTATCACTCGTTTTTGACGATATCGAATCTTTTAACTTATTATTTTTCATTTTTTGTACGAGTAACCCCTCTTGAAGATCTTTCATTTCTTTGCGTTTAGAATTTATACTCATCTGTAATCCTACAAGGCTAACTATAGAGCTTCCTCCCACAAGCAAGATTAACAACTTGAAGAAAAAATTATATTTTTTTTTCTTAGACTTCACTACTTTCAAATTATTTCACTTCCTTTGCCTCAAGCTGCAACACATTAATTATATATTAAACTACACTTTTTTTCAATATTTTTTTACGAAAAGTTATGTTTTTGATATGCTTTTTCGTTTTTCACTATAACAAAATAAAAGTATTAACCCCTTGACTTTCTGAAACAGATATAAAAGAACTCTCCCGATAGTCAAATGACAAAGCAACCAACCAACAAATTCTCCACACAAAATGAAGTATCTTAGTTGCCCAAAATTCACCGCAAGTAAAAATAGGAACGTACACACACCTGCCACAAAAAAATAAATTATGTCTTTCACATTCACAATCCATAAACTGCACTTAGTAACCACACATGGAAGAGTAACAATGTCATACATTAAACCAAGCCCAAAACCCAGCAAAATGGAAAACCAGCACATTTGAAATGAAGTAAACTGACCATCTAACAAATATATCTACCTCACTCACTTAAAAATTTTTGATAGTAAACCTTTATTTGTTTTACTGTCACCAGAATAAACAAGTGCAACAATTAATCCATCAATATCCACTTCTCCATTAGCAAGGTTGAGTTTGCTCACATGCAAATTTTTTCCTTGAACATGTAATTCACCAAGGTCAGTAGTTACCACAACCATCTGGTCATCAAAACTACCAACATCTGACACCCCACTAAGTTTTAGGATTTTTCGGTCTTTCATCGACAAATCGTGTGGCATTTTCAATTTTTTATTTTCTTCGATCATGTAAAATCACTCCTTATGATAATCTTTATGATAAGTAAAGGAGTAAATATTACAACATACGAATATTTAACTTGACCTTCTTCATTTACAAAAATCCATAAACGAGTTTGGCCATGAATAAATTTGATAAATTAACCCATACTATAAAAAAAGTTATTGAGACATGATTCTATACATAGACTCAGCTTCTTCTTTTCTCACTGCTGGAACTAATGATAACACTTCCAATTTAGTAGTGTGACCTCCGAAAGAAAATTCAATAACATCTGATAATTTCACGTCATAGCTGGCCCTGGCGATTTTCCCGTTAACTAAAACCTTTCCGGCATCACAAACCTGATTTGCGATTGTTCGTCTCTTTATTAATCGTGATACTTTTAAATATTTATCAAGTCTCATAAAATTCCCCCTCCAAAACAAAATGCGACCCCTATTAAAATAGAGATCGCTCAATGTATAAAATCAAATCTCTTACTCTCCAGCTACAGCGTCTTTGAATTTCTTGCCTGCTTTAAAAGCTGGAACGTTACATGCTGGGATTTTAATTTCAGCACCAGTTCTAGGATCCCTACCAGTTCTAGCTGCACGACTGCGTCTCTCAAAGGTACCGAATCCTACGAGTTGTACTTTGTCATCTGCCTTAACTGCATCTTCAACTACGTCCATAAAAGAAACTAAAACCTTGTCTATTTCTTTTTTGTCATAGCCTGTTTTCTTTGAGATTTCTGACACAAGTTCATTTCTATTCATTTTTTTGACCTCCAATTTTTAAAATCAAATTTATATATTCAACAGATCATCTCTGTGAACAAACATACGAACAACTATTATCTATTAACCTATTTCACACTAAATAAAAGCAACCACATCCAAAAGTCATATACACAACATTTATTTTATCTTATCCATTTAATTTTTTCAAGTACTTTTACGATTTTTTCTCCCTTAGGAAACGATTTTATATCAGATTTTAATATTCCTCCAAATAATAGCAACAACACAAAATACAATATAACTATTATGCATAACGTAATAAGTACATTAATTTTAAAAGGAATAAAACAAGAAAGAAACCTTTGCAATATTTTGCTTAACATGACAGATACAAATGCCGCAATAATTGGTTTTACAAATACTACAACGAAATTTGGAAATACTCTTGTTCTTTTGCATAGTCTATAAAAAGCTGCGGTTGTAACAAAAATATAGCATATCAAAGTACCTGTTCCCGCCCCCTGGATATTTATAGCAGGGATACCAACCAGTATATAATTACAAATAATTTTGATTGTAACCCCAAAAATCAACAATTTCAGCGGAAGCTTAGCAAGACCCACTGCTTGAAGCATACTAAATATAGGAGTGCTAAACGAAACGAACACCATAGCTAAGCTCAAGATTATAGACAGCTTAGAAGCAATATGCACTTCACAAATCTTTGTATCACCATAAACAAGTTCCAATATATTTCCACCCATAGCAATAAATGCGATACCAGCTGGAATTGCTACAATAGAAGTAAGACGTATAACTGTTTCCACACTTTGTTTCAGCATAACCTTATCCTTTTTTACCCAGGCAGCAGCGACTTTCGGAAGCGCACTAACTCCTAGCATCTGGGTTATACTAGGTACTAATAAAGTAAAAGTGGTCACATAGCCCATACACCCATACAAATATAGATTCACTTGTTTTTTCACAATAATTTCTGTTGCAATATCATTTGGATACATATTAAGTATTATTTGTGCCGTAGAGCTATTTTCCATCAACTCTTTAAGCCTTCTTTTTACTATAACTGCATCGATTACACCTCCAATATTCATAACTAAGGCAGCTAATCCTATTGGTATTGATAATTTTATAAGACTAATGAAAATTTGTTTCAAACTAAACGGCGTAGGGGATGATTTCAATTGCTCCTTTGTTATTCCATCACCATTTTTTTTATGAAAAAAGAAAACATACAAAAACGCCATCAATGCACCAAACGTAACACCAAATATAGCTGATGCAGCGACGTATTGCATTGCATCCGAATTTTCGCTTACTTTTTGAGACCCACTTATACCGAAGAATTTTTTTACAAAGTTAAAAACTGCAATTACAGATACAAACCCAACAATTAATTTACTTAAGGCCTCTATGATTTCAGTTTTCGCAGTTGGTAGCATATTACCAAGACCTTGATAATATCCCTTGTATATTGACATCATGCACACAAAAAACACTGTTGGAGAAAGAAACAAAGTTGCATAAAGTGCTCCAGGGCTTTCTGAAATCCAAACATATGGGAAAGAAAATCCCACCATGATTAAAAAGGCAAGGGATCCCGTAAAAATAAAAATGGGAATAGAAAGTTTATGAAGCTTTCGTATATCCCGATATCTCCCTCTTGCCATGTAATCTGACACTAATTTAGATATAGCCACAGGGAATCCTGCATTTGCAAGGGATTCTATTGGGCCATACAAATCATATGCTGTTCCAAAACAGCCTAATCCTAAACCACCTAACATTCTTCCAATTAACAGCTTATACACAAAGCCAATAATTTTTACTATAATGACACTAGAAGCAAGTATAGCTGCTCCTTTTACCATCGACTGCCCCGTTGGGGCAGTCTTTGATTTTTTTCTCACCCTAACAACACACCTTATTGATTTTCATTTTCAGCAGATTCAGAACCTTCACTCAAAGGTTCTTCATATCCCTCGTTTTCGTTATTATCATCACTTTCATAAGTTTCATCTGTTTCTGATAATTCCTCCTCATCATGGTCTTTTTCAAATTTAGCCCCACATTTACAACAGTACACAGCATCTTCAAGATTTACGAAACCACACTTTTTGCACCTTACCTTTTTCTTCATAGACGCAATTTTCTCATTAGCCTCATCGAGTTCCTTTTTAATAGAATCTATGATTTTAATATGTTTGGACGTGCATTGCGTTAAATCCTTATTTTTCTTATACGCTTCATATACACATTTTCCGAGGTTTTCATATTCTTTTGAAATTTTATTTTGCAATTCCACAGCATTGATCTTAAGTTTAGAAACATCAACGATCTCTCCAGCTTTTTTACCAACCACGTTTAATGCTGATTTTGCATTTATTACTACATCTTCAAATATTCCCATTTAAAACAACTCCTTTTGTGATATTATAACATCATCAGTAAACAAATGCAACACAGAAATAAAATTATTTATTTCCGGTTAACTATAAATTGATTATTCCCCCTCCTTTTATATTTCCGATTACGTATTAAAGTTTAATTTAGTAAAATTTACATATAAACATAACCGGAACAAAACCACACAACAGTGGGTTTATGCGATAAAAAATAACATTGAAACTAGGTACTAATAAAAAAATCAAATTAAGTTGATAATGCATTTCTAATTACACTATATGCAAAACCTTTGTGAATCCAGTAGTTGTTAAAATTTCCATAACATCCTTCGTAACATTTTTCAATGATAGTTCCCCGCTTATCTGATTAATCCTCTTTTGTGTCAAAAGTAAAACCCTTAACCCGGAACTACTCACATAGCTCACGGATGCAAAATCTAAAATGATTTTTTTATTATTAGCAAGAACGTTTTTGATATAGCTTTCGAGATCAGAAGCAGTTTGTGTATCGACTCTTCCCGAAATTACTACAGTACATACATCTCCATCCAAATTACTTTGTATTTGTAAATCATTGCTTAATTGTACCTGCTGTAATAATATTAACTCATTTTTATTTTCAGTACGATTATATTGAATTTTATCAATTAATTTTTTCACAGCAAATAACCCAAAACATGAAAACTCATTTTTATTTAGGATCTCTTCAGCAGAAGAAACGCTTGCTTGTGTAGGATCGAAATAATCTCCCTTATCGATGAACTTAACGGAAAACTCATGATTTCTCTCATCGTATTCACAAAACAAAGACACATCACCAATTGTTTTATAAGCATACTTAGCTATATTTAAAAAGATTTCCTCACTAGCCACACATATGCAGTATGCCACTTTAGGACTCACATTACACATTTCCAAACACTTTTTTAAAAAAGAAACCACTTGACTTGAATTTTCAGGCATAGATTTTACTAAAAGATTTTCCTTCATTTACACTCCCCCTAGGTTATTCTGAAAAAACAAACCCGGAATAAAGGTCAGTTTTTTCAAAAATGTTTTTGATGTTATCATTTGCACTTTTAATAGTTAGTGATCCATTCAACATACTTATAAATTTACGCATTTTCAAAAAACTTTTAATCCCAGCAATCCCAAGGTATTTTAATTGACTGCAATCAAAAATAACATTCATCTTTTTTTTCTTCATAAAAGGAGAAACCGCGGAAATAACTAATTGTTCAAACTTTTCCGTAGATAACTTATCAAATGATCCGTCTAAAGTAAAAATCACTTTTTCTCCATCAACATTCTTATCAACATTTAGCATATCAATTCACCCCAATTAAAATATTCAATTTAAAAGGTACCCAAACTCACCGAAATCTTCTTTCAATAAGACTTTCCCCTGTTTGGTAAGTTCATACTTAATTGCCATTATCAAATGTTTCATTGATATTTTTTGTCCATTTTTCGCAGCCATAAATGCTGCTACAATTGCGATATTTTTTATATTACCGCCTGCTATTTCGAATTGTTTTGCAAGATACTCAAAATCAACATTTCTATCGATTGGTGTAAGTTTTGGAAAAATAGATCTCCAAATTTTTTCTCTGGCGTTAGCATCCGGAAATCTAAAGTATATCACATAACTAATTCGTCTAAAAAACGCTTGATCAATATTTTCTCTGAAGTTAGTTGAAAGAATCGTAATCCCATCATATTCCTCCATTTTTTGAAGCAAATAAGAAGTTTCGAGGTTTGAATTTTTATCATGAGAGTCCCTAACTTCCGTTCTTTTTCCGAGCAATGCGTCTGTTTCATCAAAAAACAAAATCACATTACTTTTTTTGGCTTCATCAAACAAAACATTCAAATTCTTTTCTGTTTCACCGATATACTTAGAAACAACCTGTGACAAATCTACTTTATAAAGTTCCAAACCCAATTCATTTGCAACGACCTGAGCTGCCATTGTTTTACCGGTTCCAGGAGGACCCGTAAACAACATACTCACACCTTTCCCATACGCTAACCTACTTTCGAAATCCCACTCATTATACACAATATGCTTATATTTTATCTGATCACAAGCATTTTGAAGCATTTCCTTTTCCTCATCTGCTAGAACTAGTTGATCCCAAGTATGTTTAGCTTCTATAAAAGTGGCCTGTTTTTTCAGATCATGAGAAACTTGCACATATGAACATTTACAAAAGTCTTTTTTAGAAATTTCATCTACCCCTTTAAACAGCATAAAGTTTTTAGCTTCCTTAACCGTTGATATAATTTGTCCAGGAGTATAATTAAACTTGTTTGCCATTTCAAATGCTTTTATATCGTCAAATGAATTTATTTCATTCAAATTCATATTCCAAAACTTGATACTTTCGTTTTTGGTCGGCAACCTCATTTTTAAATTCATCCAACATCGACCCTCTACAAATTCTGGATCGATTTTCTCCTCAGATGATAAAATAAACACCAATTCGGAATAATTTTGAGCAGAATTTAAAAGACACCTGATTGCCTTTTTTGAATTCAAACTAAGATTTTTTTCATCTGGTGGGATTTTCATCAATTCCTCAAAATTAAAGAAGCAAATTGCCCCCTGCGACAATATGACCTCACGGCAAGCCGATGTAAGAATTTTCATAAAATCCTCATTTTTAGAAGGATTAAGCTCTTGAGCATTAACCATTACAAGAGGAAATTGTAAGATCTGTGCTACACGTTTAACCTGAGTTCTTTTCCCCATTGTTCTATATCCACTTATGTAACAAAACAAAGACTTGTCTATTTTATTTCCCACATTTTCCACAGCACTTGCAACACTCTGTGCAATATCTTCCATAATTGGCAATGGATCATCATCAAACGGAAAATACACATTTATCCCTTCAGTTTTATTGGTTGCCTCACCCTGAGATTCTATAAAATCAAGCAATCTAGCATCAATATTGTCAACGGAATCTTGGCTACAGAGCGAAAGAAATTTTTCTTCTAATTCATAGTAAATTTTTTTTATACCCTCAACAACAGACAAATCATCCACCATGTAAAATAACTTCATTGCTAATTCGCAGTTAATAATTCCATTTTCTGAAAGTGGTGACAGTAATGAATCATATTTTTTTTCAAGGCGCACTAACACAAATATAACGAAACAAAAGAATTCCACTTCATTAAACTTAAAAATAGACTTTAAGTACTCCAATATAATCATTTCACTATTTTGGGCCATTACCCTTGAATCTATAAAATTATTCACATACGCAATTTTTTTATTAAAAGCCTCGATTTCATTCCAACGAACTTGAGTTCCGACTGAATCTTGATTGAAACACCGTACATAACAATCTATTCTAGCATCCAAAGCGTATAAAAAATCATCAAGATATTGTTCATTGCTCGTATAAGCCTGCCCAATAAATTTCTGGGGATATCTTTGGACAAACATTTTTTCGTACTTGCGCTCAAAACTTCCCCTAGTTGCTAGCTTATCCCAGTTCATAACATCTCACCACACAAAAATAAATTGTTGATTTTGATAACACATACAGTATACTATATATTTCTAAAAAAATCAACTTTTTTTAGGCTTTTAGTTTCCTATTAAAAATGCAATAATAATCCCAAAACGTTAGAAAATAAAAAAGAAAAAGCATTGTATTATGTATAACTAAATTGCCACACTAAAAAACAAACTTGCTGCAAAAATAATCTCTATAGCGTTAACAGCAAAAGTTACAAACCCTTAATAATAAACAGAAAGCACTATAAAATAAAAAGGTCAAAAAAACTAGTTATTTATTGACATAATGAGTAAATGTATGATATCATATCGTAGAAATTTAAATTTTCATTTTTTCTACAAAATTACGATTCAAAGTATATACACTAAAATTTCTAATATAAGCTCATTTTCAAAGTAGGAGGACTTTTAATGGAATTTAATCAAATGTTAAACAAGTACATTGAAACCGTCAACTGCACAGCAAAAGACATAAGCGTTATATCTAAAATTTCTACTGCAACCATTAGCAGATACCGTTCTGGTGATCGTATTCCTGAAGTTAACACTGAAATCTTCGAAAATCTATGCAATGCCCTCGCTATAATAGCAAAAAATAAAAATATAGAAAAATTAACCAAGGACTCTATAATAAACAATTTTCTTAAATGCCCCAATGTACGAACAACTGACAAGAAACATCTTCGAGAAAATCTTAATACTTTACTTTCCGTATTAAACATAAGCATAGCCAAGCTATGTAAATATACAAATTACGATACCTCTACAATATTTCGAATCAGAAACGGCACACGTCAACCATCTGAACCAGATAAATTCGCTACTAGAATTGCTACTTGTATATCCGACAACACTAAATCCACCTCTAGTCAAGAAATTCTTGCAGAACTCTTACATTGTTCCGTTGAATCAATATCAAACGACAATAACCGTATAGAAAAAATTAAAGCATGGTTATTTGACAATCATGGAACTAATGAAAACGATATTTCAAGCTTTTTTACAAAGCTTAATGAGTTTGACTTGAACGAGTACATAAAAGTAATCCAATTCGACAAATTGAAAGTTCCTACTGTACCATTTCAATTTCCTACAAGCAAAAGCTATTTTGGACTTAAGGCAATGATGGAAAGCGAACTGGACTTCTTAAAAGCAACTGTTCTATCCAAATCAATGTCCCCCGTTATCATGTACAGCGACATGCCAATGGAAACAATGGCAAAGGACGCTGAATTCCCTAAAAAGTGGATGTTCGGTATGGCAATGATGTTAAAAAAGGGACTGCATTTAAACATGATTCACAACGTAGACAGACCATTTCATGAAATGATGCTTGGTCTAGAAAGTTACATCCCCATGTACATGACTGGTCAAATATCTCCATACTACATTAAACCTCCACAAAATTGCGTATTCCTACATTTATTAAAAGTTTCTGGTAATGCAGCCCTTTCTGGAGAAGCCATCGTAGGCCATCATAATGATGGGAAATATTATTTAACCAAATCAAAAGACGAAGTTTCTTACTACAACAAACGTGCCATGGCTCTATTAGACACGGCATCTCCACTAATGGATATCTTCCGCGAAAGCAATTCCAGATCTTTAAATGCATTTTTACTATCTGATTCTCATATTCAAGGTTCAAGAAAAAATACATTATCTTCACTTCCACTATACACTATGGATGAAAATTTATTGATTTCAATATTAAAACGAAATTACGTTCCTGAGCGCGATATAGATAAAATCCTTACACATTTCAAACTATTAACACAAATAACTAAAAACATTTTAACTTCATCGCCCATTGAAGACAATGTGCCTTTTCTCACAAAGGAAGAATTTGAACTATTTCCTATATCATTATCCCTTTCTGAGGTATTTTATGAAAAAGAAATATTTTATACATTTGAAGAATTCTTAGAGCATATGAAACAATCTAAAAAATACGCTTTAAATCACCCCAATTACACTATAAATCAAACCTCTGCTCATATTTTTCGTAATCTCCAAATATCAATCCACAAAGGTCAATGGGCAATGATTTCTAAAAACAAAGCACCCGCAATACATTTCGTCATACGCCACGCTAAAATGAGAAAAGCAATCGAAGACTTTATCCCACCAGTCGTTGAAAACTAAAAATCCATAGCCCGCCCGCCAAAATGAACTGTCACCAATACTTTTTTAATTATATTCCATTTAAATACAAACGGAGCAATAAGTTTACTAAGTGAGCCAAAACCATCTATCTATTATTTTTCAGTTAATTCAAAGTAACTTATACTCCACAATAAATCATTAAATATAAAATTAACCACCGTATGCCAAACGAACACATACGGTGGTGTGAAATCGACAAAACTCATTATAAGAGTTAGCCCATATTCGATTAGAAATAAGTATTATAAACCGATAATCCTATTTGCATTAACTTTAATACCTGGTCCCATAGTAGATGCAACCACACAAGACCTAATATACTGCCCTTTTGATGCTGCCGGTTTTGCTTTTATAATAGCATCCAAAAGCGTATCAAAGTTCTCAGTTAATTTATCTGCTCCAAAAGAAGCTTTTCCTATTGGACAGTGGATAATATTGGTTTTGTCCAAACGATACTCGATTTTACCAGCCTTAGCTTCACGAATAGCCTTAGCTATATCCATCGTTACTGTGCCGGCTTTTGGGTTTGGCATTAATCCTCTCGGACCAAGTATTTTACCAAGTCTGCCTACAACTCCCATCATATCAGGTGTTGTAATAAGAACATCAAAATCCATCCAACCTTCATTTTGGATCTTAGCAGCCATTTCTTCTGCTCCTACGTACTCGGCACCTGCTTCTTCAGCAAGTTTCACATTATCGCCCTTACATATTGCAAGCACACGAACTTTCTTTCCTGTTCCGTGTGGAAGTACAATTGCTCCACGTACCTGTTGATCAGCATGTCTTGAATCAACACCCAACTTTACGTGTACTTCAATAGTTTCATCAAATTTTGATTTAGCTGTTTTAGTGCAAAGTTCAAGTGCTTCCTTTGCATCGTATAATTTACTTGTGTCGATCAATTTTACACTGTCGACATACTTTTTACCATGTTTCATTGGTTTCTCCTCCCTATTAAGTGGTAATCGGATTTAAATTTCCTCCCACCGGGACTTTAGTCCACTACTTCTATCCCCATACTACGAGCAGTACCAGCTATCATACTCATAGCAGATTCTACCGAAGCAGCATTTAAGTCGGGCATCTTAGTCTCGGCAATTTTTTTAATTTGTTCACGTGTAACTTTACACACTTTTGTCTTGTTCGGTACTCCCGAACCTTTTTCAACCCCGCAAGCTTTCTTTAAAAGAACTGCGGCTGGTGGAGTTTTGGTAACGAACGTAAATGAACGATCCGCATAAACCGTAATTTCTACCGGAATAATAAGTCCTGCATCATTTTTAGTTCTGTCATTGAACTCCTTTGTAAACGCCATTATATTTACACCATGTTGTCCTAGCGCAGGACCAACTGGTGGCGCCGGTGTGGCCTTACCGGCAGGAATTTGCAACTTAATCAAACCTACTACCTTTTGTTGTTGCGCCATCTTCACTACACCTCCAATTAATCTACCAACTCAACCTGATTCAACTCAAGTTCCGCTGGCGTCTCGCGTCCAAACATCGAGACTACTACTTTTACAAACCCTTTGTCGATATCAATTTCTTCGACAATTCCAACGAAATCCTCTAACGGACCATCAATTACCCTTACCGAATCTCCAATATCATAAGGGACTTCCACTACGCGCTTTTCGACACCAAGTTTTGCAACCTCAGCATCGGTAAGAGGGACTGGCTCTGAAGTGGATCCCACAAATCCGGTACAACCTCTGATGTTTCTCACAATGTACCATGTATCGTCATTCATAACCATTTTTATAAGTACATATCCCGGGAAAATCTTTCGTTCTACCTCATGTGATTTATTATCTTTGATTTCAGTAACATTTTCTGTTGGTACACATACCTCTTGAATAAGATGTTGCAATCCCCTATTTTGTACCGTTGTTTCCAACGTGGAAGCAACTTTATTCTCATAACCTGAGTAGGTATGCACAATATACCATTTTGCTTCATCTTGCATAAATTTTCCTCCGCTGTATAAAATTAGCTTTGTAGTGCACTAGGGTTCGCAACTCCCATTGTCCAATTTAATACAAGATACAAAAGTGAATCCAAGGCAAAAACAAATAACCCAATTGTAATTATTGATAATAATACTGTACCTGTATTTTTTGTAGTTTCTAACGGTGTTGGCCATACTATTTTCTTAAGCTCACTTTTAAAGTCACGAAAATACTTAGTTATGCTACCAAAAAAACTAAATTTCTTTTTTGACTCGGACATAATAATCTCCTCCCGTTACTTGGTTTCTTTGTGGACAGTATGTTTTTTACAAAATCTACAATACTTTCGCATTTCAAGCCTGTCCGGATCATTTTTTTTGTTTTTCATCTTGTCATAATTTCTTTGTTTGCACTCTGTGCAGGCTAGTGTAATTTTTACTCTCATTCACGGCACCTCCCGATATACGGAAATAATTTAGCCTCCCTCTTTAGGCACAAAAAATAAACCTCCTTGAGGTATTTTCTATTATAACACAAGCTAATAGATTTAGTCAAGTGTTTTTGCGCAAATTAATTAAATTTCTCAAAAAAAATCAGAGTATAAATTTTAGCAATAACATAAAATATACCATCAATATTGACATATGCTCTTACAAATGGGAAGATATATGTCACTTATCACATAAAAAACTTTACAGTTATGAGAAAATTACCAATAGGCCATCGTAAAAAAACATTTGCAACAACTTCTCGCCACTGGTAAACTTAAGGTCTGCTGCAAGTGATTTTCTCACTCACAACAGACCTTATATTGGTGATCCATCGGAGATTCGAACTCCGGACACCTTGATTAAAAGTCAAGTGCTCTGCCAACTGAGCTAATGGATCATAATGGCTGGGATGGCTGGATTCGAACCAGCGAGATGACGGAGTCAAAGTCCGTTGCCTTACCGCTTGGCTACACCCCATTACAAGTAAATAAGTGGGGTGGATAGAGGGATTCGAACCCACGGTCTCCAGTGCCACAAACTGGCGCTTTAACCAACTAAGCTATATCCACCATATCTGGCGCGCCAAAAGGGATTCGAACCCCTGGCCTACTGCTTAGAAGGCAGTTGCTCTATCCTGCTGAGCTATTGGCGCAGAAATTGGAGCGGGTGATGGGAATCGAACCCACACAACCAGCTTGGAAGGCTGGGGTTCTACCACTGAACTACACCCGCATCATCGACTGTGTTTTTATTCTATCATAAATGAATTATGTTGTCAATACTATTTTTTTATTTTGTTTGATTGAATTAAAAATTTCTTATCTTCGCCAAAATAATGTGCGCACTGACAAATCTCAATTAAAACTCGTAAGTTCTTTGTAAACCTCAAGTGTTTTAAATTTCGATCCTGAATGCCGCTCTAAATATTTTTGTGTAATAAAACAAATTTGAGATAAGGATTTCTCTGAGACAGAAAAAGAAAACACCTTTTTAGATTCCGCATAAAGGATATGCCTTAAAGCTGCAAGCACTGACGGACTTACACAAACTGCTTCATTTCGTAAAGCAGTTGCGCAACACGACTCACACAAAATTTTTCCCTCATCTATAAAAAAGTACATTTTAGTAGCATTATACTCGTGGCACCCACTACAACACACTAGATTTGGCATGAACCCAACTATAGCTGACGCTCTAAGTTCCACCGCACTTTTAATAATACCTCTAGAATACTTTCCCATACTTATACAATAAAGCGCATTTAAAATCAACTGTAAAAAATCTTTTGACTCCTCATGCTTTGGCTGTAACACCATAGCTATTTCACAAAAATACTGTGCTAACGAAATTTTTACAATATCATCTCTTAAATTAAAAAAAACCTTATTTAAATCAGCTTCATTTATTATATACTTGTCCTTACCCTTATATACATTGAAGTCAGAGTAACACAACAGTTGTGTCCCTGAAAACATTTTATTTTTCATGTTTTTAGCAGATCTTGCAAAAGCCCTTATAACACCCTCCTTTTCCGTTAATATTGTAACTAACCTATCATTTTCACTTAAAGTCTGTTCTCGAATTACCAGACCACTTGTAGTTATTTTCAAATTTTAATAGCTCCTTTTCGTTATCTTTTTTCTTTATATAGTTATATTGCAAATAATCATATATACTACCCGTGAGTATAAATTTATCCCACGCCGTCTTCGCATCCATATTAAAACCTCCATCAAAATTACTCTTTTCCTTCATTATACCGTAATCATCTGATGTCTGTGATTGTATTATAAAATAAAAATAAAAAAAAATCAACACGTTAAAATATCATTTTATAAAAACCTTATAACTATTTTGAACAAAATCTAATTAAATATGCCTATAAAAAAGTCAAAATTAATATTTATACTGTTTCAATTACGCAAATAATCAAATTGCACTTTCAACTCCATTTGTATATGTAAATGCTAAATATACTCATAAAAGTTTATATTTACATTAAAATAATATCTTAAATATTTGCAAAACTATAAAGGAAATATCTTTACAAGAGGTGATATTTTTATGAAACACTCAATAAATTACAAAGTTTGCAAAACTATTAAACACTTCACTCTTGCCTTAACAATAATAGCAGTACCAATTTTAGTACTATGCTCATGTTTAAATATAAAATTCCCCGATTCGTATACCATAACAGAAAAAAACGAAATTACTGCTGGAAGCTTTTTTTCTATAAAAGAATCCCCAAAAAGCACATTCACCTCGAATTTAACATCAGCAAAAAATCGCTACCCAGCACGAGTTTTACTTTTAAACTGCATCCCCATAAAAGAAGTGCAAGTAAATATAATAGATGAGGCAAGGGCTATTCCATGTGGTACTCCATTTGGCATCAAAATCTTTACAGAGGGAGTGTTAGTCGTCGCATTGTCTGATGTAAAGACTACTAACGGCACATCTAACCCCGCAAAAAACGCAGGTATAAAAAAAGGTGATGTCATAATAAGTGTAAATAATACCGCCGTCCACTCAAACGAGGAAATGGCAAAAATCGTAGAAAAAAGCAACGGAGATCTATTGGATATCCATGTAAAAAGAACTGATTCGGAATTTGATACTACGCTTCAACCTATAAAATCCGAACAGGACAACACCTATAAAGTCGGTATGTGGGTACGTGATAGCTCCGCTGGTATAGGTATGCTTACATTTTTCGATCCACAAAGTAAAATTTTTGCTGGACTTGGACATGGAATCTGTGACATCGACACTCAGGAACTCCTTCCATTATCTCACGGAGAAATAGTAAATGCATCTATCACTGGCATAAGAGCCGGAAAACGCGGCATTCCAGGTGAATTAAGGGGAAAATTTGATAGTAATAAGTCCATAGGAACACTTTCACAGAACACAAATTTCGGAGTGTACGGAACATTCACCGCTTCACCAACGCATCTCAATGAAAGTCTACCCATCGCGATGAAACACCAAATTAAACCAGGACCTGCCCAAGTAATAACTTCAATTTCCGATAATACTCCACAAATATACAACCTTAATATAGTCAGCATAAATTACGACCACAAATCACCAACTAAAAATATGATTATTGAAATCACCGATGAAAAGTTACTATCCCAAACCGGAGGAATCGTCCAAGGAATGAGTGGAAGCCCTATTATATGTGATGGCAAAATTATTGGGGCAGTAACTCACGTCTTCGTAAACAACCCAAAAAGAGGATATGCGATCTTTGCTGAGACGATGTTACAAAATTGTAAAAATATATCAATTGATCCTACTCCTAATGCCGCGTAATTTGTCTATTGCTACAATCTTATGAAATGCAGCTTGATATAATTTACATTTTATGGTATTATTTTGATTGCAACAAAATGTTAATGGAGGATAGATCATGAAAAACAATTTAAAACTGTTAATCGCAGAAGACCCTGTAGAATTTGGTCCAGAGAAAATCACATTTCTCAAAGATCAAGGCTTTGAAGTAACTCTTTGTCCTAAGGATGGTGCATATGTAATTAATTGCATTGAAACACATCAATATGACGTAGTTTTACTTAATCTATTTATGCCAAAAATTGATGCTCTTGGAGTAATACGAACAGCTCAAAAGGTTTTACACACATCTTTACCCGCTTTTATCGTAGTTTCCACTTTCAACAACGACACTCTAGAAAAAGAAATTATGACAGCTGGCGCTTCCTACTTTGTACTAAAGCCTTTCGACATTAAAAACCTGGCCGAATGTATCGTAACTATAACCAACCATGCACTTCCTTCAAATGATATTATTAAAACTATCAGTGAAATTTCTCCAACCAATATAGAACTAAATGTTACCGAAATACTACATCAAATTGGTGTTCCAGCACACATAAAAGGATACCACTATCTGCGTAAATCTATCATAATGGCTGTAGAAACTCCGGAAATAATAAATTCTATTACAAAGCAGCTATATCCATCCGTTGCAAAAGAATTTAATACCACGTCTTCTCGTGTAGAACGCGCTATTCGACATGCGATTGAAGTTGCTTGGGATAGGGGCGATGTTGACGTGCTAAATTCTTATTTTGGTTACACTATCCATAATGATCGTGGAAAACCAACAAACAGTGAATTTATTGCAATGATAAGCGATAAACTAAGATTACACATGAAAACTGCTAGTTAAAAACTTTTTGTTCAAACAATGTTTCTTCAAACTAAGTAGAACTTATTTAGTTTGAGGATTTTTTTATGTACGCTGATCAAATAGACTAAGTTTGTTATTTTTCATGTTGCATACACTAACGTCCACAACATGCATTTTGGCTAATTAAAAAACTCAGATCCCAACACTTTTTTCATCATCTTTGTGAACTGCAAATATAAGTTTTTCTTTTAAATTTTCTACGACAACACGAATTTAGCTATACGATACTTCTTTTTACGTAACATTTCAATTTCAAACCTACAATTTTTTTTGGAAAAATAAAATTTATACTTGAAATCACAATAGAAATATGGTATCATAAAGATAATGCCTATGAAGACTAAGGGAGGTGCTCATGTATGGCAAAGTGTGAAATATGCGGAAAAGGCGTGACCTTTGGTATAAAAGTTTCTCATTCACACAGAAGATCAAACAGAACATGGAAGCCCAATATTAAAAGAGTGCGGGCTATCGTAAATGGTACACCTAAGAGAATATACACATGTACTCGCTGTTTGCGTTCTGGTAAAGTGGAAAGAGCCGTCTAAATCGCAAGATAAAATCGTGTAAAAGCGTCTCGGAATAAAAAAATTTCCGAGCGCTTTTATTACTCTTAGGAGGTTTTTTATGGATTCAATTATCCAAAGCATGTCAGACTTTTTAAAAAATTTTTTACCACCAGAAGTAGTTATTTTTATTATCTCATTATTCCCTGTCTTAGAACTACGTGGTGGAATTATCGCGGCTAAACTGCTCGGAGTTCACTGGATCCCCGCAAATATTATTTGTGTTATTGGGAATTTACTACCCATTCCATTTATTTTACTATTCATAAATAAAATATTCGGATGGTTAAAAAACACCCGTCTTGTCAAGTTCGTTGACAAAATGGAACAAAAAGCTCACCAAAAAGCAAAATCCGTACTTAAATACGAAAAATTTGGACTCTTTCTTTTTGTGGCAATCCCTCTTCCCGGTACAGGGGCATGGACTGGAGCACTTATTGCAGCTTTACTTAAAATGAAAATACGTGATGCAATAATTTCAATACTAGCTGGGGTTGCAACAGCTTCCTTGGTTATGTCAATTATTTGCTATATAATCCCATACATTGTAAGCCTTTTTACTTAAATAAAATTGTTAAACAATCACTATTCACACCTGATTTCGATTCAGGTGTGAATTTTTAGGAGGAATAAAATGTCGGACCCTAAGTGGACACAAAACCAACAAAATGCGATTTCGGCTCGAAATGGCAGTATACTCGTATCTGCAGCAGCCGGATCGGGAAAAACCGCCGTTCTAGTTCAGCGTGTAATTGAAAGGTTAACAGACCCAAATGATCCAACTGATGCAGATAGGCTGTTAATTGTCACATTTACTAATGCGGCTGCAGCACAAATGCGTGACCGTATTTTGATGAAATTATCAAAAATGCTTGCAGAAGACCCATCTAACTTACACTTAGAACGTCAACAACTTTTACTTGGACAAGCACACATAAGCACTATACATAGTTTCTGTAACGACCTCATCAGAGAAAATTTCTTCAGACTCAATATATCTCCTGATTTTCGTATTGCAGATTCTAGTGAATTAATCTTAATGAAATCAGATGCAATCAATAAAGTACTAGAAAAATATTATTCTGAAAATTCAACAGATTTTACAATGCTCGTTGAAACTTTCTCAAACGGAAAAAATGATAAAAAATTAGTTGATGTTATTAAACAACTTCATAACTTCATTATGGCATACCCGTACCCTAAAAAGTGGATGCAAGAAAAAATTGCATATTACTCCAGTTCTGTGAATATAAATAAAACTCCTTGGGAGATGATATTGCTATCTCATGCTAAATCTACTATAGATTTTTGCGTAGCGCTTGAAGAAAAGGCCATAGGACTTATGCAACGTGAAGATAAATTAAAATCATCTATGCAACGCATTTTAGAGGAAGATATTTCAAATCTACAAAGTATTGACATTGGATCCCGAGATAAATTAAAATTAAGTTTAGAAAAAATTTCATTTTCAAGGTTGGTTACTCCGAAGGGTTACTCTGATCATCCAATAAAACTTTCAATTGCCACAATGCGCTCTGACGTAAAAGATTACATCTCCATGCTAAAAAAACTTTTTTCTGGTACCGAACAAGATTGCAAGAATGACTTACAAATACTTAGTTCTGTTATTGCAAAACTGTTTGACGTAGTCCAATGCTTCGATGAGGAATTCCTTAAAATTAAACAAGAAAAAAATGTTTTGGATTTTAACGACCTGGAACATCTTGCAGTTGAACTTTTAACTGAACTATCTGAAGATCAAATAGTTAAATCACAGACCGCCATAGATCTTTCGAAAAATTTTGACGAAGTTATGGTAGACGAGTACCAAGATACCAACGAAACTCAAGATTTAATTTTTAGGGCAGTTTCACGCGATGAACAAAATCTTTTCGTTGTTGGCGATGTGAAACAAAGTATATACGGATTTCGTCAAGCAATGCCTCAGATATTTTTACGACGCAAAAATAAGTATAAAAAATACGATCCCAAAAAAGACGAATATCCCTCAAAAATTATCTTAGATTCAAACTTCCGTAGCCGTGAAGGTGTAACTGAAATAGTTAATTTTATGTTCAAGCAATTAATGATCACAAGTGTAGGTGGACTTGATTATGCAAAAGAGGAGAATTTAGTCGCCTGTGCAAAATTCCCGGAAAATCAATCCAATGATGCAATAATTCATATTTTGGATTTAAATGATTCATTCTCTTCTGACATGGATGAAGTAGAAGCACTACACATCGCAAACATAATTTCCAAAAAGATAAGTGAAAAGGAATGCGTCACAGATACAGATGGCACATTAAGACCTATTCAATATAAAGATTTTTGCGTGCTTTTACGAAGTGCAAACTTACATGCAAAAAAATTCACTGAACTTCTTAAACTCCACGGAATACCTGCATGGTCTGATGTGGGTGGAAATTTTTTTGATACAACAGAAATTTCAAGTATTGTTTCACTCCTGCGCGTAGTGGACAATCCAATCCAAGATATCCCTCTCGTCGCAACAATGATGAGTTCAATTTTTGCATTTACGTCTGATGATTTAGCAAAGGTCCGACTCACAAATAATGATGTTCCAATTTATTTTGCTCTACGTGAATATGCAAAACAAAGCAGTGATGGTAGATTTCAAAAATTCCTCGATGAAATGGACGAATATCGGAGATTAGCGTCCATTATGTCATGCTCTGAACTAATAAACACTATTTTTGAAAAAACTAGTATATGTGAAATAATGAGTGCATTGCCCGAAGGTGAAACACGAGAAACAAATCTTAAAATGTTTGCAAAACACGCGAAATCATATGAAAATTACGGATATAAAAATTTATCTGATTTCATACGATTTATCGATAGAATGCAAGAAAACAACTCTGACCTTACATCTCCAAATGTTATCTCAGAATTTGCAAATGTGGTAAAAGTAATGAGTATTCATCGGTCAAAAGGACTCGAGTTCCCAGTGTGTTTTATCGCAAATTGTGCAAGAAGATTTAATAAAGATAAATCTGACCTCCTAATTCACCCTGAATTGGGAGTTGGCCTTCGTACTAAAGAACCAAATTCATTTGTATATTTCGAAAATTTTACAAGAGATGCTATTGCAATGATGACTGAACACGAAAATTTGTCTGAAGAGCTTCGTATACTGTATGTAGCAATGACTCGTGCCAAAGAAAAACTTTACTTAATCTCATCATTTAAGAATGTCTCAAAAAAACTATCACAAATTGCATATAAAATTGCTCTTGAAGATGAAATACTATCACCCCAAACAATATTAAGTGCATCATCATTTTCAGAATGGATATTGTACACATCACTTCGCCACCCGATGGCACATAAATTTAGAAACGCAGCAAACATATACGACGATATTGCCCTTGAGGATAAATCCAAATGTGACTTTGATATTTTAAAAGTTGATCCCCCTAGTGAAACTCTGGATCCCTTAAGTCAAAATGAAATCTCCGATGCTCAAGACATTCCGGATGAAATTTTAAATAGATTTAATTACCAATATCCGTATGCGAAAATTTGTAATGTTCCTGCAAAAATTTCCGTATCGGATCTTGCGGCAAAAAATACCCCGTCTTCAAACCCAACTATGAAACGTCCATCTTTTTTATACGAAGGAGGACTTACCGCTGCAGAAAAAGGAACTGCATTACATTTGTTTATGCAATATTCTGACTTTAAGAAAGCAAAATTAAACGTAAAAGAACATGTAGATAATTTAAAAAATAACGGATTTTTAACACTTGAGCAAGCGAACGCTATGGATATTGATCGATTAAATGTTTTGTTTCAAAGTCCACTCATGGACAGATTACTATCATCTAATAACGTCCTTAGAGAATTTCGATTTACAATCAACATACTACCGAAAGACCTCGATCCGTCACTAAGTACTTATGATGATAATATCATCCTTCAGGGTGCAATTGATTGTGCCTTCGAAGAAAATGGAGAATATATTATAGTAGATTATAAAACAGATAAGGTTAAGTCAATGGATGAATTAGTAAAACGATACGGTGAACAGCTGAATTTATATAAAATTGCTCTTGAACAATGCCTGAAAAAAGGCGTGAAAGAATGCATAATATACTCAATTTATCTCGGAAACAGTATATCTCTTAACAATTACTAAAACATCTCATTAAATAAAGGTTTCATATTATTAGGAGGAAAATGTATTGAAAAAATTTTTATCATTCTTTTTAGCTATAGCAGTTGTTAGTGGATATACTTCAAGCACATCATATGCTGCACTAAACACAAGAAGCATTTGCTTAGCGTACGACTATGTAAAAAACGAACAAAGTATACATCCAAGTACGGTAAGCCAAAAGAACAGAAATATCGGGCAGAATCTTGATTTAAACTCAGCAGTAGAAAAAATTGCACAATGCGATGACGATCTAACAATCGATTGGGAATATATGAATCACCTTGATCTTGCAATCGGCGCTGTAGCTGAAAAAATCGGTTTAATGAAAAATTTTAGATTTTTTAATGGCTTCATAGACAAAATCAGTGTAAAAGACAAAAAACGTCAATTTATTTATGATAGTGGTAAAGGTTCAGCTAGTGTAATGACTATACTTTTCCCTTCCCCAACAGGTTACCTTGAAGTTGAGCATAAATTAAATTTGACTCCAGTCCAAGTAGCTGAACTTATAGGCATCGTATATTCTCTAAGAAGAGATAAAATTGCACTTGGTTCTGAAAAAGACATAAAATCACACATATCTGAAATTAAAAATCTTGCAGCCACTTGTAACAAAAATCAAAAAGTACGCACCATAGTCGAAGCAAAACAAATACTACAAAAGTACGTAAATACTAAACCAAAGCGTGTCACAACAAAACAAAAACTAAAAGAGGAAAAAGCTCAAAAGATACTGCGTGAAATCGACACATACATCATAATTGAAGAACTCTTAAAACAACGACAAAATGATAATAAAAGTATAAAAAAAATAATATATTCACTTCTTAGCGATATATCCGTCATGGTAAACGAACAGGAACGTCTATCCGATGATAAGTATTCCGAAGAAAATTTCAATAATGATAATCCTCAACTTTTACCTCTCTACATGACCGAGCGTATACTTCTATGCTATTTTGTAAAAAAATTTAATAGCAATGAAGATGTGGAAAATTTTTATAATAAAGTAAAACAGTTAATTTGCTTAAAAACAGACGAGTTTTCGGTCGAAGAACAAAAAAATAAACGCGAAACTACACTTTCCCAAATGAAAATTTTACACGAAACATATCAATCTATAGTTTGTTTCTCCAGTATACCGTATGATAGCATGCCAATTGAAAATGGGAGTGCACAAAAAATTAGATTTTTAAACAGCGAAAAAAGTGAAGCTGTATTCGAAAAAACTTGTTTTGCAGACTGTGCAGATACATCTGTAAGGCATGTATTGAATTTCATGACATATGATCGTGCATCCGAAACATTTAAAATTCCTGGTTGTGATATATTTGATGAAACTTTATCACATCGCCTTGAAGAAATTGTCGATGCAATACAAACTGGAGAAAAATTTCCTGTCGCCAATCTTCTTGATCGAATTCGGCTTTTTTATATGTATCAGGACAAATTAAAAGTAAATTACGGGGATACCATCACAAGATCGCTTTGGAATTATGTTATAAGTGGTGTGAATATGAAAGATTGCGGTGGGTATGAAGTCGCCTATAAACAAGACGCAAGTGAAAATGAATTATCTTCCGGATTAGTCAATTTTCTCAAAATATGTTATAACATTGCATTTGCTATATTAGATGGTAATAAATTGCTAAATCCACAAACAAGTACTATTTTAACGACACAAGATAAACAAAATAAAGATGCCTTATTAAAATCAAAAAATGCTATTGACTTAGTTATAAAAGACCTGAGTGATGACGGATTCGACGAACACAAAATTAAAATCAATTTAAAAAGTGCATACGAAAAAGTTTTAAAACTTTTTAACCCAACTAGCAATATAATTGTTAGTTTTCAAGACGAACAAGATAATGAAGTTTGTATAAAAAAAATCAAAAAACATACACTCGATCTGAAAAAAAACTTTTTTGATTTCTCGGGTAAAATTAAGGTAAGTTTTAACCTTGACTCAAAAGAAAGCTTTTCATTTCATATTTCACATAGTATTCGCCACAGCAAAGTGTTTTATAAAATAAAGAAATCCGATAAGTTCATTAAAAAACATACTAAAAACCTAGATATTTATGATGTGAGGTTACTGTCATGGTACTATGGAAATATATCAATAATGCTAGATAATTTTGATTGGTTCTTTATAAACTTTAATAGCTTACTACCCGAAAATATGTACACCCAATATATGTATCGAGCATGCGCATTAAAATACTTTGAAATTTTAATGCACAACATAAGAAATAACGAAGAAGATACAATTAATTTTATAAACGATATGGATATAATTGACATATTCAATAACAACCTTACACTCAACGAAAGTACGTCTATGCTTGAATATATAGCTTCCTCAATGATTCAACAAAGTAAAATTGCTACAAACGAATCCTTCATAAAATGGTATGCATTCAATATTTATAAGAAATATGACGTTTTAACTGCAAAAGAATTCGAATTAAAAAATAAAGAAAAACTTGAAAAATATAAGAAAATCCAAGACATTACTACATACAAATCTAGTATTAGTGATGAAGATATCGATTTCATAAAATCATTTCCACTAGAAGAGTTGGATAATATCCAGGGTACAAATATTTTGACAGAACTTATCCAAAAACAGATGACACCTAACCAATTTGAACGTTTAATAGATTATACCGGAATTTCAACCGAGATCTTAAATACCGTAGTTGAAAAATTCAGCTGGGACAAAGTAGAGGTTATATTGAAAAAAATGGAATGGGGATTTTGTGGCAACCGCGCTTTACTAGTCATATTAAGAACAAATCCTAATTTAATTGTTAAATATAGACATAAGTTTAATTTCAATGACTTTGTATTTATCAATAGGAATTCTGAATTATATAATGTATTTTCTTACATTCATAACTTTATCAACCCTAAAATCGCAAAATTCATAGATCCCCACTGTTTTTACAGAGAAGCACTAATGTCGCAAAAAACTCCTATTCGATTGAATCAACTTGATAAATTATTTTTAGATGATTTTTTATGCTACTTAGGTAACTCGTGTTTATTGGAAAAATGCTTTGATGATCTGCCCTACGAAGACCTAACAAAATTTTTAACTGAAAAATTCCATGTCGAAAATTTCAAACGAATTGCTATTAAAGTACTCATAAATAGTAAATCATTAAATTCATATAAATTAAAAATATTGCTTGAACTTGTCCCTGAATACACACTTTTACACACAAACAAAATCATTAAACATGCAATCCAGGATAGGGATAAAGAATTACTAAAAATGATGATGAATAAAAGCAATGAATTTAATTATAATTTACAGCCATTACAGGTTGGCAGTACAATATACACTATGGAAGAGTATCTTGAAACTATTACCCAAGACCCTGAAATGATAAAAATAGTTTCACCACATAAAGACATAATTGAAAAATTAAGAAACACTCATTCTATTGGTTTTATCCCGCGTTTATACATTCTTAGGTACTTTCATATGTATGGTGGAAGAACTTCCATTATGTCCGCGGCAATTGATTGCCTAAGTGACAGGGATTTCCAACTATTTTTAGACAAATACATCGATAATAATGAATTTACACGTTTTATTTACAGCGTCATCGCTATGCTTAATGAAAACAATCGTATAGTAGGATACCGTATAATGGATTATGCTATCAAAACACAGCAATGGCAAAAATACCGTATGCTTCTATCGAAAATTCAAAATAGTGAAATTAGGGCTAAATATGAATCAATATTGAAAACCATTCCAGACTAACCAAATATGGCGTCAACATATCTACATCAAAAAACGTAGACATTGACGCCATATTGACATTTTACCTAAATTACGCACCTTTGATTGACTTTAGCACAGAACCTATCTTAGGTGTAGTCCCATAAAGAAAAACTCCTACCTTATAAATTTTTGCAGATAAAATCCCTATTCCAAATACAGAAATAATTAAGATAAAAATTGAAATTGATATTTTGTACCATGGAACGGTATTCATTGCAATACGTGTAAACATAGCCGTTGGTGACGTAAATGGTATATATGAACACACTTTTATTAAAAGTCCATTTGTGTTTCCAGTGGAAATCGCAAAGATAACTGAATAAAACGCAAATATAGATATTAAAGTTATTGGCATAGTAACTGTATTAATATCTTCGATCCTTGAGACAGTTGAACCAATCGCACCGTACAAAAATGCATAAATAAAAAATCCCAACACAAAGAATAAAAGCATATAAAGCAATAACTTAATCGGCATATCAAAGATAGAGCAAATTAGCGGATTATCAGCCCAATCTTGTTTATTTATGTTAAAAAGTAAAATAGATGAACCAAACACACACATAAGTTGAAAGAATCCTGCCACACATGAGGCTATTACCTTTCCAAACATCATTGCAGTTGGTCGAACACTTGTAATAAGTAACTCCATTGTCCTGGAACTTTTTTCTATTGCTACGGTAGAAGCCACCATTTGACCGTAAATCATTATAACCATGAACAACATAACAACTATTATATATGTATAAATAAAGTTTTGGCTTTGATCTTTATCGAAACTTTCAATATCATGATCAATTTGTGTGGATATAATTTGTGAAGCCTGATCTGAAGAAATTCCATTTTGAATCATTGAATTCACTCGATAATTATTCTGCAACACCTCATCTACAATGTCTGTATTTACATCAGTTATAGATAGATTTTTTACGTAATACTTATAAGACGTTGGTCCCGTTATAATTAATGCACATTCGGCTTCCTCCGATATAATTTTACTTTTAATCTTTTCAATATCATTCTCTACTTGACATACATCGTAATTAGGAAATGCTTCAGCAAATGTTTTTTGTAATAATTGAGCATCTTCCGACGATGTCGAAGCAATTAGCATAACAGAAGATTTTTCAACCGACGAATCACCTATACTACTAAATGCATTAGAAATTTTCGGAATAAACATTACGATCGCAATGGCTAACACAAGAAAAACCGTGGTTCCAATAAAGATTTTATTTTTAAAGTAGTTTTTCAACTCAAAATTAAATACTGTTCTAAATTGTTTCATATTTATAATCATTCCTTTCAGCTGCAACCCAAGGCATAAAAACACAAAAGCAAATTGCCCCTATTGCAATATTCAATTAGCTATTAAACTGTTTTTTAGGAAACCGGCACCCTAACAAGCACACAAATTTAAATAGATACAATTTTATGCTAGACGTTCGGTTGAGTACAAATAGTACTTAACCTTTTTGATAGGCAAAATACCTCAAATTTATCCATTCCCCTTATTATATTAAATCCTGTCTTTCGTGTACTCAACAAATATATCATTTAGTGACGGTTCAAAAACTTTAATCTCATCAATGTCATACTCACTTACAAGTTTTTGCATAGTTTGCTTCTTTTCACATGGATCCGTAAGTTGTATAATAAATTCGTCTTTATTAATTTTTTTGGCCAAACCTCCAAATTTAGATAAAATTTTATCAATCTCACAAGATCTAACAACTATCTTATCTTGAAAATAATGCTTTTTTATCTTACGAAGTTCCCCATTCAGAACAATTCTACCTCCATTTAATATCGCTATGTTATCGCAAAATTCCTCTATGTAATTCATTTGATGACTTGAAAATAGGACAATTTTATCTTTTTCAATTTCTTCCTGAACAACATCTTTAAGAAGCTTTGCATTAACAGGGTCAAGCCCGGAAAACGGTTCATCTAAAACAATGATCTCAGGATTATGCGCTAGTGTAGTAATAAGTTGAATTTTTTGCTGATTTCCTTTAGATAATGTATCAAGTCGCTTGTTTCTATACTCTGCCATGTCAAGCCTCTTAAGCCAATAATCAACCGATTTTATAGCATCGGGGCGTTTCATCCCCTTAAGCTGCGCGAAATAAATAAGTTGATCGATTACTTTTTTCTTTTGATAAAGTCCTCGCTCCTCCGGTAAATACCCTATTCGAATTTTATCATAATCAATTGGTTTTCCATCAATAAGTACCTGCCCCACATCCGATGAAAATACCCCCATTAATATGCGAATTGTCGTTGTTTTACCTGCACCGTTTCTCCCAAGTAAACCAAAAGCTTTGCCACCATCCGCAACAAGCGAAATACCAGACAAAACCTTCTTTTGGTCAAAACTCTTATGAATATCACGAAGTTCTAATTTCATCGTTTTCTCCTCCTATTATGTTTGACTCAAATTTTCTGTTTAAACAAATAATTTATTATATCAATTATTATATCAGCCTCCGATATAGTTTGTCAACCTCTTTTTTAGTAAAAAAATAAAAATTCATCTATAAGCATATCTCATACTCTCCCCAAAAGTCTCAAAAACAATAGAAATATTATGATCGGATACAATTATACCCCTCTCAAAAAATATATAATCTAGAATAGGCATTGGAAAGCATACATAATTAACCCAACATTATCAAAGAAAAACATTATAGTGTGTATAGCTATTTTACTGCATCTTACTATAATTTGGCAGGTGAAATTTTAAGCCGTTTAAAAACTGAAAAATAAATTTATTGTGCAAATAATATTCGATATGTTAAACAACCAAAGTTGTGCTACTATTGTCGAGAATTAGCTTATTGTGCTTTCAAGACGTGTTCCGAGTATATCATGACACACTAAAAATTTCCTCATACTCCACACACTTTTCACCGTTAGGCGATGCTTCTTTAATTGAGCACTGAAAAAATAATGAGGAAATTACAAAATCTTTGACAAATTAAGGTAAGCATGTTAAAATAATACAAGGAGGTTTGTCAAAATGAAAAATAAACAAAACAGAAAAATCTATAATAAAATCAAACAAAATAATGATATCGATTCAAATTCAAAAAAAATAAATACTATAGAAAGCGATATACCACTTAACACAAAAGCAAAAATGAATCTCGCTTCAAACAATCCCGTGTCCTACGAAAAACAAGCAAAGAAAATTTTAAGTGCCTTAAAATTAAGAAGTACCTTCACCGGTATGTCAAATAAAAAGCTAATTTTCAGTGGACTAGCATTACTGACGTTTTGTGGGTTCGGAGATTTAGTGACAGGATCAAACGCACACGCTGTAAACTTAGATCAAGTTATCTGCATAACAAAAAACCAAGTAGTTAGTATAGAGCCTGATTCTAATAAGATAAGTGAAGCTAATCCCACAAATAAACTCACATTAAGTTCACCAAAAACAGAACTAGTGAATCCTACAGTTACAACTAGTGAAGGAAAACAGCAAGTACCAAATCAACAACCAACAACTGCACTTAACCAAAAAACTGAAGTTAGACCTGCGAAAAGGCCCAGACTCAATCAATCACCAGCAGACTCTACCGACGCTGCAGTTAACACTAAGGAACAACCAAAGTTAAATCAGCTACAGCCTGTCACAACTGAAGAAATTGCTACAACTGTACAATCATCCAACACGCTTAGTGGGGTGATCGAAACACACACTGTAACCACAGACAGCCAAAAAGAACAATCAGGATTAAACAGGGAACAAATATTAGATACTACACACGTTATGACTGATACAACACAAACCGTACCGGATACAGCAACAACTCCGGTCACTACCCTATCTGATGATACTATCACAGCCCCTTCGTCAAATCTAATAAACCCAGTATTGATAAATCAACTTTCAAATAATAAAAAACTTTACTATTTGGAGGCTTTAAACCTTTGTAATCCTTTCATTGAAAAAGAAACTAAAGTAATTGAAAATGTCCGACTTTACAACGGATATACCGACTCAATTGTTATGAAAGGGAATTCCTACGCCAGAAATTATTCAAAAGATGGAGGAATTGGATCCTCAAATTTAATGAAAATTCTTTTTCCTTCTATTTCTGGAGAATTAAATATTAATACAACCTCTAATATAACGAATTTAAGTAAATGCGAACCATCTCCTGAAGATATAGCCAATCTGATAATATGCCTATTCAAATACCGAAATAATGATCCCGAAACAATCGCAAGATTTACTTTGTTAACCAAATGGACCGAATTTGGTAAAGGGTTCATAAATAGTCAGTGTCCTATGGTAAAAGAAGCAAATCCTCCAACTTATGATTATGATAGTTTTTTTCAAAAAACTCTATCAAACGAATCCGTTTTTGCAAAGCAATACGGAGATGCATTAAAAAAAATAAAAGAGAAACTATCAAAAATAACAAATCTTGAAAATAGAAAAAAACAATTATATTACGATCTGCTTAACTATGAAAGAGATACTACACTAGTAGAAAAAAAAGAAAACAAAAAAATCGCAACATTTTTTTCCATAATACAAAATGCTATACATATGATAGACTATCAGGAAAAAAACGATAAGCCAGAAGACGAAAATATTCGAATTTTCCCTAAATATGCTGCTGAAAGATTTATACTCTGTTATTTTATAGACAAATTTGATAAAAATGAGCAAATCGCATCATTTTACTCCAAATTAACAGAGCAACTAAATAACATAAGTCTATCAAACGAACGTATCGTAACCGGAGAAGAACTCAACATCGCTAAAAAAAGACTTGAAGAAACATTACCAATATTAAATAAATATAGAAAAAACAAGTTTTCTCCATACGAAAGAACAACTGTGCAAAATGGTACATGTTACTTAATCAAACCCATAGCCAAAAACACAATTTCCTTTGAGGCAGAAACATTTTCCGATTGCGCAGATATCGCTGTACGACACGTAATGAACTTATTAATCTACTCACAAGGAGTAAATAAAAATCTTACTGATCCCTGGGCAGATGTTCTTCCCGAAAAAGGTTCTGATCAAGAAAGGGATATACAACTCAAACTCAACGAAGTGAAAAACGCAATAAAAAACAAAGGAACACCAATGGCACTTTATCCTTTAAAAGACCGTTTGCAAATGTTCTTTTTACACCAAAAGGAAGTCGGTGTTGATAAATCAGACGACGTTACACGTACGTTATGGGAATATGTTATTTGTAACTTAACAGAAGAAAAAAATGGAATTTCCTCACTAAAATATAATAATACAAATTATGAATTATTTACCGGTTACAGAAACATGCTCACATTTATGTGTCGATGTGCACAAGAATTGTTTCCTGAAAAAGACGTAAAAGATGCATATAAAAAAGTTCAAAATTGCCTTGAATATGAATATAATCAAGACTTAATTTCTGCAATAAAAGCCGTATTTAAGTTGTTTAATGAATGTGATTGCGATGTTAAAAAAAATAAAAATGGAGTAAAAATTATTTACCATGAACTAGATAATATAAACTTTTCAATCTTCCAAAGTAACGATCATGCCCAAACAGACCACAACCCATCTACAATGGATCAATTAACAGCGCAGGAAATAAACACTATAAAAAAGAGTAAAAATGATTTTACATTATTGCTTATAAATTTACCCTCACATGAAAAAATTTATCTCCAAGAAGATTTTTACAGATTATTTTCCGGAGAAAGCTTAAATTGGGATTATTATAGAAAAAAATTTAATTTCGGATTATCTTCACGTAAAGTTGTTACTAGCAACTTTTTATCCAGATACCACGCTTTAAAGTTTTTAAAATGCGCTCAAGGTGCAGAAAGTAACTCTGCCAGAATTCAGGAACTATTACAAACATATTGCATATATAGCTCAAGAATACGTTCTTGTTTAAACATGCAAATTGATAATAATAAAGTTGATGTTTCCAATTTTATTTTTGCCAGATATATTAACTCATTAAATACTTTTAAAATCTTTTCGAATGGTCCAAAAACTTTCGAATTTATAAACAGTACTAATGAAATAAATATCAATTCATTTGGTAATAACCTTGCACTAACACAGGAAAACACCAATACTGCATTTAGATATACATTAGATGAAAATGGAAATGCTATTCTATATCCTGTAGAGGACAAAGAAAATTTATATATACCAAGTACGATAACAGTTTGCAAAAACAAAATTAAAGTAGCAGGATTAGGAAAATTTGCTTGCTATAACTTTAAAGTATTGAGCAAGGTCACAATAGACAATACAGAAAATGAAGCTGAAAGTACAACAGATCTTAAAATTGGGAATTATGCTTTTTATGAATGTTCTAACCTTAATTTAATCACCCACCTTAATAAAAACGTTAACAAATTAACAATCGGAAAATACGCGTTTAGTAATTCAACAATAAAGTCATTCTGTATGCCTAAAAATCTTAAGAAATTGATAATTGATGAAGGCGCCTTCTTTAAGTGCATTAATCTCACGAATTTTGATATCTCTTTACTAAATATGTTAGAAGATTTTTACATTGGTCTCGAGGCTTTTAAAGGGACAGCAATAAAGTCAATTACTATCCCTATAAATGTTAGCACATTAAAAATTGACACAAGCGCTTTTGAGAATTGCGAAAAACTCGAAAGTTTTAATCTATCTTCAAGTGAAAAATTAGAACCTCTTAACATCAAACATTATGCTTTTAAGGAATCAACAATAAAATCAGTCATTCTACCTAAAAACCTTAAGAAATTAACAATTGGTATAGAAGCCTTCTTTCAGTGCGTTAACCTCACAGATTTTGATCTCTCTTTACTGAATAGCTTAGAAAATCTTCACATTAATTCTGACGCTTTTGATCAGACATCAATAGGCTTATTAGTTATCCCGAAAAACGTCAAAATTTTAGAGATTATAGGTAATGATTCACAAATCCCTGATTTATCTATATATAAAAAAATAGAAACTCTTTATATTGGCGAGAGGTTTCCGAACGATATAATCACAACCCCAATTCTCCTCCCAAAAAACATTAAAAACTTGATCATTGTAGAATCTGCTTTTTATACTTGCGAAAACTTCAAAACTTTGGATTTGTCTTTATATATAAAATTAGAAACCATTTGTATTGAAGATTGCGCTTTTGAGTCATCAGCAATAGAATCAATCATCTTCCCCAAAAACATTAAGAAATTGACGATCAAAGCAAGAGCCTTTTCAGATTGTTCGTCATTAAAATCAATTACTATCCCCGAACGTGTAACAGAACTCAATTTAGATAGAGAAAGTTTCCCTCTTGATTGCACAGTTCGAGTTCCAGAAAGATTTAAAGAGCAACTAGAAACTTTAGGAAGTCTATCATACAAAATAGAGTATTATAAAACAGAAAGTACTAGTTAATACTCCTTACAATCGCATCAAATATCATTTTCACGTAACGTTTTAGCAAATTGAATCACAGTACCTTGTATCTTTGGAGTATGTTACTATTCCCCATTGATGCAAGGTACTTCTTTTTTCATATGTCTCCAGATCGTACTGCCACAATTGCTGTTTAGTCCAGTGATTTCAATAGTTAGTGTCCATACTGGTATGTAATGGATATATTGTAAAATTCATTGTGGGCAAGTATTTATTTCGATTAAACTTGGAATGTAGTGTGTTTAATGTAAAATAGTATGCTTTTTGACTGATTATCTCCATATGTACTAATACTCTGGTGTTCTAAATTTTTTCTCATCTTGCCTTCAATGTTTTTATACGCATACTTTAATTTTATGATACATTTAGCTATTAAATTTCTCTATTATTTTCCATATTCTATGTTTAATTTTCTCAGGGTCTAATTTTAGGTTCTAACTCGATTTTCAAAAAACAAACTGAATGGAATGTTTATCGTATATGATCAAAGCCCCTCCATATGCTTTTTGCCGTTGGAATATATTTGTTTTAATTGATCACTGGAAAACAGAAAAGCTCAACATAATATAAGCATTGAGCTTTTCTTATACTTATGCTATAATATAAAAAGGGAAAGTGTCAAAAGGTAAAATGTTTTAAGGGTGGTGGGTACAAAATGACAAAAATTCTATTAGTTGAGGACGATAAAAAAATCATTTCAAATCTTACAACATTTTTATCCAACGAAGGATACAAAGTAAAAAATGCAACAGGACAAAGTGAAGCATTAAAATTATTAGAAAACGAACAATTTGATATTGCACTATTAGACATCTCTTTATCTGAGGGAAATGGGTTTGCTATTTGCTCTGCAATTAAATCCACTTATGGAACTCCTGTAATTTTCCTTACTGCGTGCGCAGATGAATACAGTACAATTACAGGATTTGAATTAGGGGCAGATGATTATATACCCAAACCATTTAGACCAAGAGAACTCGTAACTAGAATTAAGAACATTATCCGGCTTACTGGGGGTAAAGAATCAATTATTCATCTAGGCAATATTATAGTAGATACTGTAAAAGGCACTGCAAGCAAAAACGGTAATGATTTATATCTATCAGCGCTTGAATACCGCTTACTTCTAATGTTTATTAATAACCGTGGTGCAGTTCTTTCCAGAACACAGCTGCTCGAATCTATATGGGACATCGCAGGTGAATTTGTAAACGACAATACCCTAACGGTGTATATTAAACGGCTTAGAGAAAAAATTGAAGACGACCCTCAAAATCCGTCAATTATTAAAACGGTTAGAGGACTAGGATATAAGGTGGATATATGATAAAGTTACTTAGAAACCCTGAAGTAAAAAAAACATTACTGATATATGGATTAATTTCTATACTATCGATTATAACTGCATTTATGCTTGAACAGCGATTTGGATTTTTAATGCTTATAGTGTGCGTAATTTTTGTAATTGTATATTTAATCGCCACATACAAAAGATACAAATGTTTAGCTAAATTCACATTTGATATAAATCAAATTTTGCATGGAAACCAACAGATTACTATTGAAAAAAATACAGAAGGAGAGCTTAGTCTCTTACAAAACGAAGTTCATAAAATGGTTGTCCGTCTGCGTAAGCAACAACATCAATTACAAGATGATAAAATGTATCTTGTTGATTCTATTGCAGACATCTCTCACCAAATCCGTACACCACTTACCTCAATCAACTTACTTTTATCCCTCGTCTCAGAGCCAAACATCTCAACCGAACGTCAACAAAAATCGTTTTGTGAGATATATGAACTCCTTGACCGAATTGATTGGTTAATCACATCATTACTGAAGATTTCTAAATTAGATGCAATGACGGTTAAATTTAAAGCGGAAAAGATCCCACTAAACGAATTACTTAAAAAATCAACTGCCCCATTACTAGTTCCAATTGAACTACGAAATCAAATTTTAAAGGTATCCGCTAAAGGCGACTTTTCTGGTGACATTTTATGGACATGTGAAGCCCTTACAAACATTATAAAAAACTGCATGGAACACACCCCTGAAAATGGAACTATAGAAATATCAGCAACAGAAAACGCCATATACTCTGAAATTATCATTTCAGATAACGGAAGTGGAATTGCAAAAGAAGACCTTCCTCATATATTTGAACGATTTTATAAAGGAAAAGATTCTGGTAACAAAAGTTTCGGCATTGGCCTCGCGCTAGCACGTATGATAATCACATCTCAAAATGGCATAATCCAAGCAAAAAACCAAAAACCACAAGGTGCGAAATTTATTATCAGATTTTACAAGGGAACCGTCTGACTCGGTTCCTTTTTGGTTAAGTGACGTTTTTGTTATTTTAAAGTCACCGCAAAGTCACTTTGATGTTGTATAATAGATTTATAAATAAAAAAAAGGAGAACTTCATCATGGAAATACTAAAAATTGAAAACATTTGCAAAACGTACGGCAAAGGCGAAAACCAGGTAAAAGCATTGGATGACGTATCCTTCTCTGTAAACAGCGGTGAATTCATCGCTATCATTGGAGCATCCGGATCGGGTAAATCAACCCTACTTCACATTATAGGTGGAGTTGATAAACCAACTAGTGGAAAGGTTTATATGAACGGACAAGACGTCTATGCACAAAGCGATGAACAACTTGCAATTTTTCGATGCCGGCAAGTCGGACTCATTTATCAATTTTATAATTTGATACCTGTACTTAATGTAACAGAAAACATTACACTGCCTGTGCTTATGGACAAACAAAAGGTAAATCAGGACAGATTTAATGAATTGTTAAACACTCTAAATCTTGTAGGACGAGAAAACCATTTGCCAAATCAACTATCAGGAGGTCAACAACAACGCGTATCCATTGGACGGGCCCTAATGAATGCGCCATCTGTCGTGTTAGCCGACGAACCCACCGGGAATCTAGATTCTAAAAACAGCCAGGAAATCATTGAATTGTTGAAGATATCTAACAAAAAATACAATCAAACCTTAATCATAATAACCCACGATGAAAACATTGCTTTGCAAGCAGATCGTATTATTGCCATTGAGGACGGGAAAATCATTCGCGACGAGGTGACATACAAATGAATGTACTTAATAAAGTAACGCTTCAATCGTTAAAAAAGAACAAAACCAGAACCATCGTAACTATCATAGGAGTTATGCTTTCAGTGTCACTGATATGTGCTGTAACAACATTTTGCTATAGTATGAAAAATTATGCTCACAATTTCACTATCCATGAATATGGTGATTGGCATGGTTATGTAACCACTACAGAGTTTCAAAAATACAATGACATCAGTAATTCCAACAAAGTTTCGAAATCCTCATATACTCAAGTGCTTGGGTATTCTAAATTTGATAGTAAAAATTCCCATAAACCTTATATATACATAATTGGTAGCAATATGGATGAATACTGCCAAATGTTTACTGTAAATTTAATATCAGGACACCTTCCCCAAAATTCAAATGAAATAATTCTTCCTGAAGACTTTTTTTCTGATGGTAACGTTAACTATTCAATAGGTGATACCATTAAACTAGATATTGGCAACAGAATATTTAATGAAAGACCCGATACTCTATCCATTGATGGAATTTCCTTAACTCCTCCTTTAACCAAGAATGAATCCTTAGAAATCAAGGAAACAAGAACTTATACAGTTGTTGGTACTTATAAGTATCCAAACTGGGAATCATACCTATCACCTAGTTACACAGCATTAACAGCACCAGATAAAGAATTCACGAATGAAACCGTCTTCCATGTATATTTCAAAGTAAATAAAGGAGTAAATATCAACAAATTCCAAGAGGAATCAAACCTTGACAGTGTAGTACATAACAAGCCATTATTATATATTGAAAGCATACCCCCATATACAGAATTCACTAATATGTTAATTAAATTAGCCTTAATTGTAATCGGCCTTATAATGTTTGGCTCCATTTTCCTTATTTATAATGCATTTGCCATTTCAGTTTCCGATAGGACAAAACAATTTGGATTACTTTCTTCAATCGGAGCAACTAAGAAACAATTAAGAAAAACGATATTATTTGAGGCCTTTTCCGTTAGTGTTATAGGAATACCTCTTGGTATAATTGTCGGTATTAGCGGTATATGGATAACTTTACTCCTTATCGGAGATAAATTTTCTAGTCTGTTTGAAAACTACAATGTACCTATGAAAGTTTGTATATCTTGGGAAGCAATTGCTATTGCAACAATTTTTTCTCTTATTACAATTTTAATTTCAGTATGGATTCCTTCAAGGCGAATAAACAAAGTTTCTGCAATAGAAGCAATTCGTCAAAATATGGATATAAAATCAAAAAATAAACCAATCAAAACATCTAAACTTACATATAAACTTTTTGGGTTACCTGGAGTTATCGCTAGCAAGCACTACAAAAGAAGTAAAAGAAAATATAGAACAACTGTCATTAGCCTTTTCATAAGTATTGTTTTATTTATATCTGCTTCTGCATTTACAGACTATCTTTTTGAAACAGCAAATCACAAAATATCATCTTCAACATACGATTTATCCCTCAATATAAACAGCGAAAATATGGATGAAAACAATCCAAGTGAAATATTAAAACTTTTATTATCAGATAAATACGTAACGGACGGTGCATATGTAATCTCTACAGGCTTTGATGCATCAATATCAAACGAGTACTTTACAGAAGATTACCTTAATCTAAATGATGGTCAAAGTGACAAAAGCACCAAAAACATTGAGTGTTCTATGTGTTTTGTCAACGACTCAGCATTCAAAAAGTTATTGGCTAAGTACAACTTGAAAGAATCCGATTACTTTAATAATGAACAACCTCTTGGAATTGTTTTCGATAGACAAATCCAATATAACTCTAACACAAATAAAGTTAAAAAGGTAAATATCTTAAAAAAAGGTAAGTGTGACATTACAGGTTTTGTTCCTAAAAAAATCGAGGGATACAAATATATGTATAAAGCATCAAGAGACGACGGAATTCTATACTGCTTGTACCAAAATAACAATGATAAAACAGACATTTTGGAAATCCCATCTAGTGAGGCTTATACAAACTTAACCTTGAAATCAGGTAAAACTATAACAGAAGCTCCATTTTATATTCAAACCTTCTTTCCAATAGCAACAATTTATCCTGAAAGTTCACTAGAATATTTTCGCTCAAAACAAGCCATGGATTTAATAAACAAATTTGATTCCATCAATTTTTACCTTACATCAGATAATCACGCTGCAAGCTATAAAAACCTTGAGGCACTCCTAAAAGCAAATGATATTCACTTTCATGTTTTTTATGATCAGTCTGAAGTCACAGAAAAAATAAATAACATTTTAACTATAATCAAAGTATTTTCCTATGGTTTTATTGTTTTGATTTCATTGATAGCGGCAGCTAATGTATTTAACACCATATCTACAAATATCAACCTAAGACGCAGAGAATTTGCAATGCTAAAATCAGTCGGTATGTCGAAAAAAGACTTTGATAAAATGATGAACTATGAATGCGTATTGTATGGTTCCAAAGCACTAATTTTCGGATTACCTGTATCCGCTCTTGTAACATACTTAATTTATAAAGCTGTCAACTCATCATACGAAACCACATACCACTTACCACTAAAAGCCATTGGGATTGCAAGCTTGAGTGTATTTGCAGTTGTGTTTTCCACTATGCTCTACTCAATGAACAAAATAAAAAAAGATAATCCAATTGATGCACTCAAAAATGAAAATTTATAACATTACTCCTCTTAAACTATACATGTTCTTATTAAACCGCTGGGGAATATAAAATTCCTCAGCCTTTTTATATTTTTGTTCAGAGTGTTCATAAGTAAAAGATATTTATCTGTCATCTATCGTAACAGTTATCCCAAATAAAAAAGACATCAAATAAATACATCTCAAATCTAATTTTTTCGTTTTACAGCAAAATCTCAAATATCATCACTTTTTACAAAAACAAATTTGAAAAACCTGTCATTTACCTCCATGCTCCAAAAATTAATAAATACACTTTGAAAAAGGTCATTATCATTAAAAGCGTATTTCAAACAATTTCGGATCCAGATAACACTAATTTAGTTTGTATAGTTAAAAGGTTAAAAAAGTTTAAAACAACAACGACATAATCAAAATAAAAAAAATCCAAAACTATAAAGATGCGAAATTCATTATTCAAACTCACAAGATAACCGTCTGACTCGATTCCCTTTTAGCTAAGTGACGTTTTTGTTATTTTAAAGTCACCGCAAAGTCACTTTGATGTTGTATAATAGATTTATAAATAAAAAAAAGGAGAACTTCATCATGGAAATACTAAAAATTGAAAACATTTGCAAAACGTACGGCAAAGGCGAAAACCAGGTAAAAGCATTGGATGACGTATCCTTCTCTGTAAACAGCGGTGAATTCATCGCTATCATTGGAGCATCCGGATCGGGTAAATCAACCCTACTTCACATTATAGGTGGAGTTGATAAACCAACTAGTGGAAAGGTTTATATGAACGGACAAGACGTCTATGCACAAAGCGATGAACAACTTGCAATTTTTCGATGCCGGCAAGTCGGACTCATTTATCAATTTTATAATTTGATACCTGTACTTAATGTAACAGAAAACATTACACTGCCTGTGCTTATGGACAAACAAAAGGTAAATCAGGACAGATTTAATGAATTGTTAAACACTCTAAATCTTGTAGGACGAGAAAACCATTTGCCAAATCAACTATCAGGAGGTCAACAACAACGCGTATCCATTGGACGGGCCCTAATGAATGCGCCATCTGTCGTGTTAGCCGACGAACCCACCGGGAATCTAGATTCTAAAAACAGCCAGGAAATCATTGAATTGTTGAAGATATCTAACAAAAAATACAATCAAACCTTAATTATAATAACCCACGATGAAAGCATTGCTTTGCAAGCAGATCGTATTATTGCCATTGAGGACGGAAAAATTATTCGTGACGAGGTGACACACAAATGAATGTACTTAATAAAGTAACTCTTCAGTCGTTAAAAAAGAACAAAACCAGAACCACCGTAACCATCATAGGAGTTATGCTATCAGTATCACTGATATGCGCAATAACAACATTTTGCTACAGTATGAAAAACTATGCTCACAATTTTATCATCCATGAAACTGGTGATTGGCATGATTCTATAACTACTACCGAGTTTCAAAAATACAATGACATTAGCAATTCCAACCAAGTTTCGAAAGTCTCATATGCCCAAGTACTTGGGTATTCTAAAATTGATAGTAAAAATTCCCATAAACCTTATATACACATAATGGGTGGCAATATGGATGAATACTGCCAAATGTTTACTGTAGACTTAATATCAGGACATCTTCCCCAAAATTCAAATGAAATAATTCTTCCTGAAAACTTTTTTTATGATGGCAATGTTAACTATTCAATTGGCGATACTATTAAACTAGATATCGGTTACAGAATTATTGATGAAATGCCCTTAGTTCAGAACACTAAGTTTTTCGACAATGATGAAACCTTCGAAATCAAAGAAACAAGAACTTATACAGTTGTTGGTACTTATAAGTATCCAAGCTGGGAATCACCTACAGCCCCTGCTTACACAGCATTAACAGCCCCAGATAAAGAATTCACAAATGAAACTGTCTTCAATGTATATTTTAAAGTAAACAAAGGAGTAAATATTAAAAAAATCGAAGAAGAATTAAACCTTTATGACACAACACATAACATGCCATTATTATCTATTGAAAGCATACCCCCATATACACAGGCCACTAATATGTTAATTAAATTAGCCTTAATTGTAATCGGCCTTATAATGATTGGATCCATTTTCCTTATTTATAATGCATTTGCCATTTCAGTTTCCGATAGGACAAAACAATTTGGATTACTTTCCTCAATCGGAGCAACTAAGAAACAGTTAAGAAAAACGGTATTATTTGAAGCTCTTTCCGTTAGTGCTATAGGGATACCTCTTGGTATAATTGTCGGTATTAGTGGTATATGGATAACTTTACTCCTTATCGGAGATAAATTTTCTAATTTGTTTGGAAACTATAATGTACCTATGAAAGTTTGTATATCCTGGGAAGCGATTGCTATTGCAACAATTTTTTCTCTTATCACAATTTTCATTTCAGCATGGATCCCTTCAAGACGAATAAACAAAATTTCTGCAATAGAATCAATTCGTCAAAATATGGATATAAAATCAAAAAATAAACCAAGCAAAACACCTAAACTTACATATAAACTTTTTGGATTACCTGGAGTTATCGCTAGCAAGCACTACAAAAGAAGTAAAAGGAAATATAGGACAACTGTCATTAGCCTTTTCATAAGTATTGTTTTATTTATATCTGCTTCTGCACTTACAGATTATCTTTTCGAAATAGCAAGCTACGAAATGCCGCCTTCAAAATATGATTTATCCCTACGGATGGATAATAAGGATATGAATGGAAAAAATCCAAGTGAAATATTAAAACTTTTATTGTCAGATAAATACGTAACAGATGGTGCATATGTAACATATACATACTTTGATACATCAATATCAAACGAGTACTTTACAGAAGATTACCTTAATCTACATGATCACAAAAGTATTAAAAACATTGAGTGCTCTACGTGTTTTGTCAACGACGCAACGTTCAAAAAGTTATTAGCTAAGTACAATCTGAAAGAATCCGATTACTTTAATCATGAACAACCTCTTGGAATTGTTCTCGATAATCACCACCAATATAACTCTAACACAAATAAAACTGAAAAGTTAAATATCTTAAAAGATAAGTGTGACATTCCATGTCTTGTTCCTAAAGAAATCGAAGGATACAAGTATATGTATACAAAACCAAAAGACAACGGAACCTTATACTGTCTTTACCAAAATAACAATGATGAAACAGACATTTTAGAAATACCATATAATGAGGCTCATACAAACTTAACTTTGAAAACAGGTAAAACTATAACAGAAGCTCCATTTTATATTCCAAACAACGCTACAATAACAACAATCTATCCAGAAAGTTCACTAGAATATGTCTATTCAATGCAATTCGAAAGTTTAAGAAACCGCTTCGATTTCACCAATTTTTACCTTACGTCAGATAAACATGCTGCAAGCTATGAGAACCTCGATGCAGTTCTAAAAGCAAATGATGTTTACCGTTATTCTTTTTATGATTCATCTGCTCCCATAGAAAAAACAAATAATATTTTAACCATAATTAAAGTGTTTTCCTATGGTTTTATCATTTTGATCTCACTAATAGTAGCAGCTAATGTATTTAACACCATATCTACAAATATCAACCTAAGACGCAGAGAATTTGCAATGCTAAAATCAGTCGGTATGTCACAAAAAGACTTTGATAAAATGATGAACTATGAATGCATATTGTATGGTTCCAAAGCACTAATTTTCGGATTACCTGTATCTGCTCTTGTAACGTACTTAATTTATAAAGCTGTCAGATCATCATATGAAACCACATACCACTTACCATTAACAGCCATTGGAATTGCAACCCTGAGTATATTTGCAGTTGTGTTCTCAACTATGCTCTACTCAATGAACAAAATAAAAAAAGATAATCCTATCGATGCACTCAAAAATGAAAATTTATAACATTCCTCCTCTTAAAATATAGCGGATTGTTCTCATTTACGATATAGAATTAGATACGGCTAATCACACATTTAACTTAATTTTAGAAAAAGATTGTCGTCGTCAACATTTCGCTAAGAAAAGATTAAATGGAAAAATTTGATACTAAGTGTTTCAAAAGAATAAGACATAAAAAAATGCATATAAAAGAAATAAGCATAACCTACAACTTGGCAAATGTGAAAAGTTGTAAGTTATGCAATTTCTTTATAATTTTAATATGCTTTTATTTTATCGCAATAGAGTCTAGTAGCAAAAATGGGTTCCACTTCCAATCATCAATAGGTTTCCGCATCTGTGCTCTTTTTTGAAGAAGTTGTAAAAATACTCTGCAAGCAACCTCTTCGTTACCGTACTTGCCTATAATCTTATAGTTTGCACGCTCTCCACACTTGTACACTATCCACTTGCCACTTTCTTTTCCAGTAAGGATCTTCGGATTTTTTGTCCCCACTTATTAATTGGAAACTTTTTTACCGTTTTGATAAAAGAAATTTTGTAAACTTTCTGTGAACGACAACTATAACGGTAAAAAAACCGCTATACAGCACATCAAATCGGCGTGAGAAAAGCTCTTACCATACATTTGATGAAACTATGTACCGGATCTTCAATTCAGAAACCTTCAATGTCTGTTTTTTTCCGTTTCGCAGGCAAACACTGCTAGGAACAGCACAGCCGCAATCTCTTTCGGCGAATGCTTTGAATTTCATTCAGATATTCAGTTGTGGACTCCGCTATGAGAAAAGGATACAGTATAACATATAGAACGCCCGTCCGTCAACTATTCTTTAAATATTTCTTAGAAAAACGGAGCTTACTAAAAAGTTTTTCCATTCAAAAAACAACGGCGACTACCGTTTCCGATAGCCACCACATGGGTTAATCTGTTCTGTTATCTGTTATACTTTTTCTTTCTGCTTACAACCGTGGTGCTAATGACTGCACCGCCACTGACGAACAGTAATGCGATCCACAGAAGCATATTGCTTGTATCTCCAGTTTTAGGCAATGTGGTATTATCGATCTTATTGCCCTGATCTGTCAGCTTGGTTTCATAATCAGTTACCGAAATATCAACGGCAGCCTTCTTGTAACCACAGATAGTGCATTCCTCGTGCTTAGAGCCTTTCTCAGTTTCAGTCGCTTCTTTGTCAACAACCCACCTAAAATCGTGTACAGCGTTGTCTGCCTTGTTGCCACAAGCACATTCGTGCCAGTGATTTGTCTCGTCATACTTCCATGCTGTACCATAACTGTGATTGTGAAAATCGGTGTTTGTTGCTATGATTCCATATTGACTTAAATGGCTTGTTTCAAATACAATATAACCATCTTCTACCATAGCAGGTATTGTTTCTTGAATTTCATCATTTAAAATGTAAGCAACTTCGTATTTGTCATATCCTTTTAAATCCTCCGGCAGTGCAATTCGGATTTTCATTTTGGTATCACTGATTTTTACAACATTGTTTCCGTCTAACACTTTGATGTCTGCTATGATTTTTACATTTTTGTCTGCCAACTCTTTTTTGACTTCGATTGGTTTAATATCTAGTTTGTAGTCTTTGCTAACTTCTTTTGCAAATTCAATTTTTGCTTTTGTTTCTCCTGTGCTTTGAATTTCCTTTACTGTTTCTTTAATTGGTTGTCCTGGTTCTCCTGAAATTTTAGTCCAAGAAGCATATAAAGTTACATTTTTATATCTTTCATAACCACTTTCTTCTTTTATTAAAGTATCTTTTTCAAATTCTTTATCTGTTTCTTCATTCTTATCCCAAAATCTCCAGTAAACATACTTATAGTTTTCACCACTACTATCTTTTTTAGTATTCCAACCATTAAAAGTATATCCTTCTCTTATTGGAATGTATGGTAAAAGTGACATGTTTGTTCCTGAATTTCCACCACCTAGATAATCATATTTGTTAAATGCTTTACCATCAATAGTACCACCATTAGCATTTAAGATTAATACAATTCCATCACCTTTAAAAGTATCTTGAGTATATGTAGCAGTTACTGTTACACAATCACGATTAGCAAAATAGCTAGAATCAATAGAAGTTACAATTTTCCCATCTAAATCCCAGCCTTTAAATGTGTATCCTTCTCTTACTGGTGTATATTTTGTTAAATCAACTGTTTTAAATCCAGTACTTTTACTTGTTAAATTTACAATGCTTTGTCCATGTACTTTACCAGCAAATGCATCAAGTGTTAAATAATACGTACCAGTTCCTTGTAATAATTTATCAGAAAATTTTGCATAAAGAGTCAATCCATTTGTGTATGGTTTGCCCTCAAAATTACCACTCCAGCTAAAATCAGTTATCGCTATTTCTTCGTTAGTTTTTTCGCCCGTAAAACTTCCCCAATACGAAAATTCAGTTCTTCTATTGAAAGGTACAATTCCCTTTGTTAATTCAGATAATTTAACTGTTGTTTCTCCTTCTGCGACATTAAATCTTAAAATCTTTCCGCTTTCACCATCAATACTAGCATTTTCTTCATTGCTAGTTAGTATTAACGTATATTTGCCATCATCACTAATTGTTGCAGAATCTACTGTCATTATGCCTGAGATACTGAATATTGTTATGAACAACATCAAAAATGCGGTTTTCAATTTCATACTAACTTTTCCCTCCTTAATTTTTTTGTTTAGGTCTTTTTTTTGATTTTTCATAAGGTTTCCTCCTTTATCTAGCCTTTTTTTAAGGCCATTGTCTTAATTTTTTCTTTTGCTGTAAACAGTGATTCCTGCCAAACCCAATATGTTGGCTGCCAGCGGAGCAAACCACAAAGCAAGGTTGCTGTTATCACCAACCTGTGGAGAAAAAGTATTATCAGGCTTCGTATCTCTGCCCAAATTCGTGTTGCCCGTCGCCTTGATCTCGAAATTGGTGCTGCATTCACCGTAACTGTAAACAACGGTCAGCGTATGCTTGCTGACAGCCAGAATAGTAAGATACTTCTTTGATTAATTCATCGTAAATCGTGTAGTGTGCGTTGCTGCTTGTTGCAATTGCCAATATTTTCGAGATCTCACCTACATTGTAAGACGGTTTGGTAAAGGTGAAATCGGCCCTATCAATGACGGTGAGGTCTACCGTAAATGGTACCAGCAACAGCACCATACACAGCGTGAGCAGCATGGATAATAATTTTTTCGAATCAGATTTAATATTGATTGCTCCTTTCTGCGGCTGTCGACGCATAAAAATATCAGTAGTTTTTAATCCGTTGATATAGTTACTTATCTGCCACGTTGTTCGACCAGTGGTAATTACAGAATTACTATCACCTTGTGGGTATATCGAATTTCACATCATTATCTTAGCATATTACAAAGTATAATTTCAACAGATTTTCCATAGTGTCAATTGACTCTTTTGGAATTTTGCGTAGAAATCCTCTTTCATTTTTTAAAGAAATTCATTATAATATTGCTAAATGAACCGCAGTGTGGCAATAGTTACGAGTTTTAATCACAAATTGAATGAGCATATGGAGCTCTTTCCTGCACAGCAAAAGAACTTTGCAATTTATCGGGTATTTCAACTGCATCTTTCAGCCAATACAAAAACGAAAGACGGGTATCATAGCTTGGAACAAAACCTTTGGATGGATTGTACAACGTCATTACACAAATAACCAGTCAAAAGAAATTTCCGGATATTACAGTTGACACCATCAAAGAAGCTTTCATACCCTGTGAAAATTTTTTATCGACCGACAAAGAAATTTCGCGATAGAACTTCAACGTCTTTATTTCGACATTCAATGTCAATCTGACGCAATTGTGCCAATATACAAATTATGATGCATCTGCTATTTTTTGTATCCACAACGGAACAAGAGAGCCGGGTGATGCCAAATAAATTACCGCTACGGTTACCCCCTTCGTGGCAAGTGAAATGTAGGCATCACCGGAAATTGCTGCGGTAACAGAACTTATCGGCTGTGATGTAAATAAAATTAAGGATTTATCGGTGCGCTATTCGAAAATCAAAAGTGGGTTTCTGAAATAGCTGGTACATAATGCCAAAAATTACAGTGTATCGAAAATTCTGAGCAGAACTGGATAAATTTAATGAAATCAAAGTTCCATCTGTTCCGTTTCAGATTTCAGCGTCCAAAACCTATTAGAGATATTTTCAGTAACAACGGTATTCCTAAACTTAACTGGCCAGACAACGATGGATTTATCATAGATCGTGATACTAAGAGGAGTGTCTCATAATCAGAGCTGAAATGAAATTTGACCGTTATGATACACCACGGAGATTATTTGTGTCACCTATGAACCCAGATGGTACACCGTATGAATTTGAAAAACGTGCACTACCATATATCAATAATCAGCTTTCATATCATAAATATATAGTGAAGAAGGATATTACAGCTGAAAACATATTTAATGCAATTATTCAATCAGATGATACAGATTTAGTTTCTGATATTTTAGATAAAATCCGACGTTTAAAAGGAAACGTAGACAAATCGGATTTACTTGTCTCTGATTTTGCAATGTATGAGGGAAAAATTCAACTAGCATTTTCTTATAACGTAGACGATGGTAATGAGGCTGTACAAATAAAGCTTCCAATATGGTTAGAATACTACATTCAACTTGGTTTTGTAGAGAAAATAGACATAACTGACATATATAAAGAAAATGCATACGAAAAGCTTGTTATTGAACGTGACGATCCAAAAGACAAAAGTGTACTACCTAAGCAAATTGCCACTATATCAAAGTTACGGGAAACAGTAGAACGATTAAAATTAAATATCTTCACGTGAATTTTGGAGGGATGTCGATCGGGAAAAACTAAATAGGGGTACGCCCTGAAAAAAACATGTGGCTAGTATATGAATCAGATGATCGTGGTTTTCTCCTATTTAGAGTATATTATTCTAAGGAGTTTGACGCAACTAATCATACGTTTAACTTGATTTTAGAAGAAGATCGGCAACGGCGTTTTTCTAAGAAAAGATTAAAGGAAAAAATTCAGTACTAAGTGTTTCAAAAAAATAAAACATTTAAAAATGCAGATAAAAGTAGGAAACATAACTTATAACTTGGTAAATGCGAAAAGTTGTAAATTATGCAATTTTTTTATAGCTTTAATATATTTTTATCTTATCTCAATAGATTGTAGAAATCTAAAAGGGTTCCACCCCCAATCAACGCTAGTTTTCCGCATCTGTGCTCTTTTTTGAAGAAGTTGCAAAAATACTCTGCAAGCAACTCCCTCATCATCGTACTCACCTATAACATCATAGTCCGCCCGATCCCAGCATTTGTACACTATCCACTTACCACTTTTTTTCCCATTAAGTTTTTCTTCAGATGAAACGCCAAAGGTACCCTCATCGTTGAATCCACCCAAGCACGTCTTGCACACGGAAAACCAATGGAGTCTTTTCATTTCTAAACGCAAATCTTTTAAATTATGGATTCCCCTTATGTTAGGTTTTGCATCTGGATCATATTCTAGATCTTTGTCGTACACTGCGCATACCTTCATTGTTGTGGGAAGTTCAGTTATTATCCCTCCAGCTAGAATAATTCCTGCTATTAGTGCTGTTATTAATATTTTTTTAGGTTGTTTACTCATCATGATCAATCCTTTCAAATTCTAAATATACTTGTATAACTATAAGTGGAGAAAAAGTTATCAGTTTAGATTGATTTTTCTCCACCGCGAAATTTATCAGAATTTTTCGAAATCACTGCTGTTTATTTTTAAAGGAACCATACTGTAATATATTTTTATCTTATCTCAATAGATTGCAAAAATCTAAAAGGGTTCCACCCCCAATCAACGCTAGTTTTCCGCATCTGTGCTCTT
>CATZCM010000001.1 GCA_958417225.1 uncultured Eubacteriales bacterium | reverse complement strand
GCTCAAAGCTTTGTTCTCCTATAGATATTGTTGGTTTCATATTTTTCCGCCTTTCCTTGTTTTCTTCATAAATCCATTCAAACTAACACTTTCACTTAAAGTCTATACAATTGTACTTTAAACGTACAACATTTTTTGTAAAGTTAAACACTACGCATTCAATACTTATACAGTTTATTTACTTTCACATAAAAAAGTATGATCACATATCTGATTTATCTTATCTCGAAGTCTCAAGAAATCCTCAAAAGCTTCCGGTTTATAAGCTGGATTTCTTAAAATTGCCGCTGGATGAAGCATTGGCATCATAAAAATCCCGCCCTTCTCGAAGAACATGCCATGTTCACGGGTAATCTTTAGGTTTGGCTTAATAATTTTCATAGCAGCAATTCTACCAAGGCAAACAATAATTTTAGGTTTTAGAAGCTTAGTCTGTGTTCTAAGCCACCCTATACAAGCATCCTGCTCTTCCTGCAAAGGGTCTCTATTATGTGGGGGCCTACATTTTACGATATTAGCTATGTAAATATTTTTATGCCGATCAAGCCCCACTCCTGCTAACATTTTATCGAGAAGCTTACCACCCCTTCCCACAAAAGGCTCACCTTGCAAATCTTCATTTTCACCTGGTCCCTCACCTATAAAAAGAACCTCTGCATTTTCGCTTCCAACCCCAAAAACCACATTATGCCGAGTTTTACACAAATCACACTTTGTACACTGCAAACACTCTTTTTTCAAATCTTCAAACATACTAATCCACCTTATAAAAAATTATCAAGTCCTTTGCATCAACTACAAAGGACCATACTTATCCAAATTTAACATTTGTAAAATCTACACCAACGTCATACGGATGAAAGATTACACCTGATATTTTTGGATTAATTGCAAATATCTTTCCGCTAGTGTATAATGGATAAAATACTCCATTTTCAAGCAAATACTTTTCTGCTATCAATATAGCATTTATTTTTAAATTCACATCTTTTTTCGATTCAATATCATTAACCAAAGAATCATATTTACCATCTGACATGCAACACATATTTTCATTCGAATCAGATTTAAATTTTTTCAAGAAATCCTGCGGCGTACTTCCATCCGGTTTTAATGGACAAAGTATCGCATTATAGTCGGCACAATCAATAACCTGACCATACTTAGAAATATCAAGTGGTTTCATATTAAAATATCCACCGAGATTTTTATTCCAACACTCAAGTACTTTACTAACAATAACCTTTTCACTTTCACGGCACTTTAGTGTAAAATTCGGTATTTTTTTACCTTGAAGCATACCCACAGCCTCTTGCCCTGCAAATCCAACCCCACCAATATCGCCAACTTCTTTTCGATAATTTTGACCATCCACATCTGAATCACTCATGATTATATTGCTTGTTTTATTGCAATACGAAAAAGCTTCACTTAACACATAATCCCTATCAATTGCTGCCAAAAGTGTTTTTCGAACTGAAGTATCATTAAAATCACTCTCGTTAGACAAATTAAAAGCAACACCCCAAACTTCATCTTCTTGAAAATTCACACAAAAACCTTTTTCCTTAGCTAACCTCGCATCATCTGGTGTTACTCTAAGAATTGAATATTTTTCTCTTTCAAGCAAATCAACTGGTGATTTTAATTCATCACCAAAAGTAAAATTAAGATAATTACAATCTGGATTATGTATCCCAAAATATTTTTCATTTTTCACAAGAGAAATGCTCTTTTCTGACCACGCACCATCACCTGATAATCTAAACGGACCATTACACACAAGAGATTTTGCGTCTCTCCCGTAGCTACCATCACATTTATCGAAAAATTTTTCGTGGCACGGCATAAAAGGCGCTCGTGCAACAATAACAGGAAATTTTTCATACGATGACTCCAAATCAAATACTAAAGTATAATCATCATGAGCTGAAATTCCCAAAGTAGAAATATCTCCATCAGATTGGTTTATGAGCTGAGCATTTTTTATACAATAAAGGTCGCTTACCCTAGAAGACATCGTTCCTTTACTAATAGCACGTTTTACTGCAAAAACAAAATCATTAGCTGTTACCCTTGAGGAATCCTTATCAGACCATACTGCATCCTTTCTCAAATGAAACACATATCTAGTTTTATTTTCATTTGTTTCCCATGATTCTGCCACCCCTTCAACCGCATTTCCATTCTCATCAATTCTCGTCAATCCTTCAAAAAGGTTCATTATTATCAAATTTGACGAATAATCTGATGCTATTTGTGGATCCAATGTAACCGGTTCACTCTCAAGATTAAAAGCAATTGAAGCTGATTTTTTCTTACATGCCGTCAAATTCATTACTACACACAAAGTAACCACCATAATAATAGTCCTTTTTAAATTAGAAAAGCTCACCACTTTGCATCCTCCATATCAAATCATACCAAAATTCTAACACACCTAACAAACAATCAATCTAAAAAATCCCGTAATTTTTTACTTCTACTAGGATGTCTTAACTTCCTAAGTGCTTTTGCCTCAATCTGACGAATTCTTTCCCGTGTAACGTTAAATTCCTGCCCAACTTCTTCCAAAGTTTTGGCTTTACCATCATCAAGACCAAATCTCATGCGCAAAACCTTTGCTTCACGGTACGTCAGCGTATGCAAGACTTTAGAAAGTTGTTCTTTCAATAGTGCATGAGAAGCTGCATCTACAGGAGCCGTAGCATCACCATCAGGTATAAAATCACCCAAATGACTATCATCTTCTTCTCCAATCGGAGTTTCAAGTGATACCGGGTCAAGTGCCACTCTGATTATCTCTTTAACTCTGTGAACTGACATTTTCATATAATCCGCAATTTCGTCAATTGTAGGTTCTCTACCAGTATCATGAAGGAGCTGATTAGAAGCTTTTTTTACTTTATTGATAGTTTCCACCATATGCACTGGTATCCTAATAGTCCTTGCCTGATCTGCAATTGCACGTGTTATCGCTTGACGAATCCACCAAGTAGCATACGTAGAAAATTTAAATCCCTTAGTATAATCAAACTTATCAACAGCTTTTATAAGACCCATATTTCCCTCCTGAATAAGGTCCAAAAATTGCATTCCCCTACCAAGGTATCTTTTCGCAATACTCACTACAAGACGTAAATTTGAATTTGTAAGCTTTGCCTTAGCTTCCTCATCACCATCAGCTACTTTTACCGCTAATTCTATTTCATCTTCAGTAGACAGCAACTGTACACGTCCTATCTCTTTCAAATACGCCTTAACAGGGTCATCTATACTCAAAAAATCTGCATTTTCAAACCAATCATCTTTTTCAGTTATATTTTCGAGTTCCTCAAGAGAAATATCCCCCAAATCTTCGTAACTCGGATCCATATCTGAAATTATATCAATACCCTCATCCTCAAGCGAGTCGTATATTTTTTCAATATTATCAGAATCAATGTCCACTTGATCAAAAGTATCTATTATATCTTTTTCTTTTATTTTACCTGAAATTTTACCCTTTTCAGTAATTTTCTTCATTAAATTATCTTTATTCGATTCCTTTACATTGCCCATACGCTTAATCCTCCTAAAAAACTCTTTTGCACTTCTCAAATTCATTTCTCACTTCACTTAATAAGCAAATTATAAGAAATGATCACTAAACCTCATTAAAACAATTGTCGAGGTATAAAAATATCACTAAAAACTTTTTTTGCAAACTGATCTGTCATCCCTGCAATGTAATCACACACTGCCCTATCTACTCCATCACTTTCAAGCACATACTCTAAATCTCCTAAAAATTCTTCCGGACAACTTTTTATATAATTGTACATACATTCCATAAACAACGGCACTTTTTTTCTTTCCTGGTCAGTACACTTCCCGAGATACACTTTTTCATACATAAAGTCATATAAATTCATAAACACTTTCCATGTTTTACTGTCCATAAAAAGAGATTCCCCACAGCTATTTTTCACTAATGAATTCACTAACATATTTATTCTCTCACTGCAAGTATATCCAAGTACTCTTAATATATTTGTCGGTATATCATTTATTTCAAGTATCCCTGCACTCACCGCATCATCTATATCATGATTAATATACGCAATTTTATCTGCAATTTTTATCAAACGCCCTTCCATAGTAAAAGCTTCTTTTCCAGTAGTGTGGCACAATATCCCGTCACGAACCTCCAATGTAAGATTCAATCCTTTACCGTTCTTTTCAAGCACGTCTACAACTCGCAGGCTTTGTTCAAAATGTCTAAATCCAACCGGAGACAACTTATCAAGCGCACTTTCGCCTGAATGTCCAAACGGCGTATGACCTAGGTCATGTCCCAACGCAATAGCTTCTGTCAAATCCTCATTCAACCTCAGTGCACGTGCAACCGTACGTGCTATCTGCGCTACTTCTAGAGTATGCGTAAGACGTGTTCTATAATGATCACTTTTTGGTGCAATAAAAACTTGGGTTTTATGCTTAAGTCGTCTAAATGCCTTAGAATGAAGTACTCTATCTCTGTCGCGTTGAAAGCAGGTCCTAATATTGCACTCCTTTAAACCTGGATAAAGTCGACCTTTACTTAACGAAGATAGTGCCGCATACTTAGACAAATGTTGTTCTTCAAATTTTTCTGTCCGTTCACGTATAGTCATAATAACACTTCCTTTGGCATTTAGTTCTTAAGATAAACTATATTTAAATATACGTAAAAACACACAAAAAACTTACAACAAAAAAAATTTCAGAACAAACCCCAAAAATAAATATTTGGCATGGTTTTTTTGAACAAATATATACGTGATTTTTATTTTTAGACTTTTTTGCAACTATATATTAATTTTCATTTCGCCACCTGTGCAAATTTTTTTGATTGTGATACAGCTAATGCATCACATCTTTCATTTTCCATATGACCATCATGACCTCTCACCCAATGAATATTTACTTTATGCACATCACAAAGATCCAATATTTGTTCCCAAAGCTCCGAATTTAACGCTGGATCCTTTTTATTTCTCATCCAATTATTTTCACGCCATTTTTTAGCCCAACCTTTCGTGATGGCATTGCATACATACTGTGAATCACTATACAAATTCACTTCACAAGGTTCTTTTAACGCATTCAATGCATTTATAACCGCACTCATTTCCATGCGATTATTTGTAGTGGATGGTTCTCCCCCACTTAACTCTTTTTCTTGATCATTGAATCGCAATATTGCACCCCAACCACCTGGACCCGGATTTCCACTACAAGCCCCATCAGTAAAGATATCTACTTTTTTCATTTTAATTCTCCTATACAACAATTAAGTTTCCGTGTTAACTTGTATTTTATTACCATCTGTTGATATTACTATCGTACCATTAGTATCAGTACGAAGGACATTTATATTTCTCTTGTTTAATTTATTTACTATAACTTTATGTGGATGTCCGTGTTTCGAAGGTGCAGATGAAATCACCGCATACTTTGGTGACACTGCACTTAAAAACGCATCCGTCGTTGAAGTTTTGCTCCCATGATGTCCCACTTTAAGTACATCCGCTGAAATATTATAATTTTGTTTAAGTATATCATTCTCAGACTTTTCCTGAGCATCTCCAGTAAACAAAAATCTAACACTTCCATATGACAATCTCGCAACTATCGAGTAATCATTCACATCCTCGTAATTACTAAGTGGAGCAAAAATTTCACACCTAACATTGCCAATTGAAAAAGATGTGCCAGGAACCTGCGTTTCCACAGAAATTCCTTTTTCACAAAGACAATCAAGCATCTGAGTATATGTTTTTGTTAGAGGAAGTATATCATCAGGAAGTATCGGCATAATAAACCGTCCTACATTCACATTGCGAATCACTGCAGGCATTCCTCCAATATGATCAAGGTGCGGATGCGATACTATTATTAAATCAAGTGATTTTACATTTTTACGCTGTAAGTACTCAAGTACCTGATCAGACAGTGAAACATCACCTGAATCAATTAAAATATTGTGACCGTGACAAGTAACATATGCGCTATCAGCTGCACCAACATTTATAAAATGCACGGACATATCATCAGACGATATTGCCCTCTCACTGCTCATTATGTTTTCAAGATTAACATCCTTAAACGTAAGTGTACGAAAATCAAACAAAATACAAAATGCAACCATCACAGCACATAACGTAACTATTGAAAAAATCAGTTTTCTCTTGTTTTTCATAAGAAATCCCTCATTTGACATTTATACTGGAAACACTTACTTTACACACATTTTTTCTTTTACGAACGAACTAATTTTAAATTACCAATAGCATACATTAAATCGTCTACATCATCCCGAGTATTATATCGAGAGAAGCTAACTCGAATAGCCGAATCTATTCTTTTCACATCAAGTCCCATGCTTTCAAGTACATAACTTTTATGTCCCTTTGCACAAGCGGACCCACTTGATACAAATATACCTTTTTCAGAGAGATAATGCAAAAGAGTCTCTGATCGTACTCCTGGCACAGAAAAATTAACTACACCAATAGAATCATCCGGAGAATTCAAGGCTAATTCTTTCATTGATTTAACTTTTTCTACGCAATAATGCTTTAGTTCATCAATATATTGCGATGCACTCGGCATAGACACCGCAATCCCAAAAGCTGTAATTGCCGGCACAGGTTCAGTTCCTGGACGAAATTTTCTTTGCTGTTCTCCACCAAATATAATTGGATTAATCTTCGCATTTTTTGAAATAAAAAGGGCTCCTACTCCTTTTGGGCCATGTACCTTATGTGCTGTAACCGACAAAAGATCACAACCTATACGTTTAACATTAACATCAGTCTTGCAAAACGCTTGCACAGCATCCACATGAAACATTGCTGGTGATTTTTTACTTGATATAATTTTACGTATATGCTCAACTGGCTGTCTCGCTCCCGTTTCATTATTAACCATCATCACACTTACCAAAATTGTATTTTTGTCGATTGCACAAGATAAGTCTTTTATATTAATTTTACCGTCAAGCCCTGGTTTCACATACGTCACATCGAAACCACGTTTTTCTAATTCTTGTATTGATTCTAGTACGGAAGAATGTTCTATCGCAGTTGTGACAATTTTATTTCCTCGCCTTTTCATCCTGTCCACAACCCCAAACACTGCAAGATTATTAGCTTCAGTACCGCCAGAAGTAAAATAAATTTCATTCACGTTAGCTGAAAGTTTCATCGCAATACTCTCACGAGCCTGATCAATTGAATTTTCCGCACTTAACCCCTTCGCATGCAAGGACGACGGGTTTCCGTAATTAGTACACATCATCTCAAAAGCTTTTTTCGCAGCATCTTCACATACAACTGTGGTAGCACTATTGTCAAGATAAATTTCTCTATTCATAACACACTCCAAATTTATTGTATTCGTCCAAATTTTTTTTCAATTTCTTTCTTATTTAAAATTATCGACACTGGTCTACCATGAGGGCAAAACTTGATTTGAGGGTTTTGCTCAAGTTTTTTCACAAAATCTATCATTTCTTCTAGTTTCATTGGAGTTCCACCCTTTATCGCAGCCCTGCAAGCAATGTTATGAAAAAGCCAATCTTTTTTTTGTGTACTAATATTTTTATTATGTTTCATAAGATACCCAGCTATTTCCACTATTGCATTTGGAATTTCCTGTACAGTAAAATACATAGGAGCAGACCTCACTATAACAGAGCCCGAACCAAAAGCTTCCACATCAAACCCCGCTTCATTTAAAATTTCTGCATTTGATACCACAGCATCAAACTCACCCTTTTCCAAAACAACAGTAACCGGAGTTAATAACATCTGAGCAAAATCAGTTGGATGTCCTTCTTTTAATTTCTCGTATAACATTCTCTCATGTGCAGCGTGCTTATCAATTAATATCATTTTATCATTTTCATACTGTACTACAATATACGTGTTAAAAATTTCTCCCACCACTTTTGTTTGCACACGGCTTACTTCGCCTTGAACTTTTGCTGCAGAAGGAATTTTTTCACTAACATCTTCTATTATTGAATTGAATTCCAATTGTTGTACAACTTTTTCATTTACTAATTTTTTTTCGTCCACTGTATTTCGATCACTTTGGGTTAAAACGTCTGATTTGTCTAAAATTTTATCCTTTTCTCGATCTACTACAGCATCGTAGTGCACTGTTCTTGGTATAAAAATCTCCGGTTCTTCTTCATCCAACTCCTTTTTCAGTAAATCGTGCTTCTTCACATCAGTTTCAATTTTTTTATCACAATCACCGCTTTTACCCAATTGTACCTTTTCGCTTACAATACTTTGAATTGGACTTATTTTTTTTGGAACAGTTGTGATGTTGGTCAATGTTCTCAATCCAGAAAAGTTTTTTTCAGATGATATATCATTGAAGGTCAATTCCGATTCTTGGTCTTTTCGATCGTGTAAGTTAACTTTAGATTTCTCGTTAGAAACACGATTTACAAATTTAGTTTCATTTTTATTTTCATCCACTAAAGTCATAACTTTTCCACGTAAATCCTTATTTAACGCAGATTTCACGCCATGGTATACCGCTTCAAAGATAGGCCGTTCATCAATAAACCTTACTTCAGTTTTAGCCGGATGCACATTTACATCAACAGCCTCAAAAGGAACATTGATATACAATACACACGCTGGAAATTTACCTACCATCATAGAACCTTTATATGCTTCCTCAAGTGCCGCCATTGCTGTACGCGTTCTCACATACCTTGAATTGATAAAAAAGTGTTGCATACTTCTCGTTGCACGTGCAGCAGTTGGTTTACTAATAAAGCCATTCACATGCACACCAGACAATTCGTACTCTAATGGCATAAGTGAATCCAAAAAGCTTTTTCCATAAACAGAATATATGCATGAACTAATTTTCCCATCACCTAAAGTATTCAGAGTTTGCTTACCATCACGTATAAATTTAAACGATATCTGTGGATATGAAAGCGCAATTCTATCAACAACCGCTGCAACCGCGTTCGCCTCTGAAACATTTTTTTTCAAAAACTTCATTCTAGCCGGAGTATTGTAAAAAATATCTCGAACTATTATTGTAGTACCTTGAGCTGTCCCGCAGTCCTCACAAGTAATTTCCTCTCCACCTTCTATTTCATACCTAGTCCCAAGTTCTTCATCATTTACTTTCGTCAAAAGCTCCACTTTTGCCACAGCAGATATTGACGCCAGTGCCTCCCCTCTGAACCCTAAAGTAGCTATTTTTTCAAGGTCATCTTGATTTGAAACTTTACTTGTTGCGTTTCTCAGAAAAGCTTTTGGCACATCATCACGTGAAATTCCAATTCCATTATCGGTAACACGAATAAGTGTTATACCTCCGTTTTGGATTTCTACTGTCACTGTCTTTGCCTTAGCATCTATGCAATTTTCCAAAAGTTCTTTAACAACAGACGCTGGACGTTCCACTACTTCACCTGCAGCAATAAGTTCCGCCAAGTGCTTATCTAAAACATTTATTCGACCCATAAGCTACCTCCATACAAACTTATCCTCAGTTAAAAGTTCCCGTCTTACAATAAAATACATGTACTCATGATCAGAAAATTTAAAAAGTGCGTTTACAAACAATATTGGCGATATATTAAGTTTACTTCCTGCTGGCAAAATAAGTTCAATTGTCACTGAATCATTAGTTATTTTTATGTCTCTACAATCTATGTATTTTTTTAGATCTATCGTACGAACAGATGATTTTGTCTTTTTTTCAACTAAAATAGTCTCTTGAGCTAAAAATTCTTTTATCGTATCAATATTCATAAAATCTAAACTTACTTCATACCTTGCAAATGCGATGTCAGTTGGTTTAAGTTCCGGATCTTTAACTTCCAAGACACGTATTCCCTCTGGTAAGTATTTATTCACTCTACTTGGTATGTCGTTGCAATCCTCCAGCAATCTCATGTCCATAGCTTCCCTTACACCTTTCACTCCAAGAGGTAACGGTAAAGCAAAAGTAACAAACGGATGCGGGTTAAATCCTTCTGTATGCCAAATCTTAATTTTTGAGGCATTTATTGCTCTTAACATACATCGATTAAGATCGAGATGCGAGATGAAACGAGCTTGTTTATCCTTCTCAAACCAAACCCTAACGTTTTTCACAACAAATTCCTCCTTTATAAGAACCCACCCCACAATTTGAACATTGTTCTTTACAGTTTGGTGTAGGTATAGCGTTTTTAGCACGTTCACATTCCTGTCTCAAGAAGGATTTTGTTACACCCATATCTATATGATCCCACGGTAAAATTTCTTCGAAACTTCTCTTTCTATTCGCATAAAACTTCGGATCAATATTGCATTCTCGAAACACCTCAAGCCATCTTTCAAGACTAAAGCAATCCGACCATCCGTCAAACTTCAATCCACGTTCGTGTGCTTTCAATAGAACATCACATAACCTACGATCGCCTCGCGCAAAAACGCTTTCCATAAAACTCGTATCAGCATCATGCCAATTAAAAGAAATCTTACGTGATTTTATTGAATTTTTTATCACAGCTTGTTTTTTATGCACCGTTTCAATATCATCCTGAGCTTCCCACTGAAACGGAGTAAATGGTTTTGGTACAAAAGTTGAAGCACTAAGCGTAACTGATACTGCTTTACCTTTTTGACGATTTTCCGAGTGATAGTACTCGTCCACTACCATTTGACCTAAATTTGCTATTCCTACGAGATCTTCATGTGTCTCAGTTGGAAGCCCTATCATAAAATAAAGTTTAACTCTATTCCAACCACCATCGAAAGCTATTCGAACTGTTTTTTTTAGTTCATCTTGTGTAACATTTTTATTTATCACATCACGAAGCCTTTGTGTCCCAGCTTCCGGAGCGAAAGTTAGCCCACTTTTACGTATGCTTTTCAATTTGCTCATAAGTTCCTCTGAAAAGCTATCCACTCTCATTGACGGTAGTGACACACTTATTTGAGCATTTTTCCCCCATGAATTAATCCTATCGATTAGTTCATTAATATAGTTGTGATCCGTAGAACTAAGTGACGACAATGATATTTCATCATATCCAGTAGATTCACACAAATTTTTACACTGATTATTTACATTTTCAACTGATCTCTCACGTTTCGGTCTGTATATGTACCCCGCTTGACAAAATCTACATCCTCTCATGCACCCTCTCATTACTTCCACAACCGCTCGATCATGTACAATTTCAATCATTGGTACTACTGGTTTGGTTGACACGAACGCATTATTGAAATCTAGTATAACACGCCTACAAATTTTTTCTGGTACATCACCTATCGCTCTAAACTTTTTTATAGTATCGTCTTCGTTGTACTCAACCTCATATAAGCTCGGAACATATACACCTTTTACATGGCTAACTTCGTATAAAAACTCTTCACGCGTAGATGAAGCTTTTTTATGTTTTCGATACACGTCCATGATCTCGAGCATCACTTCTTCACCTTCGCCTATTACAAACATATCCACAAACGCTGAAAGTGGTTCCGGATTGTGTGCACAAGGACCACCAGCTATTACTATCTGGGATAACCCACTACGATCAGATGATTTAAGTGGAACTCCTGACAAATGCAACATATTTAAAATATTAGTGTATGATAGTTCATATTGAAGTGTAAATCCAATAAAATCAAAGTCTGAAACTGCATCAAAACTTTCCAGGGCATAAAGCGGAATATCGTTTTTCTTCATTTGTTCTTCCATATCAATCCATGGAGCAAAAACTCTCTCACACCACACATCGTCTTGACTGTTAAGAAGTTCGTAAAGTATTTTCATTCCAAGATACGACATCCCAATCTCATACACATCCGGAAAACAAAACGCAAATCTTATATTAGCATTCTTTTTTATCACACTATTCAATTCTCCACCAGTATATCTACCTGGCTTTTGTACTTTCAATAAAATGTTTTCAAGTTTCTTTTTATCTATCAACGTCAGTTTCTCCTTTTTCAAAATTTAACGATATTTTAAAGCAAATATAAGTTAGTATTCCATTTATAATTAAACCAAATAAAAACTTCCATAGGTCATAGCTATCAACTAGTCCCGAATAATCTCTCGTAAATATCAAAAACACATCTAGCATATTCAAAATAAATTTTCCTAAAAATAATATCCCGAGAGAAACGTAATCTCTAGCAGCTACACCTAGCAAAATCAGTCCAAAAAATAAATAGTATAACACTGCATCAATAAATCCACCAAGCGTTGCGAAGTGGCCTATCAACGATAAAAAAGTGAAAATGTATATCAAATAACTGCTTATCCTGCATAGGGTTCTGCATCTTTCTGATATAATATCGAAAATCACGTATACCACCCCTATTTTAAGTATATTTTTATTATACTCCATCTTATATCTCATGTCAATCTTTTTTGCACAGATTTATAAAAAAACGGACAGTGGAAAAAATAATTTCTTATTAAATACCAAAGCAATTTCTTCGCAAATTCATTTTCAATTCACTATGAAAATATCATACTTACTTTATTTTTATACTTAACAATACCATATAAAAATTAGTTAAATTAACATTATTGTATATCTTTATCACATTATTTAACAAAATTCGCACATAGAATACACAATAAAAAACAGCTTCAATTGTTTACATACAATTAAAGCTGCAAAATTATTAAATATTTAAATTTTAGATTTACTTAACTTCACTATTATTTTTTTAGAAACATTCTAACAACAATTTTCTACCATTAAATATTTGCAATAATCACCAATCAAATTTCTTAATCTTATATCCTCAACACTGCCCTTTTCATAAGGTAAACAGATTCTAAAGTTTTTGGGATATTGCCAAAACATTTCAAAATAAATTGCATTTATTTTGTATGCCTTGCCATTATAAAAAATTTCATCTTGCACAGTAATTTTTTCAGCAGACTTATCCCTATAGCCGCAAATCCATGCAGAATTTCCGCCTAGGCCATATTCTACTCCATCCATAACAGCTACTTGGATAACAGAACCTCCTGCAAAATAAATTAACTCACTTAACCTTGAATACTCTTCAGATCCCTCAACGCACTCTAAATAATACGAATTATGGCCTTGCGAAATTGTATTTAAATTACTTCCAGATTTAATTAATACATTAATAAACGTAGAAAATGCCTCATCTTCAATACGAATTATATTTTTATGCAATCTAACCAAACGTAACCTTGCATGCATTCTTTTCATAAAAGCACAACTTCCAATAACTGTTACACTTGATGGGACATCATAACTCCGATCTGGATCTTGTAGTGGATAATTAATCAATACAGTTTTGTCTTTATTGTACAATACACCCTTATCATCAGATGAATACACTTTATTATCTGGACATACAAACATTTTTTGAACGATCTCCGCAGAATCAATTTTTATCACACTAGAGGGAACATTAATCGCTTTTAACTTATTACAACCTTGAATTATAGACTTCTCAATTTCTCTTATACCATCTGGAATTACCAAAGTTTCCAAACGGCTACACTTAAAGAAGGCATTTACAGCAAGTTGATTTAAACTACTAGGAAGTTCTATTTCATTCAAATTACAACAATATGAAAATCCTCCTATTCCAATTTTTATCAAATTATTTGGTAGTTTTACCTTCATTAAATTTTTACAATCACAAAAAGCACAATCACCAATTTTGGTTATCGAGTCGCCTAAATCTACAAATCTTAAATTTTCATGCTCAGAAGCGGCAAATGCTCCTATTTCCCTTACTAGGTAAATCTCACCCTCATAACTCACATTATTTGGTACAACCACATTTTCTTCTTTACAGCTTCCTAATGAAAAAAGAACCGCATTTTTATTTCCATTAATATCAGTTAATATTTCATACAAATCAGCATTTATTTTAATTTGTCTTGGTTCATCCGTTACAATTTTCTCACTTACTTCTGCAGCTGTAAACTCATTCATAAACGCATCTGCAAACATATCCTCAAGGTCTTTTATATCACCAAACAAACCATATTTATTGCAACAATAACTCCCTAAATAACACTTTCTAAGATTTGAATTTTTGCCTTTACAATCATGTACAACAACCTTCAAATCTTTTGGACAGCAATAAAAAGCTTTACTTTTTACCATTACCAAATGGCTTTGATATTCAACTTCTAATTTATGTAAACCAGAGCATCCAATAAATACATAATCATTTATTACTTCAGTACAATTAGAAATTATAATATTATTTAAACTAATACAACCTTCAAATATTCCCTTTTCAAGAGAATTTATAGTACCTGGAGATACAAAAGAAACTAGATGTTTACAACCTGCGAATGCATATGATGATATAACTTGAAGTTTTGGTACAGGAGTATAACATTCGTCCCGTTTTCCTGCTGGATACACAAGTAATTCTGTTTGATACTTATCATATAAAACTCCATTAACACTAGAAAAATACTCATTTTCTTTATTAGTGTTTATTGAACTTAAATTTATACAATTAGCAATCGCACGAGGATAAATTTTCTCTATTTGCTTTGAAATCTCAAATGACGATTCCATCTTACCGCATGGATATACTATAAGTTCCGTTTGAGTTTTATTATATAAAACCCCTTTGTCACTAGAAAAAATCTCACTATTTTCATTAGCATTTATTTCAGTCAAATTCAAACATGAATCAAATGCACCAGGTCTAATACTTCTTACACTTAACTTCAATTCAAACTTTGTTTCAGTTTTTCCTCCAGGACATTTAACTATCTCAGTTTGATTTTTATTATATAAAACTCCATCTTCTCCAGTTTTGAACCAACGATTTTCCTCATCCACCACTATGTCCTTTAAACTCGTACAATACCAAAAAGCACTTGATCTAATCTTACTAACACTTTTACCTATTTTAATCATTTCCAAATTTTCGCAATTGTAGAACGCATATTGATAAACACTTCGTATACTATCCGACAAAACCACTGATCTTACATTTTTACAATCACCAAATGCACAATCACTAATGCGTACTATATTATAATTACAACCATTAATCAATATTGTTTCTGGAATTGTAATATGTTCACTTATACCATCGGTAAAACCACTAACCTCTACTTCTAAATCACTTAGCACACTATATTTTACACCTTGAGAATCAATAGCATTTTCATTTGCACTAACCTTTACCTCAATAATTGGCAACAAATTTATAAATATAACCAATGATAACAACGCTGACAAAATTTTCTTACTCACCAAAAATACCCTCCTAAATAAAAAAAGACAAATAAGCTTATTTTACAAAGCAAATTATAACATTGTAAATATAACTTGTCAACGCTTCTGGCATCATTTCCTTGCTTTGCATAAAATTATATTGATATTGTCATGAAACTTGGAATAACATATAACATTAAATATACATACAAAAATAAAATTATAATGACTAACAAGGAGTTTTATATTATTTTTTCACGAATACTACTTTTTTATTCCAAAACAATTGTCATGAATATCCATAGCAGCATTTTTGCCAGCCCCCATAGCTAATATCACAGTGGCTGCTCCAGTTACTGCATCACCTCCTGCATACACATTATCTAATGAAGTTTTACCGGTACGTCCATCGGCAACTATACACCCTTTTTTATCAACAATCAAATTTTTGGTGGTAGATGCAATAAGAGGGTTAGGTGAAGTTCCAATAGACATAATCACCATATCACAATCAATAACATGTTCTGAACCAGGTATCACTTCTGGGCGTCGACGGCCAGAGGAATCTTCACCGGACAACTTCATATTCACGCACTGTATTCCTAACACAAAACCCTTATCATCTCCCAAAATTTTCACTGGATTAGTAAGAACACAAAAATCAATACCCTCTTCTTTAGCATGAATGACCTCTTCAGCTCGAGCTGGAAGTTCCTGTTCAGATCTACGGTAAACTACACTCACCTTTTCCGCACCAAGGCGTTTTGCACATCTAGCAGCATCCATTGCAACATTGCCCCCACCGACAACAACAACCTGCTTTCCATTCTTCACAAAAGTGTCACTATTCTTATCATACGCCTTCATTAAATTTACTCTTGTTAAAAATTCATTTGCCGAATAAACACCCTTAAGATTTTCTCCTGTTATTCCCATAAATCTGGGTAATCCTGCTCCCGAAGCTATAAATACATACTCGCATCCATAGCAAGACATAAGCTCTTCAAGCGTAACTGTTTTCCCCACTACAACGTTAGTAAAAATTTTAACTCCTAGTTTATAAAGTTCATTTATTTCTTTTTCCACTATATTTTTCGGTAATCTAAATTCAGGTATACCATAAATAAGTACACCCCCCGGTTTATGTAGAGCTTCAAAAATCAAAACTTCATAACCACGTCTAGCCAATTCACCAGCACAAGATAATCCTGCTGGACCAGAGCCGACAATTCCTATCTTATGACCATTAAACTTTGGCACCAAAATTTTCGTTAAACTACTATCGCGCAAATTATGTAAATCTGCCACAAATCTTTCAAGGTATCCAATTCCCACTGACTCTCCCTTGATGCCACGTACACATTTACCCTCGCATTGTTTTTCTTGCGGACATACTCTACCGCATATTGCTGGTAAAGAGCTAGCTTTGTTTATAATTTTGTACGCCTCCTCGAAATTTTCATTTGCAACTTCCTTAACAAAACATGGAATGTCTATTCCCACAGGACACCCTTTCATACAGGGTTTATTTTTACAGTTAAGACATCTTTTGGCCTCTTTAATAGCAAGTTCTTTAGAGTAACCGAGTGCTACTTCAGAAAAATTCTCACTTCTAACTGATGGATCTTGTAATGGCATTTCATTTTTTTTCAAAACTGACTCAGACACTTTTCTGCACTCCCTTATACAAATTACATACTTTTTCATGTGCACGACGTTCCTCATCGCTATACATAGAAGATCTTGCAATTACTTCGTCAAAATCGACGAGATGTGCATCAAAGTCCGGACCGTCGACACAAGCAAATTTAATTTTTCCTCCAACGGTCAATCGACACCCTCCACACATCCCTGTTCCATCTATCATAATTGGATTCATACTAGCGACAGTTTTAACAGCAAAGTCCTTCGTTAATAAACTCACAAACTTCATCATAAGCAAAGGTCCAATAGTAATAACTTCATCATATTTTTCACCTGATTCCAACAAGTCCTTAAGAGCATCTGTAACCAAACCTTTATTTCCATTACTCCCATCATCGGTCATCACGATAAACTTATCACTTACCGCAGCAAATTCATCCTGCAATATAATAAGGTTGTCATTTCTAAATCCAACTATTGAATGCACTACACACCCATTTTGAAAAAGTTTTTTAGCAATAGGATACGCAATTGCAGTTCCAACACCACCGCCTATTATCGCAACTTTATTAAGTCCATCAACAAATGTAGGGTTTCCGAGCGGTCCCACAAAATCAAGCAAACAATCCCCCTTATTCATATGATTCAACTTTTCAGTTGTTGCCCCCACAACTTGAAAAATAATTGTAATTGTCCCCAAAGACCTATCATAATCTGCTATAGTCAATGGAATACGTTCACCATTATCATCCACTCTCAAAATTATAAATTGTCCTGGTTCAGCTTTTTTTGCTACAAGTGGAGCATTTATTATCATCATAGTTACTGAATCATTTAAAATTTTTTTATCCAAAATCTCATACATATACTACATAGTCTCCCTTTACAAATTAAATATTTCTCGTAAAAATACCACCATCATGCAAAAGATCATGCACTGTATCAATACCCAATCGGTGCAATAATTCTATACAATACGGATTATCTATCGCAGTTAAGTATTTTGCCTCATCACCATATCTATTCACATTCTCACAACAATTTTCTCTATCTATAGTCACTTTAGGACCACCTACGCATCCTCCTGCACAACCCATCCCTTCAAAGAAGTTCGCAGTGATTTTTCCCTCACTAACATCGTTCATCATTTTCTTACATTCAGCAATTCCATCGGCCTTTTTAGTGCTGATAGTTATATCTCGGTGGGGATTTATTCTCTCTACAGTTTCCCTAACTGCTTCGCTCACACCCCCACTTCTCGCATAAATCCTCCCACCTTTTGATGAATGATCCTTTTGGTTTTCCGGTAAAGATTCAAAATCAATATTAACATTTTCAAATATTTCATTAACTTCCTGAAACGTCAACACCAAATCAATCGCACCTACAAGATCTTTTTCCCTGGCCTCTGACTTTTTCGCAATACATGGCCCTATAAAAATCGTTTTTGCTGATGGATGAAGTTTTTTTATTACCCTTCCGCATGCAATCATTGGTGACACAGACGCTGTTAAATGTTTTGCCTCACTCTCATAGATTTTTCGAATCATTGCAATCCACATCGGACAACAGCAACTTGTTAATTGAAAATCACCTTCTTTTTTTATATTTCGGTCAAATTCAAGTGCCTCGCGAAGTGAAAGTATATCTGCAAAAAGCGCCACTTCGACCATTCCATCAAATCCAATTAGTTTAAAAGCTGTACGAAGTTTACCAGGATTCACATTTTTGTTGAATTGCCCGAGAAACGCCGGAGCAATTAATGCATACACTAAATTTTCACTGTTGTTATTTATAATCTCAATAGCTCTAATTATATCCTTTTTCCCTTGAAACGAATTTGTATCCAAATTAAATTTTTTCTTATGATTTTTATTTGGACTAAGTACGCAATCCAAATTTCCAAAATCTATATCATCATAATTATCCTTATTATTTAAACACAAATATATATCCTTTAGATTTATCACTTAAATCACTTCTTTCTTTTTTCATCATATCAAATCAGATATCACTTTTGAGGCAAGTATCATCCCCATAACCGGTGGAACAAACGACACACTTCCAAGAACAGGTTTTTCGTTAACACGCGGTTTTTTAGGAATTTCCTTTGAATACACCACATTAAGTTTATCCACATTTATTTTTCTTAATTCTCTTCTCATAATCCTTGCAACAGGACACCCGCTTGTTTTATAAATATCCGAAATTTCAAACTTAGTAGGATCCAAACGATTGGCTGCCCCCATTGAACTAATTATTGGCACATTACAAATTTTTGCTTTTTGAACTATAAGCACTTTTGTACGCATTGTATCAATCGCATCCACAATATAATCAAACTGATCCATTTTTATACAATCGATATTATTTTCATCAATGAACGCATCTATAGTATTTACCCTTACATTTTCATTTATATCACATATACGTTTTTTCATGACAAAAGTTTTGCATTGCCCCAAAGTAGAGTGCAATGCAATAATTTGTCTATTTATATTAGAAAGAGCAACTATATCTCCATCTACAATTGTAAATTCCCCTATACCGGAACGGGCAAGTGCTTCACACACATAACCGCCCACTCCTCCAACTCCAAAAATGGCCACATGTTTACCAAAAAGATCTTTTACAGCATTCTCGCCAATCAACGCAGCCTGCCGTGAAAATTCCTCATTACTCATGATCAATCTCCTTATGTCTAGCATTTTCTTTTACAGCTTTTTCGTATCTTGGGCTCAGTTTAAACACCGATGTCAACCACGCTCCCAAGGTAAACAGGAATACTCCCACCACTACTGGAGCATGGTCAACCAAATTGCTTCCAGCTTTTACAATTGTAGTTAATACTTGTTGTATTCCAGCTCCACAAGCCTTTCCAAGACGTCCTCCTATAACTTCAACAGAAGCTTGTCCCTTTGTTTGCTCCTCATCACCAAGCTGCGTATACACCATATTTCGTGTTGTATCTGCAATTGAATATTTCACACTCTTGGACAAACAAACCACTACAGATCCAAGTAACACAGTTGCAATCAAAATGTCTACACCAATTATGCTTTCTTTGCCAGTAAATCTTGAGTAAAGTATTAACGCAAAAAACGGTACTCCAAAAATTAAGTAAATGAAAGCTGGAAATGATGCACAAGTTCTCCATTTGCAACGCATAAGAAGATTTGTACTAATAAATACAAATACAGTTGTAACTATTGAAATTGCCATGGACATATATCCTTTAATACGGCTATACCTTAGATCTCTATCAGCAAATCCTTTACAATAATCTATAAGTTGAGCCTCCCAAGAAAGTTCCGTAAGAACAAGTGTCATACCTACGCTAATTATTATAACAAAAAGCAACATTAACGAAGGTGACTTAAACATAATTTTCATACCTTCAGTAAATTTAACTTTTTCTTTCTTCTTTTCAGGTTTCACCTGATCTGGCACATATAGTTTTGGATCAGTAAGCACGAACTTATTTATCCCAAAATATATCCCCATTATGATCAAGCACACTGCCACAACTCCACCCATTAAAATCATAACATTTATATCAAAAATTCGATTTGCTTCTTGTTCTGGTATTGCTGGATTAACTTTTTGTAGTGAGCTTAAGGTAGCACCTGCACTAAACACCCCAATATTGCCAACTACAGAATACATTGCAAAAAATCTCTTAATTTCATGTTGCATTGTAATTTTATTGGCAAACTGCCAAAATAATGATGCTACAGCCATTATTCCCCAAATTTCTGATATTACGTCAAATAGTACAAACGGCCAATTCCCTAAACAAGCTATCACCGGATCCAAAATTTTCAGAAAACTCGGTAATACATCCTGTGCTTTCGTAATTGCTTCACTTGACATTAATATTGTTTCTCTATTTGGATACAATATAAAACCAAATACAGCATAAAATATCATAAATGATGAAATCATTATGTAAAAGGTTTTATTTGATCCGAACCTTTGAATCAGTACTGTAAACAGCATTACTGCTAAAAATGTGCTTGGAAGTACAAACCAAAACCTCACCGTACCCATTAAATTAGCTCTCACCGCATCCTCTGCACCAATCCATAAATGAGCTCTACATTGAAAGAAACTTTCTTTCAAATCTCTAACCATAGTATATGCGAGCAACATGAACATCATCAAGATAGACATCGGTAAAAATTTTTTCAATTCATGTCGATGTATAGGCCAAAATATAGATTGGAACTTATTAAATTCTTTTTTTTCCATAAACTACTCCCTTAAAATTTACATTTAATTAAAATCCATTCAAAATTTCAAACATACAGTAAATTACATCGGCATCAACTCCATTCACAAAACTGTTTTACATCATAACTTCTTACCTCAAAATTCACTTATATTTCCATTACTCCAGCATTGATAACATAGCGCCTTATACTTATCGTCTCCACCTATGTCTATTTGATTCCCGGAGTAAATTATCTTCCCATTTTTAAATCGTGCATTGACAATCGCCTTACGTCCACACACACACATTGACGGGATTTCACGTATAGTATCCGCCACTGCCAAAAGTGTTGCTGAACCTTCAAATAGATTTCCCATATAATCAGTTTTCAATCCATAGCACATTACCATAACTCCATTATTTACTAATTCCCGAAGCTCCAGTACCTGTGACTTTGTTAAGAATTGGACCTCATCAACTAATATTACATCAAGTGGCAAAAATTTTTTTATTGTATCCATTACCCTCGCATCTTTTTCCAAAATAACCGCTTCACTTGATAATCCTGCTCTAGATTTCACAATTGACTTTCCATCACGATCATCAATACTAGGTTTCAAAAGTAATGTTTTTCGTCCATGTTCTTCAAAGTCGAACTTTTTCATTAAAACATTTGCCGTTTTGCTAGAACCCATAACCCCATAGTAAAAATACATTTTCATAGGTAAAAATCTCTCCTAAAAACATTTTTGCACACAAAACTAAGCGATCCTAAATCAAAGTAACGTTCTTTAAGAATCAACGATACTTATAAAAGATCAGGATCGCAAAAATGGTGGAGATAAGCGGGATCGAACCGCTGACCTCTTGAATGCCATTCAAGCGCTCTCCCAGCTGAGCTATACCCCCATTTCTCTGAGCATCAAAATTTAACACTTATATGATAACACATTTTCTTTTCAAATGCAAGAGATTTTAAAAAAACTATAAAACTGACAAAAAATAATTACTATTATCAAAAAAAATCATCAACTCAAATCAATTTATAAAATCAATTAAAAAATTTTAAAAGCACGCAAATCAGAATTCAACATCCTTTACAAGTAACTTTAGGATCACATTGTGAAATCGATATTTGGCCACCAAAAGAACACATAAGTTTACACTGATTCGTAAGAGCTGGTCTGCCACCAATTAATGTCATTGTATCTCCCGGCATCCACATTCCTGCAAAAGCAGGCGCACACGGTGCTGGAGTTGGAACCCCTAAAGCAGCAGCTGTCGCCGCTGCTACTGCCGGATTTGTCTGGGTTGTGCACATCCCAAAAGTCCCTGTTGGTAAAGACGATACATTAAGCGCTGGCATCCCTGACGCCATAGTTTTTCCTCCCGAAACTATCGGTATTGGTGCTACACCAAATGAACACATGCAAGTACTTCCTGAGGACACAAGATTTCCCATAAAAATCCTCCTTATCATTTTTTCAGGGTTCGATAGGTTATTCTCTTTCCTGATAAATTCTCGGTATACAATTCTGAATAAATGTTTCCTGACTATTTAAAAGTTTTCTTCCTCTTCTATCTACTTTTACATAAGTTGAATCTGGAAGTTTAACCCGTGCATTAGTTGTATCATTAAGCATAATATTTAATATTTCAAAGGCACGCTTCTTTAAATCTGGGTCTTCAATTGGATAAATCAATTCAACACGTCTATTTAAATTTCTAGGCATCCAATCGGCACTGCCCATATATACAATTGGATTTCCACCCGATTCAAATTTGAAAATTCTACTATGTTCAAGAAATCTACCAACAATGCTTATAACTCGAATATTTTCACTGACACCCTTAACTCCAGGAATAAGACAACATATTCCCCTAACTATCAAATCAACCTTCACACCTGCAGTTGAAGCTTCATACAAAAGCTTTATTATAAATGGATCAACTAGCGAATTTACCTTCACAGTAATTCCACTAGGTTTGCCAAGTTTAGCATTTTCTATTTCAGTTCTTATCGCACCTTCAAAGAAATTTCTCATACCGCTTGGAGCAATAATAAATTTATTATATTCTGTTGGTTTAGAGTAACCCGTTAGAAAATTGAAAAATGACGACGCATCCACTCCAAAACTCTCTTTACACGTAAAAAGCCCAATGTCAGTATAAATCTTTGCAGTTGTTTCATTATAATTTCCTGTACTCAAATGGATATACCTTCGTATTCCATTCTTTTCACGCCGTACTACAAGCAAAATCTTACAGTGGGTTTTCAAGTGAGTAAGTCCATAAATAACGTGACAACCCGATCTTTCAAGTTTTTTAGCCCATTGTATATTATTTTCCTCATCAAAGCGTGCTTTAAGTTCTACTAAAACTGTAACCTGTTTTCCATTTTCAGCTGCCTTCATCAGTGCAGCAATAATTGGTGAATTTCCTCCTACCCGATACAAAGTTTGCTTTATTGCAAGTACGTTTTTGTCTTCCGCTGCTCTTTGTACAAACTTCACTACCATATCAAAACTCTCATATGGATGATGTACCATTCTGTCTTTCTCTCTGATTGCTTCAAATATATCATCGTATCCTAAAAAACCCATCGGTGGATATACAGGTTTTATTGGTTTAAATCTCAATTTTTTTTCTTTCCCCAAATCCGCGAATTTCATGAAAAACGCAAGATCTAATGGCCCACTTACTTCATATATGTCGCGTTTAGTAACATCGATCATATCCACCAAAAACGCCTTAGTTGCCGGATCGCATTTCTTTATAAGCTCTAACCGTACCGGCATTCCCCTTTTTCGTTTCTGTATTGATTTTTGGACTTCTTCTAATAAATCATCCCCATCTTCATCTATATCAAGGTCAGAGTCACGCGTAATTTTAAACATACATGCTGACTTTATATCATGAAATTCAAATAATAAATTTAGATTATCTATTATAACATCTTCGAGCATAACAAACTGCCTACCAGAATTATTTTTTGGCAACTCTATAAACCTTGGCAAAATCGACGGAACCTGAATCACCGCAAAATTTTCCCGATCTTGTTCATCTCGAGGCTCAGGATTGGAAAGCCTCACCGCAATATTTAAGCTGCGGTTTGCTAAAAAAGGAAAAGGCCTACTAGTGTCTACCGCAAGTGGAGTTAATACTGGAAAAACAAATTGCTCATAATAATTTTCAACGAACTTTTTTTGCTTTTCAGAAAAATCTCCTGGTTTTACAAACGATATCCCGCTTTTCTCCAAAACCGGAAAAATAGATCTGTGCAAACACGAATACTGTTTATCTACAAATTCATGAACTTTCTTTATTACACACTCAAGTTCCTCCTGCGCCGTTAGCCCAGAATAATCTGCCATACCATAATTTGAATTTATTTTGTGCAATATATAGGGAACCCTCACCATAAAAAATTCATCTAAATTAGACGCTGTAATCCCCAAAAACCGCAATCTTTCTAAAATCGGGTTTGCTCTTTTAAAAGCTTCTTCCAATACCCGAAGATTAAAATCAAGCCAACTGAGTTCACGAGATTGATACGGAAACTTTTTGCTTGAAAAAATTTTTTGTGTAATTGATAACTCACTGCATTCACTTAACTCGTCACTCTGTCTTGTGTCATCTTTCATAACATTCACACTCATTTCTTTTGAAAAATATATTCGTTACTTAATATAAACATTAATAATATTATACACCGATAAATCTGTAATGTAAATAGTCTATTTTAACAAACTTAATGCATGACAAACAAAAATCAAAAATTAATCCGCAAAATTTATAAATTGATTAAAGTTTTTCCCTATCCGTATTAAAAAATTTTTTTGGTCAATAATTCTATATAGAGATTATTATGGAGGTTTTGAAAATGCAGTATAATAAAGTCGAAATTTGCGGTGTAAATACAAGTAATTTGAAAATACTAAAGGAAAGTGAAAAAAGAAAACTTTTAGAAATTATCCATACAGGTACCAAAAGTGAACAAAAGAAAGCCCGTGAGGAATTAGTAAATGGAAACTTACGATTGGTTTTAAGCGTAATTCAAAGATTTACCAATCGCGGCGAAAATGCTGACGATTTATTTCAAGTCGGGTGCATCGGGCTCATAAAGGCTATTGATAATTTTGACATAAACTTAGATGTGAAATTCTCAACATATGGAGTCCCTATGATAATTGGAGAAATTCGAAGATATTTAAGAGACAATAATTCTATACGAGTAAGTAGATCTATGAGAGATATTGCGTACAAAGCAATGCAAATCAAAGAACAATACATCGCTGAAAAAAATTGCGAACCAAGCATAACTGAAATTGCAAACCGTCTCGGTATCGATAAAGAAAATGTCGTCGTTGCCTTAGAATCAATTGTCGATCCAATTTCTCTAAACGAACCCCTTTTTTCAGATGGAAATGATACAGTTTATGTTATGGACCAAGTGAGCGATACCTCAGACTATAATGATTGGCTAGATGAACTTTCAATAAAGGAATCTATAAAAAAATTAAATGATCGAGAAAAGAAAATTTTATTTATGCGTTTTTTAAAAGGAAAAACTCAAATGGAAGTCGCAAACGAAATTGGTATCAGTCAGGCACAAGTATCACGTTTAGAAAAAGGAGCTATATCATCCATCAAAAACGAAATATAGCTGTTTATCACACCACTGCCATAAATCCATCGATTTTTAAACCTCAGGATAAATTTTGCATCGCTTAGAAATACAGTATATTTCACTATAAAAAGCCTTAGTATCAATGTGCCTTAAATATTAAATATATTATGTAATTTATGGAATACCTCGCAATACGTAATTAAAACCTTAAATAAGAATCATTTTATATAATGAAACGTTGAAATAATTATTGTTCGTCATGAGCTTCAATACACTAAAAAGTACGCAATCTGCAATACCTTATATTTAAGGTTATAGGTTGCGTACTTTTTAATCATAGTTTTAAATGTCTTATTTTTGTGCTATTTATTACTAACATTTATTTTCTCCTATTCTTTTTTGCAAAACGTCGACGACGACGATCTTCCTCTAAAATCAAATCCGTCATATGTTGAGCTGCATCTAACTCTTTCGAGTAATATACTCTAAAAGAAAATAGCCCTCGATCATCTGATTCATACACTAACCATTTTCCATTTTCAGAGCGTACTCCAATTTCGTTTTCTCCAATCGGCATTCCTCCAAAATTTATATGAAGATAATTTAAGTTTAGCTGATCTACAGCTTCCTGAAGCTCTGATATGGTAGTGATTTGTCCATTTAACACGCTTCTATCTCGAGAATTGTCACGTTCGAGAATGAAACTTTCATATTCATTTCCCCTATATATATCAGGCATATCAATCTCCTCAACAAATCCGAATTCTATAAGATAGCTTAACAAAATTGGCAATTTTATCTGTACACCCTCATCACCCTCTGCCACATCAAGCGAAAAAGCTGGTTGAATCTTTCCTTCGTACATTACAAAATCAGACTTGCAAAGATCTTCCTTAGTTTCGTTTACTTGCGTACGAAGCCTACTGATTCCTTTAATTATACCTTTTATGATAACTTCATCGTCTATTCGCATAATCGCTTGTAGTACACTGTCTGACGTGATATCTTTTTTTACAACGTATTTGTGGTATGAAAGTGGATTGTCGATATACGGCAACGCACGCTTTTCAAATTCGTACGGTTTACCATTTGGTTTCATAGGTGATACGAATGTCCCTCGTGATGTACCGAAGCGATCGATTTTCGTGCCTGCTCTAATTATTGGACATTCGTTTTTGATGGGCTTGAGGGTTTTGCGATCAATTAGAAATCCGTCATGGTCTGGCCAGTTAATTTTTGGAATAGCACAATCACTAAGAATATTTCTTTTTTGATCATATGGTCGGATATCAATCTGGCACTGTGGAGATAATCTATAGAAAACTTTTTCATTAAAAAGTATCATTTTATCGGGACAAGTTAGAGTACTATCATTTTGCTCGATATACGACTGTAAATTATAAACCTCTTCATGATTTAGTTCATGGAGACCAATATTTTCAAATATCGCAGTGAGCCTGAAATCAAAACTTAAATCGCTTTTTCTGATTTCATTACATATTTTAACTTGCTCTGTTGCTTTTTCAATTGGCGATAAATCTTCTCTTTTAGCAATTTTTTCGAACATTGCATTTATTTTCTGTATTTGTGCAAAATCTGTAAATTTTTGTGACACTTGGGTCGCATATGCTATTTCTGGGACAAGAGCAGATACAGGTTTTTTCATAAGTGATCCTGACGACGATAAAAACAGCAAAGCGAACAACGATATTGCACTTTTTTGAAATACACCTAAACCACCCCAAACCTCTGCAAGTTGATCCTCCGAAAGCGGAATTTTTTCCAATGCTTCACTTGCTGTTTTTGTTATGCTTATATCAAGGTCGTTTTCTTTTGCGATTTCCTTCATCCCATCATGTATGTATTTTTCCTGGTTTTTTAAAGGAATCTTTCCCTTTAAACATTTCTTTTTCATTTTTTGCAATTCTTCAAAAACTTCTGTATTCTCTTTTGAAAGTAACAAAAACTCTTTCAAACTTGACATAATGTACCAACTCCTATTTCTTAAAATTTATTATCCAATTATATTTTCAATAATTTACTTTGTTAGCATTCTATTTCGACAGAAATCTTCAATTAATACCAATTTAATATGATATAATAAGCATATTAATTTTTGAAAGGAATGATCATAATGAGCAAAACATTAAAGAAAACACTAATAACTACACTAATGGTTGGACTTATTTTAACTGGAGGAATAATAGCCCAAAATCCCACAATAACAAAAGTATCCGCAGTGTACGACAAAGAATTAAGGTACGATCCAGATGCTCAACCTAACATATGGGGAATCCATAATTTAAAGGATTTGCGTTCAGAAATGGAAAGACTTCATTGGTTTTCAGTGTGCAAGACGTGCCTTGGCGGATTTAACGATGAAGGTACTTTTGGGATTTCTCCTGCGGAAAAACTTACTGGAGAAAAAAGTGGTAAATGGATAGTATACAAATGTTTTGAAAGGGATGATTATGAGGTCGTCGCTGCATATGATGATGAGGGTGTTGCATGTAGAGTTTATATACAGTGTTTACAGCAACGCGCAAGAATGCGATTACCTATTTACGATTGGTCCTGGTATCCTGACTTAAGTAAAGTTATTCAAAGATAGTCTTCTTTTTTGAATAAAAAAGTAAAAGATTTATTACTCATTCAATCGAAGTATGTGCAAGGGATTTTTCATTTTAAATCCTTCTTTTTATCTTTTGTAGCTCTTTAAAACTTCTTTAGTATCTTTAAAAAGTGATAAGATTTTTTAAAATTAACATAATGTATCACTTTTGTAATTTTTTCATTTTATTATCTAATTATAATACAATTAGATTTAATTGTCAATATTTTATTTGTATAAAAACTGTTCATTGGTATCAATTTAACATAATATAACAACTATACTGATTTCGAAAGGATTGATCATGATGAAAATATCGAAAAAAAGAAGGCAAAAAACTTTTAATTCGCACAACCTAAATCAGTATAATAAGAAATTATAACGCCTACGATTTCATCAACATAACAAAAAGTACCATCCTACTTTTACTTTTCGAATAAAAAAAGACAAAAAAACTTTAATTTGCACAACTAAAGTTATTATAATAAAAAATTATAGTGCTCACAATTTTACTCATATCAAAAAAGTACCACTTTAAACTTGTTCTATAAGGTAAATCAGAGACAAGTTTATATATCTAAAAAGTTGAAAAATACAACGATTTGTTGTATACTAAACTAAAAGTTATTTTAAGGAGGGATTTCATGGGAATCTTTTCAGAGATTATTCAATCACAACGTAATTTTTTTTATAGCGGTAACACCAAAAACATTAATTTTCGAATTACCCAACTGAAAAAATTAAAAAATACTATAAAAAAAAGTATGCCCGAAATTCTAACCGCACTCTATTTAGACCTAAACAAATCTAAACCAGAAGCATACATAACCGAAATCAAAGTTGTAATGGCTGAACTAAATTACGCAATACATCATATCAAAAATTGGAGTGCTCCTAAAAGAAAATTACCATCCATTTTTTTCCCACTCTCCCTCGGACGTATATATCCCGAACCATACGGATCTGTTCTCATTATGTCTCCTTGGAACTACCCTTTTCAATTAACACTTACTCCATTAATCGGAGCTATCGCTGCTGGAAACTGCGCAGTAATAAAACCCTCTGCGTATTCACCAAACACGTCATCTGTGATAAGTAAGATTATTTCTAAAACATTTGAAAAAAATTTCGTTACTGTAGTCCTTGGCGATAGAAAAGAAAACGCCAATTTATTAAAAGAAAAATTTGATTATATATTTTTTACAGGAAGTGTTTCTGTTGGTAAAACTGTTATGCAATCTGCATCTCAAAATTTAATTCCTGTCACCTTGGAACTTGGCGGAAAAAGTCCATGCATAGTAGATAAAACAGCTAACATCAATCTTACTGCAAAACGTATCGTAATGGGAAAATTCATTAATGCTGGTCAAACTTGCGTTGCCCCAGATTATCTTCTAGTTGACCACAAAATAAAGAAAAAATTAGTTGCGCTTTTAATAAAGTATATTCATCTGTTTTATGGCAGCAACCCAATTGATTGCAAATGGTACCCTAAAATTATAAATGAAAAACACTTCAATAGATTACTTGATTTAATGAAATGCGGTAACATTATATCGGGTGGAAAGTATTCTGAAAGATCGCTTCATATAGAACCCACCTTAATCGATAACGTTTCTTGGAATGACTGCATTATGAAAGAAGAAATATTTGGTCCATTGCTACCTATTATTGAATTTAAAAATTTATCGGAAGTAGTATCTTGTATACAAGAAAGACCTAAACCCCTAGCTTTATACTGTTTCTCTACAAATTCTAAAATTCAAAAGTTTTTAGTAAAAAATTTGTCATTCGGCGGAGGATGCATTAATCACACTTTAGTCCATCTCGCAAATCCTAGATTAATGTTCGGAGGTGTTGGCGAAAGTGGTATAGGACAATACCATGGGATAGAAAGCTTCAAAACATTCTCTCACTACAAATCTTTACTTTTCTTTTGATTCGTAAAAAATTGCATTTAAAATTAAATTTTACTAATAAGAAGATTTTCAAAGTTTTATAAAAAAATATCCAGTTATGTGCTATAATAAAAATAAAAAGGAGTTTTAAAAATGTTTCACATAGGATGTCACTTATCAATATCAAAAGGATTTTATGAAATGGGCAAAACAGCCCTCAGCATCGGGGCAAACACATTTCAATTCTTCACACGAAATCCCCAAGGTGGTGCCCGTGCAAAAGACATTGATCCTAAAGATATAGGTAAACTTCTAGAACTCATGGAATTTAATCAATTTGGAAAAATAGTAGCTCACGCACCGTACACATTAAACGCGTGCTCATCAACCGAGCATATTCGTGAATTTGCTAAAATAGTAATGAAAGACGATCTTCAACGTATGGAATACCTACCTGGAAATCTATACAATTTTCACCCTGGTTCTCACACTGGCCAAGGCACTGACAAAGGCATAAAGTTAATCGCACAAATGTTGAACGAAGTAATCTCACCTAATCAACATACTATTGTACTTCTCGAAACAATGTCAGGAAAAGGTAGTGAGGTTGGAAAAAACTTCACGGAAATAAAAAAAATCATGGATCTCGTTAAATATCAAGACAAAATTGGTGTATGTCTTGACACTTGTCACATCCATGACGCTGGTTATGATATTATAAACAATCTTGATGACGTAATAAATGAATTTGATAGTATAATCGGACTTGAAAAATTATATGCCATTCATCTAAATGACAGCATGAACGAAAAAGGCAGTCACAAGGACCGCCATCAAAAAATCGGAGAAGGATGTATTGGAAGTGAAACACTATTAAATATTGTAAATAATAAGGCATTCTCAAAATTACCGTTTATCTTAGAAACACCAAATGATCTTACCGGATACGCAAAAGAAATAAAATTTTTCCGTGACAACAAAAAATAATTGCTATCTGTCAAGAGTTACAGATAATATATTTTTTTCATCCTTATATTCATACTTTACAAACTTTGCTATACGTTTAACTATAAATATCCCAAGACCTCCAATTTTTCTTTCTTCCGCAGAAAGAGTTATATCGGGGTCCATTTTTTTTATTGGATCAAACTGCACACCTTTATCTATAAAAGTAATTGTAAATAAAGAAGTTTCATCTTCCCACTCAAGTCTTACAGTTACTTCGCCTTTCCCATTGGGATAAGCATAATAAGCAATATTGGAAAATATTTCATCTATCACAACGTATGCTCTGCTAGGATTTATTTTATCTCTTGCTACCTCATTTAAGAAATCTCCTGTAAAATTTTCTACTTTCCCAACATTTTTTATTTCTGCATCAACTATAATTTCCTTGATCACAGTAAATGCACTCCCCTCTCCACATCTACTTACCACGATTCGCCTCAAACACCAAAGACTTTACTTTCAGCAATCTAACTTGTGTACTTCGTTCGTTTTCATCTAACTTCATAGTAATATAACGAATGCTTTCTTGCGTATTTGGTATCACAACATGCTCCAAAGCATTTACGCGCCGACGTGTTTTCTCAATCTCGTCTGCAAGCAATTTACATGATTTCTCCTTTTCTGCAAGTTTCACCATATCCGGCAAAATATTAGATAATTTATCAACTGCATCGTCTAAATCCGCAGAAGTTAATGCAAAACCGTATGGATATTTTAATGATTCATCTGGGTTACGATATTTTGCAATAAATTGAGGGATATCCACACTCATTACATTTTTACTATTAACCTCAAGCATTACTTCCTGTTTAGGTAACATCAACGCTGATCTAAGAGATTCCTTGTTCATAGATGCCCGTGCTAAAATAAAGCCTTTATGAGATTCTTTTATACCAAGTTCCACTTTTTCACGAAGGTCCTTTGTTTCCCGAACAATGTCCAAAAACTGTCTCATCATTTCATCACGTTTATCTTTAAGCAACTTATGGCCCTTTCTTGCAGTCAATAGTTTTTTCTTTAATTTACTAAGTTCTTGACGTGTAGGGTTGATCTGTATCGCAGGCATGCTACTCACCTCATTTCATAGTACTTATCTAGCATATCATCATCGATACGTTTCAACTCACTTTTTGGTAAAATTCGCAAAAGTTTCCATCCAAGATCAAGTGTTTGCTCAATGTTCCTATTCGTTGTGTATCCTTGAGATACATACTCTCTCTCAAATTCATCTGCAAACTTGGCATAAAGCTTATCAATATCCGTAAGAGCAGCTTCTCCAAGAATCACCATAAGTTCTTTAGCTTCCTTACCACGCGCGTATGCAGAAAACAATTGATTCATTGTGCTAGCATGATCCTCACGTGTTTTTCCTTCGCCAATCCCCTTATCTTTAAGTCTAGAAAGTGATGGTAGTACATCAATTGGTGGAGTAATTCCTTTTCTAAAGAGGTCTCTACTGAGTATAATTTGTCCCTCAGTGATATATCCTGTTAAATCGGGTATTGGATGGGTTTTGTCATCTTCAGGCATAGTAAGTATAGGAATCATAGTTACACTACCAGGCTTACCTTTTTGCCTACCAGCCCTTTCATACAACGACGCTAAATCTGTGTACATATAACCAGGATATCCTCTTCTTCCTGGAACTTCTTTACGCGCTGCAGAAACTTCCCTCAGTGCATCTGCATAATTAGTTATATCTGTAAGGATAACTAAAACGTGCATATTTTTTTCAAAAGCTAAATACTCTGCAGCACTTAAAGCCATTCGTGGAGTTGCAATGCGTTCAATTGCTGGGTCATTGGCTAAATTCACAAACATAACCGTACGTTCAAGAGCACCTGTACTCTTAAAACTTTCCACAAAAAAGTTAGATTCCTCAAATGTAATACCCATTGCAGCAAAAACAACTGCAAAAGGTTCATCCGTACCTCTTACCATCGCCTGTCGTGCAATTTGGGCCGCCAAATTCGCATGCGGCAATCCACTTGCAGAAAAAATCGGCAATTTTTGACCCCTAACAAGAGTATTTAATCCATCAATTGCAGAAATTCCTGTTTGTACAAATTCTTGCGGATAATTTCTGGCTGCCGGATTCATCGGTACTCCGTTTATATCTATACGTTTATCAGCAAGAATATTTGGACCACCATCAATAGGGTTACCGAGTCCATCAAAAACCCTTCCCAACATTTCCTCTGACGCTGCAAGTTCCATACTTCTTCCTAAAAATCTCACTTTACTTCCTGCTAAATTAATTCCCGCTGAACTTTCAAAAAGTTGTACTAAGGCATCCGTTCCATTAATTTCAAGAACTTTGCACCTACGTTTCTCACCATTTTGAAGCTCAATAACACCGAGTTCATTGTAACTTACACCATCTACACCCCTCACAAGCATTAATGGTCCGGCAACTTCACTTATCGTTCTATAGTCCTTTGGCATTACTCGTCACCCCTTTGTACCGCAAGATTTATCTCATCAGCAATCATATCTGAAATCGCCTTATATTCAGAATCAACGCTTTCTTCATTCACATATTTAAATCTTCCAATTCTTTCACGCACTTTCATATTCAAAATATCTTTAGCCGTAGCACCTCTTTTCAAGGCTTCCTGCGTAACTTCATGGAACATCAATATTGTTTTCATCATAAAGTATTGCTTGTTAAGCGAAGTATACGTGTCTACTTTATGAAAAGCATTCTGATGCAAGAAATCCTCACGTATTGATCTTGCAACTTCAAGTTTCACATGATCAGACGGGGACAAAGCATCCATACCAACTAGTTTGACAATCTCCTCTAACTCTGATTCCTCTTGCAAAATTGACATTATTTTAGTTCGCATATCAATCCAATCTTTAGCGACATTTCTAGAAAACCACTTGGATAAAGTATCAACGTAAAGCGAGTAACTATTTAACCAATTGATTGCAGGAAAGTGTCTTTTGTATGCGAGGCTTGAATCGAGCCCCCAAAATACTTTCACAATACGAAGTGTGGCCTGAGACACCGGTTCTGATATATCTCCACCCGGAGGTGAAACAGCCCCTATAACGGAAAGCGCCCCCTCACGTTGATCCGAACCGATAGCAATCACTCTACCAGCTCTTTCGTAAAATTGCGCAAGTCTGCTTGCAAGGTATGCTGGATAACCTTCTTCACCTGGCATCTCTTCCAATCTGCCTGACATCTCACGAAGTGCCTCTGCCCACCTTGACGTTGAATCGGCCATAAGTGCAACTGAGTAACCCATATCACGAAAATACTCTGCAATAGTAATTCCAGTATAAATTGACGCTTCTCTTGCTGCAACTGGCATATCTGAAGTATTTGCAATAAGTACAGTACGTTTCATTAAAGATTGCCCTGTTTTTGGATCGATAAGTTCCGGAAATTCGTTCAAAACATCTGTCATTTCATTTCCACGTTCACCACAACCAATATATACCACAATATCAGCTTCTGCCCATTTTGCAAGCTGATGCTGAACTATTGTTTTTCCGCTTCCAAACGGTCCCGGAACTGAAGCAACTCCACCCTTTGCTATTGGAAAGAGAGTATCAATTACACGTTGACCTGTTACAAGTGGTTTATCGGGAGACAATTTTGTTCTATAGGGTCTTCCTACTCTAACCGGCCACCTTTGCATTAAAGTAAGATTTTTAACTTCACCAGACTCTAATTTCACTTTTACAACCGTATCCTGAACAGTAAACTCACCTTGATCTACTTGAATAACTTCGCCAAATACTCCAGGAGGAACCAAAATTTTGTGTAAAACAGCATCTGTTTCCTTTACTGTTCCAACCACATCGCCCTCCGTTATTATATCGCCAATTTTTACACTTGGCACAAAATCCCATTGGCGATCTCTTTTAAGCGACGGCACCTCAAGCCCTCTTTTTAGATTCGCACCAGACAATTTCATTATATCGTCAAGTGGGCGCTGTATCCCATCAAATATGCTACCAATCAACCCAGGACCAAGTTCTACACTTAACGGTTCTCCTGTAGTTTCAACTGGTTCCCCTGGACCAAGCCCAGATGTTTCCTCGTAAACTTGAATTGATGCCTCATCTCCATGCATCTCTATAACTTCACCAATCAGGTGCATATTGCTCACTCTGACTACATCAAACATATTCGCCTCATGCATACCGCTTGCTATTACTAACGGCCCTGCCACTTTTTTTATCTTTCCACTACTCATAAATAACCTTTCACCCTTTCCCGAAAATTATGTCTGAGCCTACCGCTTTTTCTACCGCTTTGCGCAAATCCCGGACTCCTGTAGACGTATCCTCTCCCACACCCGGTATCGGAATAATGGCAGGTAACATTTGACTTTCATACAATCTCAACTCCGATTCAATTTCGGAATATATTTTCTCAGTTACAAAAACTATTGCATACGATTCGCTAGATATGATTTTTTTTAATTTTTGAAGCGCTAACTCGCCATCTTCAACAACAAACGTCTCAATACCAACTGCTGCGAATCCATACACACTGTTTACATCACCCAATATTGAAACCTTATACATACATAGCCCTCAATCTTTCTTCAATAACATCATCTGCCACTTTACCCTCTTTAGAAACAATTATCATACGCACATTTTTTATCTCACTCAAACGCGCGTACACATATGCAAATATTGCAGACAATGTGAACTGATTTGATTTTTCCTTCTGCATACTACCCATGACTAAATTTTCGCACCACACCTCAAACCTAGCCATAGACTTACAAATTTCAGGAACTGCATCCTTATAGTCAGTAAACTCCAAGTAAGCATATATTTCATTAAGCCCTTTTGCAGCACACTTGGCAAGCCGATCTATATCTAACGTCCCGCATTTTGCCAAAATTCTATTAAAAAACCTAAGTGAACGTTTCATTTTACATCCACGCACTGCAACTTTTATGTTAGCAACATCCACAAAAAGTCTAACATACTCTTCGCAAAGTGCATTTTTGCTTTTTTTCGCAAAACCTTCCATCGCATACAAAAGATCTCGGTCTATTACACTATCACACACCTGAGCATCAGTTGATTCAAAAAGCAACGCTCTAGCTTTAGCGGCTGTCTCGCGCATATACTCTGGAAGTTGATCAAAATCTTTAGTTTCTATAGCCTGAACCATTACCTTCGGATCAATCGTACAAAAACTAAAAAACAAAGGTTTTACATCTTTATCGTTCGCAACTGATTTTATTGCCGTTTTCAAATTAGTATAGTCATTTGGAATTTTAAATATATTAAATAAATCCACATCACTTACCAATTCTCCAATAAGGTTCCACAAATCCTCAAGTTGCCAATTTACAAAATCATCTATTGATTTACACGACTCGTCTCCCCATGCATGATCACGAAGGTACGCAAAGCAATCACTCACATCTTTACACGAAATTAATGCACGCATATTCGATTCAGAAAAAAGACGCATCTCTTTCGCGCGAAGCCTAGCCACAGCATATATATACTGTTTTTTCATAAGATCACCTTACTTTCCCTCATCTGAAAATAAAAATTCTTTCAACATATCACAAAGCTCATCATTATATTGTTCAAAAAGGGCCTCTATTGAATAATTTTGTTCTACGCCACCATTTTTCAATATAAATCCTCCCATTATATTAGCAGGATTTAAATCAAACAAGACCTTCGAACATCTACCCTCTGCAAGCAAATCCATTTGTACTACAAATTCTTCTGTTACCCGTTTTCTGTCATGCATAGACAAAGCTATCATATACTCCGAATTTTCACACAAAACCCTATCAAGCAACCAAAGCATAACTTCAAAGTATTTTTCGGTAGGCAAACCTAACAAATACGTTTTTGCATCAGAAATGATTGAATTTATAGCATCTTGCTTAGCTGATAATATAACCTTACGTTTCTCAAGATCCTCAGCAGACCGATTTTTTTTCAAAAGCTTTTCTATTATTACGTCCGCGTTCTTCAGTATATCAGTTGCTTTTTCATACGCTTTTTCTCTTGTTTTTTCTAAAATTTCAGTTGCCTTCTTATGAGCATTCTCTATTATTTCCTGCGATTGAACCGATGCTTCACTTTCGATATCATAAATCATCTTCTCTAAACTTGTCATTCTATCACTCCTTTACCAAAGGGATTATTCATTTGCATCGCGTTACACAGTTTTCTTCTACCAACGCAGCAAAGCCACGCAAAGGTACTAACTTTGCTACACTTCCACATGCAAACATACAATTATAAAATCACTTTTAAAGGTAAAATTTTTATATAAAGTTATTGAATAGCACCAACGTTAGTAACCATCAAGAATGAAATGAGAAGCGCTAATATTGCATAAAATTCAACCATTGTAGTAAGTAATAAACCTTTGCCAGATTGATCAGGGCGCTTTGAAGTCAGAGCAATGCTAGACACCGCAACTCTAGCTTGTCTTATCGCTGACCACAAACCTACAACTGCCATCGGTAAACATGCTACAAAATACGATACTCCTTGGGTTAACGTCACTGAATCCATTTTGCTCTGATCGCCACCCAAAACACCAACCTGAATAAAAACTATAACTGCAATAAGCAATCCGTATAAACCTTGCGTACCCGGAAGTAATTGCAAAACCATCACTTTACCGAATTTACTTGGATCTTCCGTCACAACCCCTGCAGCAGCTTCACCTGCCATACCTACTCCTATCGCAGAACCTATTCCTGACATCAATGCTGCAAGCACCGCACCTGTTAATGCTAAAGTAATGCCTAAATTAAACATGATTAAATTCCTCCTTAACGTTATAAAACTTTGTCTTTGCAGAAAACGGTGAAAATTTTCGTCCTCCGCCCTCATAAAATTTACCAAAGAACTCCACAAACTGAAGTCGATTTGAGTGGACATATGCGCCAAGTGCATTCATCCCAATATTGATACTGTGTCCTATTACAAATATCAATCCAAACACAATAATTCCTAAAATTCCACCATGGCATATCTGGTTACACACAATGAGCGCTATCTGGTTAAACACACTACCAATTACTCCAGTAGCTAGTCCTAACGCTAACAACCTTGAATATGAAAGCAAATCACTTACATATCCAGTTATGCCGTAAAGGCCATAAAGCCCTTTTAAGAATTTTTTAAAGAAACCTTTAGATTCTCTACCAGACGTCAGTAAAATTCCAACCAATCCTGCAATTGCAAGATACCCTGCAAGCATCGACACTATATCTGGTATAATCAAATTTTCAAGTGTAAGTATACTTTTAACCATTGGCACAGTCATCAAATAAACTGCACCACCAATCAATACCAACATCCAAAAAAACGAATCACAAATTGCATCAATAAACCTTTTATCACGCACCTTTTGATAAAAGTCTATCACAAGCCCTGCAAAAAGATGAATTATTCCTATTCCAAACGAAAATGCTAACATCGTCATAGGATTCTTATCTGGAGCAATCCATACAGGCCCCACTATATCTGCTTTAGCACCGCAAAAATTTCTTGCAATAAGATTAATCGCATCTCCAAAATACCCGCCAAATATAACACCCCAGAACATAGTACTGAGACCACAGTAAAATAAAAGTTTCATCATATTTTTCAAAGACTCTTCCATATGTTTAAACTTCAAAAGAGCAACCCCACACACAGAGGACATCAAAAATCCATACGCTGCATCCGATAGCATGATCCCATAAAGAATGTAATAAAAAATAGACATAATCGGAGTAGGATCAATTTCCTTTTTCCCCGGTAAACTATACCCCTCCAGTACAGATTCTCCCGGAGAAGTAAAAAAATTGTTCTTAAGCAATACCGGTACATCATCCGTGTTCGACACATCTTGGATCTCTACAATAGCTGAAAACTTATTTTCTAGAAAATCACTCAATTCATTAGCAATCCTGCTTGGAACATACCCTTCCATTACAAACGTTTTTTTAGTAAGGGAAAGTTTCTCAAGCACTTCATACTTATCTTTTCGCATATTGTAATAATCGATCATAAATCTAATTGCATTTGTCATCCCAACAAAACTTTTTATTTCACGTTCTTGAACTTTTATTTCTTCTTCTAACTCAGATTGTTTTAATAAAAGTTCACTTTTTCGATTTTTAGGATTTTCACGTGATTTTAGTGGAGGAGGAGTAAATCCAATTTCTCGTAAACTTCCCTCCAGTTTCTCTGCAAAAGGCTTCTTACAAACTATAAAAAGGCATGTGAGTTCTTTTGATGAACTAATCACCTCCGCATGTACTTCAGGAATATCCGGATTAATTTCCGAAATTTTCTCAAGCAACCCCTGTAGTGTAATTTCATATGGCACCGAACCAATAAACACATGAGCGCTTCTAGTTTCACTCAAGTGCATCGATACATCCAAATTTTCCCACGGTTTTAAAAGTTCTAACTGTGAAGATATTTTCACCTTTTCTGCTATTTCTTCCGAAATACTCCTATTTAACAGAAGTATCCTTGAAACTGTTCTCATTATCTCATCCGCACTCCCAACAAAATTATAATAATCATCTGCTGAGATATTTTTTTTCCCTGAAAGCGACGATGGTGTTGGCGGAAGGGCTTCTATATACCCACCTAAAACATCAAGAGCCTTTTGAGACAATTCCACACTTTTTTCAAATACTGCTCTCGATTTAGATGTATCTAATTTTTTCACATTCGATCCAATATCCGATTGTATAATCTCCACTACACCTTGTCGCTGCATAGTTTCAAGTAGCTTCTTTCTATATTTTGCAAAAGCACAAATTGTAATGTGCTTCATTTTCTCAATTGCCACAAGTATCGCCCCCTTTTTACTTTGACAATATTTTTTCGAGAACAAGTTTCACAGCCGCATCATGCTTTTCTTTTGACAATTTTTTTATACTTATTGACTCTTGCCTCACCTTGTACAAAATCTCCTTAGTTGCTCGTTCTGCCCGATTTTGTTCTATACCAATTTTTAAGTTTGCTTTTGCTCTTGCCTCCTTCATAATCGAATTTTCCATTTTTTCTGCCGCAGCCTTAGCTTGATCAAGAATCCTTTTTGCCTTATTTTCTGCAGCCTTTATCATCTTATCTGCACTAAGTTCTGCTTGTTTTATAGATTCTATCGCTTCACTTGCCATCGTTTCACCACCATTCCTTCACCATCCACACTCAGATGTACATTTTAAAATTACCATCCGGCGTTTCGTAATATTTACCTACTAGATGAACTTTCAATAGATTAGTCGTCCCAGACGTCCCGAGTGGAATTCCTGCTGTTATTACAACTAAATCGCCCATCTTTAAAAGTTCATTTTGTTCTGATACTTGTATTACATGATCAAAAAGTTCATCCGTGCTTGTTTTTTCATTTATTAGGATAGGTATAACACCCCATGACATGTTAAGTTGACGCATAACATAATCTTTAGTTGTACCTGCTATAATCGGGCAACTCGGACGATACTTAGAAATCATCCTAGCAGTTTTGCCGGATTTAGTAACCGTTACTATAGCCGTTGCATCCAGATCATGTGCTGTAGTACACGTCGCATGAGAAATCGCCAAGGTTATATTTGGAGAACCCTCCACATCACGTTTTTTAAATCTTTTCACATAATCAATGTCAAGTTCTGTACGTCTTGCTATTCTATCCATTGTAGTAAGTGCTGCTACTGGATACTTACCAGCCGCAGTTTCCGCAGACAGCATGATAGCACTCGTCCCATCATAAATCGCATTTGCTACATCTGTTGTTTCCGCACGGGTTGGACGAGGATTTTTCACCATGGAATCTAACATTTGAGTAGCTGTCACAACTTGTTTTCCCGCATCGTAAACTTTTTTAATTAACTCTTTCTGTAAAACGGGTATATCCTCCATTGCAACCTCTACCCCAAGATCCCCTCTAGCCACCATTATGCCATCTGCAGCATCTATTATTTTGTCTATATTATGCACTCCATCATAATTTTCTATCTTAGCAATAATTTTTATATAGTCCCCACCAAGTTTTGAAAGTTCATCACGCATTAACATTATATCGTGATGTGATCTTGTAAATGATGCTGCTATAAAATCAAAACCCTCTTCCACCGCAAATTTCAAGTCACAATGATCCTTTGGGCTTATAAATGGCATTGATAATCTTATATTAGGAACATTTATGCCTTTTTTAGCTGACAACACACCACCATTTATTACTGTGCAATAAATCTCTGTTTCAGACACATCATCTACTTTCAATGCAATAAGGCCATCATCCAAAAGTATTTTAGTACCCTTTTTCACATCTCCAGGCAAATCTTTATAGCTTATTGATGATATTGTATTATCCCCTACAATACTTCTCGTGGTCAACGTAAACTTCTGCCCTTCCACAAGGTTTACTTTATCCTCCTGAAAAACACCAGTTCTTATCTCCGGGCCTTTAGTGTCAAGTAAGAGTGCAACTGGTAATGACAATTCATCTCGTATTTTCTTTACCATGTTTATACGTACGCGCTGAGCATCCTGAGTTTGGTGGGACATGTTTATCCTCGCCACGTCCATCCCCCGTATCATTAACTGCCGTAATACATTTTCGTCATCTGTTGACGGACCCAATGTACAAATTATCTTTGTTTTTCTTCTATTCTTCAATATCATTCTATAGCTCCCCCTCTTCTCTGTTTCATCAAAATAAGACTGTGTCACTCACCTTCACGAAAAGTTTAATCTATAAAATATTTTCGCCTTCAAATGTTTATATTTTACTACAATAAATAAAATCCGTCAATAGAAAATCTCAACTTTTTTCAAAATCATCCGATTTTGTTGGACTAATCACACACTTATATCATATACTATTTTTCTAAAATTTGCAAGTTTAGTTTATTTTTTGTGATGAAACACAATATCTTATTTATATATTAACATTATTTATAAACATTTAATCTAGAGTTAATACTAATTTTTTTGAAACTGACCATTTCCCCAACAAAAACCATTACACTGAAATGCAACGCACTTTTTTTATTATATGTGCAAAAAGTAAAATTTATAGTTACGCTATTGACATAAACATTTTTTTCATTTATAATAAAATTGTAAGCGAGTGTGCTGGAATCGGCAGACAGGCACGTTTGAGGGGCGTGTGCTTTTATAGCGTATGGGTTCAAGTCCCATTACTCGCACCATTACTAAAAAGCCCTACGTGTGTAGAGCTTTTTTTATTAGTATAAGTTTTTGAGTATAGTTGTAGAAGTTTGAATAGAAAATTTTTTTTCATTATTCTTCGTTATTATTATAAAATTATGATATGAATTACAACTTCTTCATTTATAGATGCAATTTTCAACTATACGACCACAAAGTACCCAAAAATTTTTAAGGATATTGTGCTACCTTATTTGCATATTTTGTCTTTTCTTTGCATTTAAAGTTGATAAAACACAGTTATGCCAAAAATTAAACAAATAACTAGTTAAATAAAATTGAAAGGGAAGTGTTAGTAGATGTGGCTTTTAAACAATCTAAAAAAATTAATGAATAGCAATGAAACTGCTATCATTCATAGAGAAAATAAAATTACTTTTAAAGAGTTATGGTATAGATCCGAGAAAATTGCAAGTTACATATCAAGCCAATGCAAAACAAGTGCCCCCATACTTATATACGGCAATAAAGATATCGACATAATAACTGTTATGATCGCAGCATTAAAAACAGGACGAGCCTATTCCCCTATTGACATTACATATCCACCTGAAAGATTATATAAAATTGCAAATATCACAAATTGTGAATTGATGTTTAATTTTTCAGAAACAAATTTATCCTGTCTTTCTAAAATATTAAATCAATCGGATGTAAACCAGATATGCCAAGAAATCCATAACGACACCTCAGAGGAAAACTGGGTAAAAGATGACGATACATGTTATATTCTGTTCACCTCTGGAAGCACAGGAAACCCAAAGGGTGTACCAATAACCAAAAAAAATATTAAAAATTTTGTTTCCTGGTTTAAAGAAAGCTGCATTATCGCAGATAATAAAAGAGTTGTTTTAAATCAAGTTTCATATTCTTTTGACGTATCCTGTATTCCAATTTATATTTATTTATCCATGGGCAAAACTTTATTTAATATAGACAAAGCCATGCTTGACAACACAAAAGAACTTTTCTACTATCTTGAAAAAAGTGAAATTTCAGTCTGGACATCTACCCCAGCTTTTCTTGAAATTTGTAGTTTCGATTACAAGTTCAATTCCGACATGTTACCCAATTTAGAAAAATTTATACTCGCCGGTGAAGTTCTCACCAAAAAGTTGGTAAAATTTATAGCAAATTCCATAATTCTACAGTAATAAATGGATATGGTCCAACTGAGGGAACTGTGTTATTAACCGCTTGTGAAATTACGAATGAAATGTTATCTGATGAAAAAAGCTTACCAATCGGGAAGGTAATCTCTGATGCTAAATATCAAATTATCAACGATAAAAACATCCAAGCGAAAGACGGAGAACCTGGTGAACTTGTTGTAGTGAGCAACAGTATCAGCAACGGTTACTATAACAATCCAGAACAGTCCAAAAGGGTTTTCTTTAAGGCAAAAGATGGTAGAAATGGATATCATACAGGAGACTTAGTCTTTGAAAAAAATGGCTTAATTTACTATATTGCTAGAAAAGATTTTCAAATAAAATTAAATGGGTTTCGAATTGAATTGGATGATATCTCACAAAATATAAATAAAGTAGACTTCATTAGCAATAGTGTAGTTCTCCCCGTTTATAAGGATGAACGTGTTAATTATATAGTAGCGTTTGTCACTCTAAACTCAAAGTCTGAAGAATCTAACTTAAAACTTGGAATAAAAATAAAAAACGAATTAAAAAAATTAGTTCCATCTTATATGGTTCCTAGGAAAATTAAAATATTAGATTCATTTCCACTCAACACAAACGGCAAAATAGACCGAAAAAAACTTATGGAGGAAATATAATGGTTATAAGTTCTTATGCAAATTTTTTCTCACTATTTATTTTTACCATCTTTTTAGCTCCAGCTGCAATACTTGGCATAATGGGAAAAAAAATCAAATGGTATGGAATAATCGTATCCATACCTATGCTTGTGCTTTTATTAGGCATAACTTCGTTGCAGATGCTTCAATTCGTAATTTTTATAGTATGTGAAACTTTTTTAATATACTTTTATTATTTTTTCAAAAAACGTTTCAATAACAAATTCATTTATTATCTTGTTTTCTTATTGTCCACATTCCCAATTATTCTAATAAAATTATGTCCACACATAAATAGGTTTAGCTCTTTAGGTTTTATCGGAATATCATATATAAGTTTTAGAATATGGCAACTTATTATCGAAATACATGATAACCACATAGAAAAACTCCCATTACATGAAATGCTGTATTTTATAACCTTTTTCCCAACAATTAGTTCAGGACCAATTGATAGGTACCAACATTTCAAAAACAACATTGAGACTAAAATCCAAACCAATGAATATATTCATGAATATTTACTTTTTGGCATTAAAAAGATTTTTCTTGGAATCATATATAAATTTACACTTGCTTCATTTATTAACATCTTCGTGATTGCAAAACTCCCTTCTCATGCTTCATCAATTGGAACTACTATCTTATACATGTATGCATATACATTATACCTTTTCTTTGATTTCGCTGGATATTCTAACTTCGCAATCGGAACAAGTTATATACTTGGAGTAAAAGCCCCAGAAAATTTCAATAAACCATTTCTTGCTCACAATATGAAAGAATTCTGGGATAGATGGCATATATCGTTATCTAAGTGGTTTGGTGATTACTTATTCAGTCGCTTTGTTTTGAATACTTTAAGAAACGGCACATTTAAAAGCAAAAAAGTCGCAGTAAGGTGTGGCTACATGCTTACTATGCTTGTTATGGGATTGTGGCATGGTACTTACGTATTTTACCTGGTATATGGATTATATCAAGGCTTAATGCTAGTTTTTACTGATGTATATGTAAAATCTAAAACTTATAGAAAATTTAAAAAATCCAAATACTATGATGTAATTAGCAGAATTGTATGCTTTCAAATAATTGCTTTTGGAATGTTATTATTTTCAGGCTATTTATTTAAATTTTAAAATAGGAGAAGTTTAATATGGATTATAAAAAATTAGCAATAGAAATAATGGAAAATGTTTGTGAAACTGACGAGGTAAGTGAAGATTTAGATATGGATTTATTTGAAGCTGGACTTATCGATTCATTATCAGTAATTAATATTTTACTGGAAATTGAAAATAAACTTGGTATTCGACTGCAAATAACTGATCTAGAAAAATCTGATATCTCAACCATAAATAATTTCGAAACCTTTTTGAAAAAAGGAGTGAAAACAACTAACAATGATAAAAAAAATAATTAAAGTAACATCTTTAATTTTAATTCCTATAGTAATCGTATCTTATCTACTTCTAATGTATAACAACTACCTTGATCAACAAATAGACAAGTTATATAATCCGGCCCTTGCTAGAACTTTTGCTGTAGACGAAATGAATAAAGGAATTAAAATTTTAGAACATAATGCCAATAATGACGATTTAATTCTTTTAGCAACATCTGAACTTGCTACTGAGGTTCCACAAAATCCAAAATTTATGTTCCCAAATACTGAGCTAAACTGTGATGTTGATTTAGTTGGCCGAGCTGTAGTACAAAATTTAGCTAATTCAATGAAAGTTGGTGCATTAGCCAAATCTTTTAAAGGAAAGAAAATTGTTTTAATTATCTCTCTACAGTGGTTTTTCGGAGACCAAGTTGATAAAAATGGATTTAAGGCTCATTTTTCAGAAATACAATTTTATAAGTTTATGCAAAACCCAGATATAAGTAAAGAAAATAAACTTTATGTTTGTGAACGCATAACTAACCTTTTAAAAAATGATTCCAGATTTGAAAGGCCATACTTATATGCTAAATTATATCAAAAAAATAACACAATTTCTACAACTGCATTCATGTGCTGTAAACCATACTATTACTTAAGAGAAAAATTTTTAGAATTAAAAGATAAACATCAAGCATTAAAAGCTATTAATCAATACAAAGACTGTCCTCCACAAGATGCAATAAACATAAACTGGGAAGAAGAGAAAGTTAAAGCTCAAAAAATGGGCGAAGATGCTTGCACCAACAATAATTTTTATGTCTACGATGAGTATTATGACACATACTTAAAAGACAACATCGAACAATCAAAAAATTCTATGGATCCAAATACAAATTTATGTGCATCAAAGGAATTCGATGATTATCGATTAATGCTTGATACCTTTAAACAGGCCGGCGTTAAACCCTATATTGTGTTTATGTCTACTAATGGATTTTACTATGACTATATCGGGCTTGATAAAAACAAAAGAGATGCATATTATGACAAGCTTGGACGATTCACAGAGGAATACGGCTTCGATTATTTAGATCTCAGAGATAAGGAATATGAACCTTATTTTTACAAGGATGTAATGCATCTTGGTTGGAAAGGATGGTTGTATGTTAACAAGCAAATTACAAAACATTTTTCATAAAATCTTTCACAATTACTTTTTTAAACTGTTAGCTATCACATTGTTTTTGTTACTAACCATATTTTGCATGCTTGAAACTAAGGATGCTGATATTTCCTTCATATACAATAATTTTTAAAAAACTCTTTAAATACTCATTTTTAGGAGATGTTCCCTTTACTAGGGAACATTCTTTATTTATGCTATAAATCCCTATATTAAATCGCACTTAGCCACAAAACGACAATGACAACCAAATTGCTAATTTGGTAAACCTAACCAAATATACTGTACCTTATTGCATCAAAAATCCCATTTAATAAAAAATTAATCAAAACGTAAACATTAAGCGCATAAAAAAGTTCTTTACTTTTTAATTAAAATGTGGCATAATAGTTTTGTTTGAATATAAAAATTATACTTCAAATTAACAAAAATATAAGGAGTGTATTCACATGAAAGGTAAAATTCAGATGACAACACCATTAGTTGAAATGGACGGAGACGAAATGACACGCATTATCTGGAAAATGATCAAAGAAAAATTAATTTTGCCATATATTGATTTAAAAACTGAATATTACGACCTTGGCCTTGAAAACCGAAACAATACGAATGATCAAGTAACCGTTGATTCAGCAAATGCCACTAAAAGGCTTGGCGTAGCAGTAAAATGTGCTACTATCACTCCAAATGCACAACGGGTAAAGGAATACAAATTATCTCATATGTGGAAATCACCCAACGGAACAATTCGTTCTATAATTGGAGGAACAGTATTCCGTGCTCCTATCACAGTATCCGGAATACAACCACTAATCACTTCTTGGGAAAAATCTATCACTATCGCACGGCATGGTTTTGCAGACATGTACGATAACACAGAAGAAATTATCTCAGCCGGATCAACTGCCACACTAAAAGTAATTTGTCCTGACAACAGTATAAAAGAAACCCCAATACACAAATTTGATTCAGACGGTATCGTACAAGGTATTTATAACACGGATGATAGTATCTCAGATTTTGCCCATTCCTGTTTTTTACGCGCGATCGATACTAAACAAGACCTTTGGTTTGCCACAAAAGACACTATATCAAAAAAATACGACCATCGTTTCAAAGACATATTTAATGAAATTTTTGAAAATCACTACAAAGATAAATTTAATGATCTTGGTATAAATTACTTCTACACCTTAATTGATGATGCAGTGGCAAGAGTTCTGCGTTCAAACGGCGGATTCATATGGGCCTGCAAAAACTATGATGGAGACGTAATGTCAGACATGATTGCTACGGCTTTCGGCAGTCTTGCTATGATGACAAGTGTCCTCGTATCGAAAGACGGCATATTCGAATATGAAGCTGCTCACGGTACTGTTCAACGACATTATTACAGGCATATACACGGCGAAAAAACATCTACTAACTCTATTGCCACAATTTTTGCATGGACCGGTGCACTAAAAAAACGTGCTGAACTCGATAAAATACCAGATCTGTACAAATTTGCAGACAAACTTGAAAAAACTTCAATTCAAACAATTGAAAGCGGGATAATGACAAAAGATCTATATCTCTTATCTGCACTAAAAAATAAAATTGCTGTAACTACAGAAGATTTTCTTTCGGAAATCGCCAAACGCTTAAATTAAAATTAAAGGGGGAATTAAAATGAATTACAATATGTCTAAAACAATTATAGCCTTAATTTGCAATATTGCTATAGTAATCATGGAAGTCATCGCTGCTCCAATTTGTTGGGCAAATCATGGAGCATCCGTTTTTAAATTTTATACTGAAAACAGCAATTTTTTTGCATTTTTCACGTGTCTTATCATGGCAATATGCCAAATAAAGTATTTATCCTCTAAAATCCCTATTCCAAAATGGGCAAAAATGCTCAAGTACATGTCCGTTTGTTGTTTAACCGTCACCTTCGTTGTAGTAATAACAATACTTATCCCGTTAGAAGGAGGAACTAAATGCATTAAACCTATGCTATTTGAAAGCTCAAGTTTATATCAGCATACTCTTTGTCCGATCATAGCATTTATATCATTTATCTTCTTCGAATACAAACCCACACTTCCGAAAAAATCACCCCTCTACTCCATGATTCCTACATTAATTTATGCGGCAATAGTTTTGACTCTAAATGCTATAAAAGTACTTGATGGTCCATATCCATTTGTCAGAGTACATAATCAATCAGTATTTATGACAATCGTCTGGTGCGCAGTTGTACTTTCCGGTGCATATATATTTGCATTTTTCATCTGGAAACTCAACGACCAATTTGGAAAAACTACTTCTCAATCAGACGAACAAGAATCTATTGCATAAAATTAAACTAAAAGTTTATATAAAGGTGTAAATTTACAAACACATAAAAATAAAAAAATCAGCCATAATATTAATAAGTTCTTACGAAAGAGATGATAATATTATGGCTAAACGAGTAGGACGATACACACTACAGATGGACAATAATCCATCAATTAAAGGTTATGCAGCAATCTGCGGTAAAAAAGAAGGAGAAGGACCTCTTGGAAAACACTTTGATTATACGTACGAAGACACTACACTTGGAGAGGCTTCCTGGGAAAAAGCCGAAAGTAGACTCCAAACGGAAGCAGTCAACACCGCCTTACAAAAAGCAAAAGTAGTAGCGAGTGACATTGATTACATTTTTGCAGGCGATCTCTTAAATCAATGCATTTCATCAACATTTGGACTTAGAAACTTAAATATACCATTTTTAGGACAATTTGGTGCATGTTCAACTATGGCACAAACGCTTGCATTATCCTCAATGATGGTTGACGCCGGACTTGCTAATAAGTGCGTTGCTGTAACTTCCTCTCACTTCTGTTCAGCTGAAAGACAATTTCGATTTCCACTAGAGTACGGCGGCCAAAGAACCCCAACCGCTCAGTGGACTGTAACTGGTTCCGGAGCAGCAGTAGTTACACCACACGAAGACGGAACACCGTTTGTATCAGCTGTAACAATCGGACGAATACAGGATCTTGGCATAAAAGACGCTGCTAATATGGGAGCTGCAATGGCACCTGCTGCTGTCAGTACATTAAAAGATTTCTTTAATGATACTCAAACAGGTCCAAACGATTATGATTTAATTTTAACTGGCGATTTAGGTCAGGTAGGTAGCGATTTAATGAAAGAACTGCTTGAAAAAGACAACATAAAAATTGATGGTAATCATAATGATTGTGGTCTCATGATATATGACAAAAAAAAGCAGGATGTTCATGCAGGTGGATCCGGATGTGGATGTTCTGGATCTGTACTATGTTCGCTAATTCTAAACCAATTGAAACAAAAAGAACTTACAAACATCCTTTTTATGGCAACAGGCGCTCTGATGTCACCCACATCATCACAGCAAGGCGAAAGCATCCCATCTGTTGCACATCTTCTTAATATTAGATCTTAATGTTAATCGAGTAGGGCTTAGAAATTTTACCCTACTCGATATGTCGTCTTACTATGTCTAAAGTTCCATCCAATACATTATACTCTTGCGCTATTTTATAGCACCTATCGGCTTCTTCTAGGTTTTTTTCAACCCCAACCCCATTTCTATATAGTTGCGCTAAATATACATAAGCTTCATAACATCCTGCTTCAGCAGATTCCTTATACTTTTGAAAGGCTAATTCAGCACTCTGTTCAACCCCGCTCCCATTTAAATAACATAAACCTAACATATTTTTAGCTAAAACAACCCCAGATTTTTCTAAAAAAACAAATAAAGATATAGCTTCTCTCAAATCACCATCTCTGCTACCCTCACTAAAACGCATATCAGCTAAATAAACTCCTGCTTCAAGGTCACCCTCATTAAATTGTTGCCTAAACAAAGTTTTTGCTATCTTGTAAAGTCGACTAATTTCAATCCATGCACGATTTTCTTCTTGCGCATATATCGACGCTAAAATAAAATATGACAACCCATCAAGTCTTTGTTTACAAAGCAACTCAGCCTTTTTTGGATTTTTTCCCACACCATGCCCTCTTAAATGGCACAAAGCTAATTTCACAAGTGCCCCCTTATTTCCGTCATGCAATGCCTGGGAAAATAAATCAAATGCACGCCTAAAATTTCTTGGTACACCTATTCCTTTTAAATAACAGTCTCCTAATTGAATTTTCGCTTCCGAACACCCTAAATTCGATGCAATTTCATATAATTCAATAGCCTTTTTCGTACAATCCCCCTTCAACAATCTTTCATAATAATATCCTAATCTATATATTGCAAAAGCATTTCCTTCTGAAACCATAATTTGATAAATTTCGATTGCCTTTTGCCTATCTAGGCAAGTTCCGCATGCAGTTTCGTAGCACAATGCTAACTGAATTTTTGCATCTGAATGCCCTCTATCGCTAGCCTTTTTAAACAAATCAAATGCTAATTTATTTCCTCTAATTGTTTTACATCTTGCATACAGTTTCCCTAAAAAGTACATGGCTTCAATATTGTCAAGTTTTACTGCTTCACTATATAATTTAATTGCTCTTGGAATATCTTCTTTTTTAGTAACACCATTTTCAGCATATTGGGCCAATTTACATTTAGCCTTACTAAGCCCAAGATTTGCCGCACGTTCAAACCAGTACTCTGCTAAAATTGCATCTTCACTCACCCCTAGTCCCTCTTCGTAGCAAAGTCCCAAACAATACTGCGAATGTTCGTGATCCATATTAGCTGCTTTTATAAATCTTTTCACTGCCGCATCAAAATTTCCTGCTTGTTTATAACTGCACCCAATTTCAAACAAAGCTTGTGATTTTTTAGTTCTAGCCTCACTCCATTCATTATATAACTCATCAAGTAAAGCTCTCCAATTTTTTAACATATCATCAATTAACTTATTAGCTTCCTTTCTTTCTTTTTTTGCTTTTTTTTGATCAAGATCTTGTTTTTTTAATTCTCTTGTTTTTCTGCAAAGCTCTTCTTTTTCCTTTTCCAAATCCAACATTTGTTGCCTTTCTAATTTTTTTCGTTGAACTTCCTCAATAAACTGTCTTTTTGCCTCTTCTTCTTTTTGCATAACTTGTAACTTATATCTAACAGCTAACTCTTCTTCTTCCTTTTTTCTCTTTATTTCTTCAAGTCTTAAATTTATTTTTTCACTTACTAAATCAAAGTTAAGCTTAATTTCATAAGATTCCGATTCCATATCCTGAATTTTCGCTTTTAATTTTTCTACAACATTTTTGCCGCTACAAATCAACTTAAATACATCCGAAAAACACGTATCAAAAATAGCCATTTCCAATTTACTTGCATTAAAGCACTTTCCAGATACAATAATTTTACTTTTTTCTCTTTCATACTTTTGTCCTGCTAAATTTAAATTTTTTTCTAGTTGAGTAAGCTCACTCTGTATATGTAAAACTCTGCATTTACTCGCATCAATTTTATTTTTTAAGGCTTCGCAATATTCATCTATCTTTTTTTTCTGAGACATCCATGATTCATTAAACCTTACCATAGAAGAATCCCTTACATTATTGATTTTTTGATAGACTTCTCCTAATCGTTCTTGAGCCTTAAATAACTGCTGCCTTTCATCACTTGAATTTAATATCTTTTCTATCGCACTAAGTTCATCCAAATAGCACCTTGCATTTATTTCAAGCGCAGACGATTCTTTTTCAAAATCAGATATACATTTATCCATCTGTTCTTCCACTACTTTTTTTTCTATTGCATCTTGCTCCATTTTTCTTGCTAAGAACATCTTATGCCTTTGTTTTTCCTCCTCCATAAGCTTTAGCATCGTAACTTCTCCATCGGCTTTTTTCTGGGAATCGAACTTTCCTTTATTGACATGTTCAATAAATCCTCTAAAATTCCCTATTTGACTCTCCAGTGTATCCTGTGCATAAAACCTTAACGCATAAGCACAATACTCACCTGCGAGCACACTCTGAGACCACACCTCAAATATTTTTATTGGTGATCCATCAAAGTCACATAGAATTTTAACTGTCCAAACCGAATCATTTGAAAATAACACATCATTTGTCAACTTATCAGCTACATCATTTATTACACTATAAGCACTTTTATGGGTAGCGCTTTCCAAATTAAGTTTACTATACTCTCCTGTGAAAAATCCCCTCAATCTAAACCCAAAAGTAGAAATATCCCCATGTTTCCAAAAGCTTCTTCCCTCATTAGTAAGCCCCAGAAGTAACGAAGGATTCTTTGCTTTTTTAAGTAACTCTTCTTTCAAATATCTACTCACATTTTTGCCTAAAATATACTTAGTACAAAATTTATCACATTCTTTGGATTTGCCAGAAAAGACTGAATAATAATCTGTTCTAACAAATTCTTCACTTGAATCAAGTATTGATTTTATTGTCCCATCAACAATATTTTTCATCATACTCCTATCTTCAAATGTATCTGAAAAAACTGGGTTCATTGGATTTGCAAAAACAGCATTGACATGAAAGCAGAACATAATCATAATCGACACTAATCTTAAAATTAATTTTTTCACACTACACATATAGATAACCCCTTTTCATAAGAACAATTGATCTATACTATAAAGTTTCATTTTTACAAAATGCGTACCCAAATTCTAGGTATAATATTTTTTGCTTTCAAACATTGTGCACAATTAAATATCTGTTTTTCATACTAGTTAGCTCTACCAATCAATTTTAGCATATTGAAATAATAAAAACAAGTATTGCTAAATTCTAAAAAATAAAGCAAAATAATTATAAACGAAAAATAATATAAAAATAAAACTAAATACAAATTATAAAAGTGAAAAAAACAGCGACAAAATACAATCATGATATACAAATCCACCACTAACCTACCATTCACAACGCCCTAAATTTTACTAAAAAAAAATTAAAAATTCCCAAAAAGAAAAAAGTGACATGTACAACTAACATTATTCATACTATTGAATGAGGTGAATAATTATGAAAACCAAAACAAAAATAATTACAGTCACTGTAATATTGTCATTTAGTCTTATAATTGCACTTACATTTTTCGTAAGGAACAGCACCTTCACAAACGGTAAAGTTGAGTCAACCGAAATGAATGAAATTATCTGCACTAAATATTTAACTGAACTAGGTTGGAAAATAAGCGATCATCCCATAGAAGTTTGTGAAATTACTATTCCTCAAGAATTTAACAGTACATATACAAATTACAACGAAATACAGCAAAAACAAGGATTCAACCTAAAAAAATACCGCGGAAAAAATTGCTCGCGGTTTACTTATAGTGTATTAAATTACAAAGGCACACCTTATGGTATCCGAGCCAATATTTTGCTCTTTAACGGTAAAATTATAGGATCAGATATATGCTCAGTTGAACTTGACGGTTTCATGCACGAATCGACACTAACTGAAAATCAACTTTAAATTTCAAAATCAATGCCAGACAATCTCGCTTGACTATGATGAAATTTTCGTGGTATATTATAGATTTTCCCGTCTTTTAAGAGCTTTGATCCCGTTTGATGATAGCAAAATGACACCTTATTTTCTATGCACTGACTCCTAATATCAAGCACCCATTTAAAATCACATATTCTAGCATTTGCCCCTGATTCTCCCCCTACTGCAACCATTTTTACTGCTGGACCCAAATATCGTGTCAAATCGATCATTTCCAAAAGTGGTGATACAGCTATTGATTTGTGTTTTATAGGCAAGTGCAAAAATGTTGGTAATCTATAATCCGCCATTCTTTGATTTTCCACTGTACATGCAACAGTCACATTTTCATAGCCATTTCCCCAATCATCCGGTAAACCCACAAAAAATCTTTCGGGTCTCTTCGTAATAAAAAAAAAGTCCAGATCACTTCGTTTTTTAATCATTCTCCACACTTCAGGCCTCCACTTATCTGCATCCTCCAAAAGAAAATCTGATGTAAAGCACGTATTTACCGTTTCACCTGGGTGAATCTTGTATTCCCCATTTTTGTTGCACCTTATTGGCAAATCATACATACTATTTTTGGTCACCTTTGAACTATTTTTTTCATAGTAATAGTCCTGCCTATATACATAACAATTTTTACAGCCTTCACTTACTTTATGACATCCATGCCAGGGATTCCACATAATCGACACTTTCTTCACTCCTTATGATTTTACGTCTACTAATTAAAAATTTCCATTAACTAATCGAACTCATTGACTAGTTTATGGAATTTTTTTACGAATTTATTAAATTTTAAATAGATTATTATTTAAGTATTTCCTCTGCCTTTTTTAAGGATTCGTCATCCAATCTGCTCTCATCTATAGTACACACCATATGACCCGGAAAATATTTTTCCATATCTAGGTCATCAATAACAACATATTTTTTAATACCCGGATGAAGCTTTAAATATTCATTTATATCATCCGCCTTTGATGAAACTATTTCAAAAGGAGTTACTTCATTTATGTATTCATCAAGCCCATGTAACCTAAACAACAATCTTAAATCATCTATTGACTTAGATCTTTTCCAATCCGAAGAAATAACAACATCAGCATCACAGTCATTTATCAGTTTTTTTAAATTTTCTACAGCTTTAGCATCCCAATCATAATATACCGCTGCCACATCATATCTGTCTAACTTTAAGTATCCCTCATCTCCCATTTTTTCCGCAACATCTTTTTGTGTTTGTCTTATATCGTGCCTAAACCTGTTTTCATTACAACATGGCTGCATTACACCATCGATGTCAAGAAATATTACTTTTCTTTCAGAATCTTCTTTTTTATTAATCACAATAAAGCACTCCTTTTGCCTGAAATTTTAAAAATCAAATCAATAATATAATTATTATATCATAAAACATATATAAAAAACAATAGTTTTTTTGCTGAAAATAATTAAAAAATTATTTTCGTACCTACACATTCATTTAAATCAAAAACAAAGTATCGTAATTGCATTTTCGGACACACGATACTTTGTCATAACTTTTGAAAACTACCTATTAATAAGTGAATCTAATTTTTTTCTTACCCGTTCACGTATAACCTTTTCATCATGCAAATTAATCTTATATTCTCCATCCACATAATCAAGTATACTTCCATCATGGACATCTTGTGGCAATAAACCCATTTCTATCTCAACGATTTCACCCGTCAATAAATTTTGGCATACTGCAATAGCGCCTTCCTCGATTCTGTCAATTGCGTATTGAATCTTATTTTCATTTACCCCTCCGGCTTGCACACTGAGCATGGTGAGTAACCCTCCTCCTTTGCAACATCTATATCAATCATACAAACATCTTTAGATTTTTTTAATCTACTACAATATTTCTTATGATATTTTTTCCCTTTTGGCACCACAAATACTTTGCCATCATCATTTTCACTATCCTGAATAGGTTTTCGTGACACTGTTGAAAAATCACTAAAATCTTGTATATTATGTTTATCACAAATATTTGTTTCAACCGTGCTTATTGATATATTTTCCCTATCACACGTTGCTAAAATCGTACCCAATTTATCTGTCCGATATATGTTTATTCCCATATTAGAAAGTCTATCCAAAATTTTTGAAGATGGATGTCTATAATTATTATTCGCCCCCACTGATATAACCGCATCTGATGGCTGAACCTTATTCAAGAAATCACGGGACGAACTACCACTAGAACCATGGTGACCTACTTTCAAAACATCCGCTCTAATATCTTTATCAAGCATTCGCTTTTCCGTTTCAACTGTTGCATCACCAGTAAATAAAAACGCTTTTTCACCAAATTGCAACTTTAGAACAATTGAGCTTGAATTAACATCATTTTCGTCATTTCCCACTGAAACAACCGTAAACTGACAATCACCCATACTAAACTTATCTCCAACAGTTGGAATAGATAAAGATAAATTTTTCTTTGTCAGCGAATTTTCAGCTTTTGTCATAAAATTTTTCTTTTTTGCAACCGCGTCCAAAACATTCTCAAATGTTGTAGTTGTCGTAACAACATTAGGCATAAAAATTTTCTCAATTTCAAAGGCATCAATAATCTTACTCAATCCACCGATGTGATCCTCATGGGGATGTGTACCTACTATATACGAAAATTTTTCTATTCCTAAGCTCTTTAAGTACGAAACAAGCCTTTCACCCGTAATTTCCTTACCTGCATCAATTAACATATTATTTTGGGATTGCCTTATGAGTATGCAATCCGCTTGACCTACATCTAAAAAATACACCTCTAAGTTTTCAGTTTTATTTTGAGAAATAATACTTTCAACCTCATTTGGTTTATCCTGTTTATTTTTGTTGTTGCAAGTACAAATTATCGCCCCAATAATAAACAACAACACAAATAAAACGATCTGTACTATTACAAATTTTTTCCGTTTATCATTGGATACCACTTTCGAACTAATTTTAAGCAAAAAAGGATTAATCACTACAGAACAAAGTAAAAATAAGATACTATGTACTCCCACTGGCCAAAAAGTAATTGCACATAAGGCTGCAAATAAGCTAACAATCCATCCACATACATTCAAGAGTGAAAAGTTTCTATTTTTTGTATTGTCAGTCATAGTAGTCAACTCCTAGGTGAATTTACACAACAATATTTTTCATAACAAAAACATATATTTTATAAAACTTTCAAAAATTCAAATTTTTCGTTTACAAGAATAAGATCTGCAAATTTTCCGCAAGCAATACTACCGATTTTATCATCCAATCCTATAAGCCTCGCTGGATTTAAAGTAGCAGCCTTTATAGCATCCTCTGGTTTAATACCGCAGTTAATGCAGTGCTTCACACACATACCCAAATTTCCTGCTGATCCAGCAATAGTCCCGTCTGGAAGAAATGCCTTACCATTCTTGAGTACAATGTCCTGCCCTCCCAAAGTATAATCACCATCTGGCATGCCTGCTGCCCTCACCGAATCACTAATTAAAACAACTCTATCCCCTCCAAGAGAAGCAAATGTATTTCTAATAACATTTTCATGTACATGTACCCCATCACAAATTAATTCCGCAAACTTGCACTTTTCAAATGCCGCCCCTATAACACCTGGGTTTCTGTGATGATACGAAGGCATCCCATTAAATAAGTGAGTTGTGTTTACTGCTCCATTTTCATATGCTTTCACTGCCGTATCATAATCAGCACCCGTATGTCCTATTGACACAGCTACATTTCCTGACACGTTTTTTACAAAATCAAGTCCATTCTTTATCTCTGGTGCAACTAAAACTACTTTGATTTTTCCATCAGATAAATTTTGTAATCGATTGAACATATCAACGTCTGGATCGGAAATATATTTTTCAGATTGTGCACCTTTTTTATTTGGATTTATAAATGGACCTTCAAGATAAATTCCAAGTGGACGTGCACCTTCATGTTTCTCTGCCATAAACTCATTAATTTTTTCAATGATACTCGTTAAAATTTTTTCAGAAAAAGTCATTGTTGTAAACAGAAACGACGTAACTCCACATGAAGCATAAAATTCACTCATTACAGAATATCCATCCACATCTGCATCGCACGTATCATATCCCATACATCCATGGGTATGCACATCTATAAACCCTGGTAACAAATATTTCCCACTTGCATCTACTACATTCTCTCCATCATCAGAAGTTAAATTTTTTCCAATATCGCAAATGATCCCACTTTCCGTTCGTACATCAAGGTCATCAAAAACAAAGTCTTCCGTCAACACTTTAGCATTCTTTACTAGCATTATGCGGTCACCTCTTCTTTTTTCTCCTCTTTTGTTTTTGTACCATTTTCTCCGTCAGCTAACATATCATCCGATCTGCCCGGAGTTTGTATATCGAATTTTTTTATAATAAACACAAACGAAACAAAGTAAATAACAAACATGGCACATCCAATCGGAATAATAAGCCACGAATTAGTACCTTGAGCAAAATTTAAAAAATAGTCTATACACCCCGCTGACACCATAAAAGACTCTTTTACCCCAAGCATTTGACAAACTGCAACAGATACTCCTGTCAGAACTGCATGTACTCCAAACAAAACTGGGGCACAAAAGATAAACAAATATTCAACAGGGGAAGTTATCCCAGTTAGAAACGAAGTAAACGCAACCGAAAGCAACATGCTTCCAACCATTTTTTTATTTTTCTTTTTGGCGCATACATACATTGCTAGTGCAGCAGCCGGTAATGCAAACATCATTATCGGGAAAAAACCAGAAGTTAAACCACCTGCCGATGGATCCCCAGCAAAAAATCTTGGAATTTCTCCCATATGCTGAACCCCATCAGCATCCACATATGTACCACAACTGAACCAAATAAATGTATTCACTACATGATGAAGCCCAAACATAATAAGTAATCGATTAAGAACTCCATACACAAAAGCACCTATTCCATATGATTGTGCGATCCAGATAGCTGCATTGTTTATACCTTTTTCAAACATTGGCCATATTACTCCAAAAATAGAACCAACTAAAATTGAAATTCCACCTGTCACTATTGGAACAAATCTCTTTCCACCAAAGAACTCAAGCCATCCTGGTAATTTTGTATCATGGAATTTATTATAACACAACCCCGCAATAACACCAGCAACTATTCCACCAAAATGTGCAATATTTACACGAGGTGCGTCCTTAGGTAATTGTCCGAAAATGCTCCCCGTACTCATAGCAAAGGCACTTGCTTGTGCAGCTGCATTCATAACAAAAAACGACACCGCTCCTGCAAGACCAGCCGATCCATTGCTATCTTTCGATACACCAACGGAAATACCTATCGCAAATAAAATCGGCAAATTCATAAACAGGACATCACCAGCACGTTCAAGTATTGCGATATTTAAAAGATCGGGTTTGCCGAACCTCCACAACAATCCTGCTATTGGAAGTACTGCTACAGGCAACATAAAAGCCTTGCCTAATTTTTGAATCATTGATAAAACCTTTTTCATCTTTCGTAATCATCCTTTTAAAAATTTATTTTAAATAAAAAAAACGTGTGTAAAAAACTTACACACGAATTCAATGAAAACTGTGGTAAAACCACTGGTCGAGGTGACAGGATTTGAACCTGCGGCCTCTACGTCCCGAACGTAGCGCTCCACCAAGCTGAGCCACACCTCGCAATAACACCTTAAATTTTCCAAGTAAGCTTTTTTAGGAATTTTAGCCTTAGATAAAAAAGAAAAGCATAGCATAACACTATCTCAAACACATTAAAGATACATGCATATCTCTCATCTATCTGCCTCTCCACAAATAAGCATCCCTCCACCGTCTTTGGATCATTAAGGAAATAAATTCATATTAAAATTATTTTATTACAAGAAAAAATGGCTGCGGAACTAGGATTCGAACCCAGACAAACAGAGTCAGAGTCTGCTGTGCTACCCTTACACAATTCCGCACCACTTTATTTATTATACCCATTTCTCGAAAACTGTCAAGACAATTTTCAAAAATCAGCACATTTCATATTTTTTTCACGAAAACCAAAAAATAGTTATCACTTTAAACTGTATTTAAATTCACATAGTAAACCTTATAACCCTATAAAAAGTTCTTCTAATTCCTCTGGTGTCTCAATACTAAACGTTTCACATAAATTTGCCAAATCAAATAACTTTTCGCAGTAGGACTTATATACCTCTTCAGCTATCACAAAGTTAAATTTTACATCTAAGTAAAAACATCTATAATAAAAAGAAAGAAGATCAGGACTTACCCCCAGCACACTAGCTGAAACACTAGCTGAAAAAAAACTGTCATCATAAAACCGGTTTGCAAACAACTGTGATAGTCCAAAAATCAAATATACATTTTCCGACGATAAACATAAACCACCATCTTTCTTTGCTAGTAACAATTCATCCATGTAAACTAATGACGCAATGTTTGTCCCACTTACTCTTGTCATATATTTTCTCATTCTTTCAACGTACATAACTAAGTTTATAGGTTTTCTTAAAAACGCATTGTAAGAATTATATCCACATCTAATCCCCATCACTTCATTAAATCTAATTACTTCTTCAAAAAGAAAAGAAAAAATTATATCAAGATCTTTATTAAGTTTTTGTTCATCCGCTTCAGTAAGCTTTGGGTACCATGAAAAGAAACGTGAACCAGGATCACTATTTGGCAAAATCTTAAACCTTTGTATTAAATCGGCTTGTCTCCAATTAAATATCAACTTGAAATGATAATCATTTAATTTTTTTTTCACACTGTTAAACGAATTTAAAGCAAGCAATTTACTATCTGCTCCTTCTGAATGTCTCACACTAATTGAAAATGATTCTTCACAATCACTCCACTCACTACTATCACTCAATCTAGGTTCAGAAAAACTGCCATCCACATCATCCATTCCATTTGCCGTAGTACACATAAAGGCCATATTAAATACTAATGCTATTATTATCGCAATTAACAAGCATTCTTTTTTCATTAAATCACCTCCAATTATGCGAACATATATTAATTATAGTACATATTTTTTTAAAAATCAACATTAATGTCAATAATTGTTTAAATATCTATGTTTTACCAGGGTTAGTATTATATATTTTAATTTTTTTTTTGTAAAAAAAAATTTTGTAGTTATTTAAGGTAATTTTTTATATTTTTGTCTAACTACGTAAATATCTGTAAAAAAATCGAATAAGAGAGAAGTATCCTCTCTTATTCGACTTTTTGTAATTTTTTAATTGCGCCTACAATATCTCCAGAGTCAAAAATTGCTGTACCAGCTACACAAATATCTACCCCTGCATTTTTAGCACTTTTAACTGTAGTACAATTTATTCCGCCATCTACTTCAATCAATGTAGAAAGTCCTTGTTTGCATATTTTTTCTCTACATAACTTAACTTTATCCAACATATCATACATAAATGTTTGCCCACCAAACCCCGGTTCCACTGTCATAATCAGCACCATATCGACAAAAGGTAAATATTTAAACACTTTCTCTACCGGAGTTTTAGGTTTTACTGAAAGACCAACCTTCACACCAAAATTTTTTATAAGTTCAATAGTCTTTTCAATATCGGAGCCTGCCTCATAGTGAAAAGTAATACTATCGGCACCTGCTCCTGCAAAATCCCCTATAAACCTATGTGGTTGATCTATCATCAAATGCACATCAAACGGCAACTTTGAACAATTTCGAATAGCTTTTACAACACACGCTCCAATAGTTATATTTGGAACAAATCGGCCATCCATAACATCAATATGAATAAGATTTGCACCTGCTTTAGTTATTTCACGCACTTGTGCCCCTAGATTAGAAAAATCGCTTGATAATATAGACGGTGCAATTTTCATTTTATCATCCCTTAAGCTTTATTTTCTGAACCAAGCACAAACTTTATTTTATGTTCAACAATTGACTGTATTGCGTCCCTTGCCGGACCTAAATATTGTCTAGGATCAAAATGTGATGGGTTTTCAGCAAAATGTTTCCTTATAGTCGCTGTCATTGCAAGTCTCAGGTCCGAATCAACATTAATTTTACAAACGGCTCTCTTTGCGGCCTCACGAAGCATATCCTCTGGAACACCTATTGCATTTGGCATATCTCCACCATACTTATTTATCATATCAACATACTCTGGAATCACTGAAGATGCACCATGAAGCACTATTGGAAATTCAGGTAATCTTTTCTCTATATCTTCAAGTATATCAAGACGAAGCGTTGGTTTTTGCCCTGGTTTAAACTTATAGGCACCATGACTTGTACCAATAGCTATTGCCAACGAATCCACCCCTGTGCGTGTTACAAAGTCTTCCACCTGAGATGGGTCTGTATACGAAGCATCCTCTGCAGATACATTAATATCATCTTCAATCCCTTCAAGTCGCCCCAATTCAGCTTCAACTGTGACACCATAAGCATGTGCATACTCTGCAACTTTTTTGGATACTTTGATATTTTCCTCATACGGCATATGAGATGCGTCTATCATGACAGACGAGAAACCTCCATCAATACAACTTTTACAAAGCTCAAAACTATCACCGTGATCTAAGTGAAGTGCTATTGGAACATCCGTTTCAATTAATGCCGCTTGCACCAGCTTTATTAAATACACATGTTTAGCATATTTTCTAGCCCCTGCTGATACTTGGAGTATCACTGGAGAATTTAATTTTTGACAAGCCTGTGTAATTCCTTGTACAATCTCCATATTGTTAACATTAAAAGCTCCAATAGCATATCCTTCCTTATATGCTTTCTTAAACATCTCTGTAGTGTTTGTCAATGACATGAAACCACGCCCCTAATATTAAATTTTACGCTTACTTAACGTAACCTATTCATTATACATCAAATGATTACACAAAGTAAATAGTTCTTTCTTAAAAATAATATACGTATTTTTTCAAAGTTTGATTCATAAAACATAAAAATCATTTTTTTCAAAATAATGCATTCAATAAACTATTTACTTAACTATCATAAAAAAGCTCTTGTCTTAGTCAAAAAAACATAGTACAATAAGATATGTAATTAAAAAATTTCAGAGGTGATATCAAATGTCATTCCCACAAAGTAAAATCCGTAATTTTAGTATTATAGCTCATATAGATCACGGAAAATCCACTTTAGCTGATCGTATACTTGAAAAAACACAATCTGTATCAACACGTGAAATGTCTGCTCAACTACTCGATGATATGGAACTTGAAAGAGAACGAGGAATAACTATAAAGGCACATGCTGTAACGCTAGTATATAAAGCTGACGATTCCCAAGAATATCTTTTCAACCTGATAGATACTCCCGGACATGTGGATTTCAATTATGAGGTTTCTCGATCGCTAGCTGCCTGTGAAGGTGCTGTCCTGGTAGTTGATGCATCTCAGGGCATCGAAGCTCAAACACTTGCAAATACATATCTTGCAGTTGATGCCGGATTGGAAATTGTTCCGGTCATAAACAAAATTGATCTACCAAGTGCTGATCCTGATCGTGTAAAAAAAGAAATTGAAGATATCATTGGAATTCCTGCAGATGATGCTCCTTTAGTATCTGCCAAAACAGGAATCAATATAAAAGATGTACTTGAGCATATTGTAAAAGATATTCCTGCCCCAACTGGCGATATAAATGCTCCCCTACAGGCACTCATATTTGATTCTTATTATGACAGTTATAAAGGTGTTATTGTTTACGTAAGAGTCAAATCCGGCAAACTTCAACCAAATGATGAAATTTTATTTATGGCTACTGGTGCACACTTCACCGTAACAGAATGTGGTATTATGCGTGCTACCTCACTTGAACCCACTTCAGAACTAACTGCGGGGGAAGTTGGCTACATAGCAGCATCCATAAAAAACGTCTCTGACGCTAGAGTAGGTGACACTGTTACTAACTTTAATAATAAAGCCGAAAAACCTTTACCCGGTTACCGACAAGTCAACCCAATGGTATTCTGCGGTATATATCCAGTTGACGGTGCAAAATATGCTGATCTTCGTGAAGCACTAGAAAAACTTCGTCTGAATGATGCTTCATTGACATTTGATCCTGAGACATCAATTGCTTTGGGATTTGGATTTAGATGCGGATTTTTAGGGCTACTTCACATGGAAGTAATTCAAGAACGCATTGAACGTGAATATGATATAGATATAATCACAACCGCTCCAGGAGTAATCTACCGTGTAACTAAAACTGACGGTGAAATTGTTCTAGTGGACAACCCTGCAAATTATCCAAGTCCTGCTTTAATAGAATCCGCGGAAGAACCAATAACAAATGCTCATATATTTACACCATCTGATTATATCGGTAATGTAATGGATTTATGTCAAGATCGTCGCGGTGTATTTAAGGACATGACATATATAGACGAAGACAGAGTCGACCTGCACTACGAACTTCCCTTAAATGAAATTATTTACGATTTCTTCGATACACTAAAATCCCGTACAAAAGGTTATGCTTCATTTGATTACGAACTCAAGGGTTATGAAAGATCCGATCTTGTTAAACTGGATATAATGCTAAATGGTGAAATTGTTGATGCATTGTCTTTTATAATACATAAGGATAAAGCATATACTCGCGCTAGAAAAATGGCTGAAAAATTAAAGGAAAAAATCCCACGCCAGTTGTTTGAGGTCCCAATACAGGCCTGTATTGGCGGCAAAATCATAGCCAGAGAAACTGTAAAAGCAATGCGTAAAGATGTGCTAGCTAAGTGCTATGGCGGTGACATAACAAGAAAGAAAAAATTACTTGAAAAGCAAAAAGAAGGGAAAAAACGTATGCGCCAACTTGGAACTGTAGAAGTCCCTCAGGATGCTTTTATGTCTGTATTAAAACTAGGGGATTAATCAAAAATTAACCCCCTCAGCTCGCCGAGATATGCATAAAAAATATAATCGGATAGAAATAAGTAAAAATGTACAAATGTGGCATGCAGGTGAGATTTTTTTCACCTATATATCGCATATTTTTTTGAGGTTCATTGCAGCAAATTTAAGCCTAACCCATTGATGACTTGAGTTAAACCTAGGTAAAGAGCAATATCGCATTGCATACTCCTCTTTTGCGTCTGTAAATATTCTTTCAATTGTTTCTTTAACTGCCCGTATAGTTATTTGTTCTCAGGCGTATGTCGAATATCCTCAACCCATTCAAAATAAACCACCCCATATATGTTTAATTGCTGTTTGCTCAAAATTTAGATTTTCTGCGCATAAATTCCTTGAAGGATATTATTTACAAATATATCCTCTGTCATTAAGTTCTTTGTAACTGTCTCGATTTTTTGTATCAAGTCAATATTTCTTCTATTTATACATATGCAATCCATTAACAATAAAGATTCGCTACAAATTAGCCAATCATAAAAATATGAGAAACTTCAAAAAAAAAGTTTGTGTATTGTAATTTTTCATTTTACAGGTTATAATGTAATAGTTAGTTTTTTACGGGAGGATAAATAGATGAATTTTAAAGGTCAAAAATGCCCAGTTTGCCAAAATACTTTTGAGGACTATGATGATGTAGTAGTTTGTCCTGATTGTGGAACACCACATCACAAAAGGTGTTATAGGGAATGTGGTGAATGTTTCAATAAAAATAACCACGGCACTGGATGGGCATGGAAAAAATCAGATAATATTGATAGTAAGGAAAACACTAAAGTTTGTTCTAGGTGCAAGTTTAAGAATTATTCGTCTGCATTATTTTGCGAAAGTTGTGGGCAATCTTTAATCGATTTGGAAAATAAACAGTCAACTAACCCAAATTTTTCGTATAATGAGCTTCAGAGTTCTTTTAATATCACATATTCAGATGATGAGATTATTAATGGTGTTACTGAAAAGGAATTAGCGCAGTTCATTAAAGTTAATGCCCCATATTATATAGAAGTTGCACGAAAAATAAAAAAAACCGGCAGAAGTAGATTTAACTTCTCTGCGTTTTTATTTATGGGGAATTGGTTGATACTTAGAAAAAAGTACATTTGGGGTATAATTTTATCACTTTTATCGTTTGCAATGTGGATGATGTTCGTGTTTATTACAAATGTACAAATTATAAAAATAAATGAATTTGCAGGTTTAAATACCGATTCTTTATCAATGTCAGAGTTTATACTAAAAAGTAATGAATATATTAATTCGCTCAGTATAGAAAAACAACTTTTTTTTATGCTACCTTTCGTTTTTGTGGTAATTTTATTGATCGAAATGTTATTATTCGGTTTACTTTCAAATAGAATTTATCTAAATTCATGTGCAAAAAAAATACGTAATATAAAAAATTTAGATAAATCAAAAGATGAAATGGAAACCTTATTTACTACAAATGGTGGAGTTAACTTAAAATTAGCTGTATACACTTTTACTCTCATCACAATTGCAATGCAAATTGTTAAATTTATTTTGTAAAGGAGATTTTTTATGTCAATTTTAGTTACAGGAGGTACAGGCTATATCGGAAGCCATACGTGCATCGAACTTTTAAATGCAGATTATGACGTAATTGTGCTTGATAATTATTACAACAGTGTCCCAGAAGTTTTGAACCGGATCAATACAATAACTGGGAAAAATGTAAAAATGTATGAAGGTGATATTCGTGATAAGAACATATTGAAAAAGATCTTTAATGAGAATAATATCGATACGGTTATTCATTTTGCTGGATTAAAAGCGGTGGGCGAATCTTGTGAGAAACCGTTGTTGTATTATAACAATAATGTTTCAGGTACAATTACTCTTTGTGAAGTTATGCAGGAATTTTCCGTTAAAAGGTTGGTGTTTAGTTCATCTGCGACTGTATATGGCACTAATACACCACCATATAATGAAACTATGCAAACCGGAGAAGTAAGCAATCCATACGGCCGAACAAAATATATCATAGAAGAAATCTTAAAAGATCTGTATGCTTCAGACAACGATTTCAAGATAATATTGCTAAGATACTTTAATCCGATTGGTGCACACGAAAGTGGGCTTATTGGAGAAGATCCAAATGGAATTCCGAATAATCTCATGCCATATGTATCTAGAGTTGCAATTGGCAAATTACCTCAACTTACAGTTTTCGGCGGCGACTATGATACAAAGGATGGAACATGTATTCGTGACTACATACACGTAGTTGATCTAGCTAAAGGGCACATTAAAGCACTTGAGAAATTATCAAACATTCATCAGTTAGAAACATATAATCTAGGAACTGGTAACGGGTATAGCGTTTTAGAAATTATTAGCGCATTTGAGAAAGCTTCTGGAAAAAAACTTAATTATGTGATTGGTAATAGACGTGAAGGCGATTTGGCTAAAGTGTATGCTGATCCCACAAAGGCGCTGAAAGAACTGGGTTGGAGTGCCAAGTTTGGCATAGACAAAATGTGCGAAGATACGTGGAAATGGCAAAAAAATAACCCAAATGGATTTCGTAAAAGCTAAGAAAGCTTCACTAAAACATGGGCTAGTTTAATTTATTTATCATTTATTGAGTTTTACACGTCAATTTACAAAAATTTATTATTTTTTTAACTTTAGGACTGTCACATGTGCTTTTACACACAAGTGACAGTCCATTATTTCCATAGCGAAATTTGCGTTTTAATGAGGATTTTCTAACAATACATTTTGAGGCGTTAACGTAACACTGGCAATCTTATTATGAAGATTGTTATTACTAATCATGTGCACAGTAGTATAGTTCGAAGTGTGGCCCTCATATAGATTAGGGCTAATTTCACGTTCAAAGAGTACTTGTTCAATTTTTCCAATTTGTTCTTGCAAAAAGGATTTGTGTAATTGTTGCGCCAAATCACACATTTTTTTGCTACGAAGCTTTTTCTCGTATTCTGCAACTTGATTTGGCATCAAATCCGCCTTGGTTCCCGAACGCCTTGAGTATGCAAATACATGCACCTGTGAAAATTTTATTTTTTTTACAAATTCAAGAGATTCTTCAAAATCTAATGAAGTTTCTCCAGGGAATCCAACCATTATGTCAGTTGTAATTGCCACATTTGGGAAGGTCTCTCGAATATTGTTTACGATTTGTTCGAACTCATCCTTAGTATAGTACCGATTCATGTTTTGGAGTGTATTAGCAGCTCCACTCTGTAGAGAAAGGTGAAAGTGATTGCATAATTTTTTTTGCATAGACAATCGCTTAATTACGTTTGGTGTAAGGCACTCTGGTTCTAGCGAACCTAATCTAACTTGTTCAATCCCTGGAACAGAACATACTGTTTCGACGGCATCACAAAGTGTATAACCAGTATCTTGTCCATAACACGATAAATTTATGCCAACTAAGACAATTTCTTTATATTTATTATTTGCTAGAGATTGGATTTCTGCTTTCAAGTCATCTATTGATTTTGACCTAACGCGACCTCGTGCATATGGTATAATGCAATAAGAACAAAATCGGTTACACCCATCTTCTATTTTCACAAATGCCCTTGTGCGCCCGTCAAACTTATTTATTGACATTTTCTCAAATGGTGTCTCTTTCTGGAAACTCGGCACATCTACTATGGAAGAGTTTCCTTTTTGGAAAGTAGAAAGATACTCAGTCGTAAGCATTTTGTTTACGTTTCCACAAATAATATCTACTCCAGGTATTTCCTTAGATTTGTCCGGAAATGCCTGAACCATACAACCTGTTAGCACAATTATTGCTGATGGATTTTCCCTTTTCGCTTTATTTACGCTTTTTCTAACTTTACCATCACTAGTTGCAGTAACGGAACACGAATTTATTATAATAACATCTGCCTTTTGAATTTCTTCTACATGTTGTAAGCCCGAATCGCATAATTTTTCAGTTATAGCTTCCGTTTCGTACTGATTTACTTTACACCCAAGTGTGATACAGAAAAATTTCATATTAGTTATCCTTTCGAATCTTGGTAATTTTTTTATTCAAACTAAAACGTTTAGTTCATTCTCTTAATTATACCGTATTTCTAATTTTCTGTCAATTTTTCTAAAATAGTGCAACTGACTTATCTTTCCTCTCAAAATTAGCTTTTCGTATAAAAAATGATAAATACTAACAAATTATTTAAATTTTAATCTAATAGTTTATAATATAAACATCTATTTTTATAAAAGAAAGAGTGATGTTATGAATAAAAAGTTTAGTATTTACAAAAGAAAAGATGGAAGGTTTGAGGGAAGATATTTTTTTTATGAGGATAATGTTCGAAAATACAAAAGTTTCTATGGAAACAATTACAAAGATGTTGAAATGAAAATAGTGTATTGTCTGAGAAAAGAAACAGATTCCCCATACGACATGACAGTTAAAACTTTGTATGATGAATGGGTATTATATATTAGACCAAATATAAAAGTTTCAACTTTATCTAATTATATGATGAAGTTTTATAAACATATTATGCCTAGCTTAGGAGACGTTCCATGTTACGAGATGTCCATTGACAAAGTGATTAATTTTATCGATGAAAAACTTAAAACCGGACTTTCAAATCAATATGTTTCCGACATTCTTATATTGTTAAAATCAATTTTTGGGTATGCTGAAAAATTCTATAACATGTATAACATTATTGAAGACATTCGTCTACCTAAAAAACAAAATTTCGTGACTAAAATACCAGGACCACAAGAGATATGTATATTTGAAAAGTTGGCAGATGAAAATAACGGAAGAATTTCACTTGCAATTAAGATTGCATTACATACAGGGCTCCGTATAGGAGAAATCTGTGCCCTAAAAATAGAAGACATTGATTTAAAAAAACGCGTGATTAAGGTAAACAAGACTATACAGCGAATTCAACACTTTGAATCAGAAAAATGCTCAAAAACGCAATTAACCATATTACCGCCAAAAAGTTATACATCTAACAGAAAAATACCTATAGATGACGAACTTCTCGATTTTTTTAAAAAAATTAAATTTAATAAAAACTGTTTCGTTTTAAGTAATAAAACAAAACCTATTGAAACTAGAACTATTCAGAGAGATTTTTCTAAATTACTGAAAAGTAAAAAGTTACCTAGAATTCACTTTCATGCATTAAGGCACGCCTTTGCAACAAATTGTATACTACTTGGTGTGGACATTAAAACTTTGTCAGAAATATTAGGGCATTCATCAGTTAAATTTACGCTTGATTACTACGTGCACTCATCGTTTGATCTAAAGATGACTTCATTAAAGGGATTTTCATATCAAAAGGATTTAACTTATTTTCCAAACGAAACTTGATACTGAAAAAATAAATCGATATTTTTTATTTACAAAATGATCTTGTCCAACACGTTTTCCAATCGTATTTGGACCAAGCACCGTACATCCTGGAAGCTTTTTTTCTAAAGCTTGAGCAAGGATTTCACTGCTACTTGCCGTGTTGCGACTTACAAGCACAGTAACTTTGTCAAATTTTAATCGGTCTGCATTAGTGAAATAGGTTTTAACTTTTTCTTTGTACTTTTGTGAGAAAACAGATCCTTTCGGTAGCAGCATATCACAAATCTTTACACATTCCTGAACATATCCCCCCGGCTTATCTCGTAAGTCTATAATTATTTGCGATTTAGTTCTGTTTTTTGCAATTTTTCGTTTAAACCTCTTTACTACATTTTTTTGATATAGATCAAGATCAATGTAAATTGTGTTATTTGGTACTTGTACCTGCGTTTTCGGAGAATCCTTTGATATCAGATGATTAATTATTCTGTCAAAAATATTTGAATGATAGTACGTAAAATACGTCGTGGGACTTTTTCTTGTAATTGTTATAAATCTTTGAAAATCTGTATGCGTGATAATATTTTTACTAAGAAGTGTGGACCTTTCCTCTATGTACTTTTCGTCTTGCTTTAGAAAAATGTCATGTTCCTCATAGTATTTAATGCACTCTTGAATAAGTGCTTTTGGAAGCGTCCTATTTTTCTTTGAATTGATTTTCGTACTTATTTCATTTAGAATGTGAATAAAATAATATTTTACCATACGGCCCCCTCTTTTTAAAACACTCGATTTATAACAACAGTTGTAATTACATAGATCACATGAATCCTTCATGGAATAAATTTTACTTTCAATCTTACGCGCTTGAGCAAAAATTGTTTAGTTCACACGTTTTTGCTCAAGGATGCAATTAGGGCAAGAGTATCGAAATTCGCAAGAATTGCAAATACGTTTATCATTGACGGAATAGGTCCAGTATTTCACAATTAATTCACAAATAAGGGTGGACAAATCATCAGTAAGGATATTTCCAACGGGAGCAAGTTGCTTACTCATCGCACCAAGACAAGGGTATACATTGGCATTACTTTGAATTGCTATTCTACCAGGTAAACAGTGATTACGGTGCATTTTGGTGTAAAAAAGATAAATATCCGGACATGGCATATCACTTTGATTTACGGTATATTGATAAGGAGTTTTAAACTGAACGGAAAAATTTTTCGGAAGATGGATATTTTCCATTTTTACGGGCACAAAGTATGTTAAAGTAACATGATGAAAATCTTTAAATTGCGATAAAACATTATTCAAACTTGAGTTGTTGAAAATAGAAACATTTAAATTGGCAGATTTGCTTATGTTAAGATTCGAGACACTTTGGTGGACATTCACAGTTGTATGAAATCCTCGTTCAAGCGAATATGAAACTAACTGTCTTAAATTATCATATGAACTTACATCACCACCAGTAAGTATAACTTCTTCACAATTAAACTGTTTCAGTGTATCTATTATATAAACCCAGTCTTTAAAAGAAATTTGAGCATTTGGTGTACAGGATCTGATACAAGTCGGGCACATAACTTTACTGCACATATTGCAGTCCAGTCGACAAACGCTAGTTATTTGAAGTATAGCGCTTTTTATATTTAGCATGTTTGGATAATACATTTTGTAAGCAGAGTTATCTAATCTAAGTTTATCTACAAAAATCGGTTGATTAGTGATTTTGCCAAGTTTCATTTTCATGAGTAATTTTAGTTTTTCCATATGGATTTGAGAAAATGGTTTATTTCTCTCACATTTTTCAATTAAAAGTGAAAGTTCATTGTCAACTAAGTACGATTTCTGATTCAGCGTATCCTGTACAAGTGAATTAGTTTTGCCTTTTACTAAGAAGACGTGTGGTAAGAGTCTGAAATACATGTTACATAACCTCCCCAAGACATGTGGAATAATATGAATTGGTTCGATCATCGTATGCAAATGGATTTTGTTCAGAAATATTAACATATTGAGCAAGAAACTGTTGTGCTGCTTGTTTTGTTGTAGAACAGAAATTTTGTGAAACAATGGCATCTTCATCAATACAACAGTCATGAAAGCAAACAGTACACATGTGACTAATCTCGCAATTTTCACATCTTTTTAATTTAAATCGTTGAAATTGATTTAAAAGAGAGCATATTTTTTCAAAATCAAGCCCCGAGTAAACATCTCCAATATTAAAGCTATCTGAAACCTTTTCACAAATCTTGAAATTGCCGTTTGCACATACATAAATTTTTTCGCCGGGGATACAACTAGAATTTGAATTTTCCATCACAGGATGAGTGGAAAGCTGTTTCGTTAGTTTATAAAACCATTTGCCAAGAACTGATAATTTATGTGCCGTCTCGACGTTTGACATACAATCAACAAATTTTTCAAATTCAATTTTATATGATTTCTGGAATGAGTTCCTGTCCAAAACCGAAAATTGATCGTAAAAAGTTGAATTTACGGGATCAACTTGACTTAACATTCCAAGAGAAATTTCATTTTCATCAAGAAAAGTTGCAAGTTTTTGCATATTAGTCTTAAAATCGTAGCAACACGAAATTTCTACATCTAATTTAGGATAATTCTTTTTTAGCTCTTGGTACTTCGCAAACACTAAATCAAACGTTTTGTTTCCATTTACATCAACGCGGTTTCTATCGTGATTTTCCTTGTAACCATCAAGACTTATAAGGACAGAAAAATCGTGCTGTGATAAGAAATATCCAATCTCATCTGTTAACAGCGATCCATTTGTTGTAATCGAATATTTCGTAGTAATATTAGGGTATTTTCTGTTTACATAGGCTACAATATCCTTTATTAATTCGAACTTCAAAAGAGGTTCTCCTCCGTAAAAAGTTATAGTTGGAATTTTTAATGCATCTCGTTGTCGTACAAAAGAAAAACCTTTAAAAAAGTAATCCACAGCTTTTTGGGCTGTGTCAATAGTCATAAAATCAAATCCATGTTTTCTAGTAGTAGCATAGTGATCCGAGTAAATGCAATATTTACAACGAAAATTACAGGAAGTGGTCACCTCTAATATTAATTGATTAAAACCCCGAGCTTGTTGATAAAGCGAGTTTTTCACTGTATTAGGCGTATGCAACGGCTGAACTATTAATGAACGTCTAAGTTTTTCATAAGGTTCCAAAAACTCAGGTATATTTTCAACATCATCGATGTGAAAGATGAGACCTGTTGTGTCATTGTAAATGTACGTGTTATTTAACTTGGACTTGAAAATTATATTTTTCACTGCTTTCACTCTTTTCTCGTTTAGTAGGTTATATTTCGCATAATTTAATGTCAATATCACAAGTTGAAAAAATGCAGAATTTGTCAAATTTTAATGTATATTGTTTTTTTATTTCTTCGAAATATCTGTTAGTAATACTTTTTTCGATTAATGATTTGTTTTTTGTAGCATAAAAACAAATTATTGTTTATTTATTATCAACAATATCTAAATTATACTGTTTTACAATTTAATTGTCAATTGTTAAAACAAATGAGTTTTATGTGTTTTTTATGCAGCACATTTGTTAATATCACTACCATTAAAGAGTTTCATGAAATATGACATTGTCGATTTTCAGGTGAAACATAAAAAAATTTTGTTTTTATAAGATTATGTAGCGTAAATTGTAAAAAAGCCCATATGAGTGAAATAACATATTTAATTTTCATACGGGCTTTTTTATTAAAAGTTATAAATTTAATTTTATTACAAAAAAAGGGCTGTAGCAAAACGATCTTAAAAATCGAGTTGACTACATCCCCATACATTAGCAAAAATAACAAGTTAAGTAAAATATCATTTTTCAGGTTGTCATTCTTTTTATTGCAACATATTTATTATAGCACAACTAAATGCTTTCTATTGAAATCGAGATCTATCTCAGCAGCGATATATTCTCTTAAAAAATTATAACAATCCCTATCTGCACAATTAATTACTACTGGTAATATACGTTTTATATCTTCAATATGTAACAAATCAGACCGCACATCACAACAATTAACAGAATACATCCTTGCCAAAGATAAAAATCTCCGATTTGTATCTTGAACATTTTGAAGCATTTCTCTATAAAACTCTCTATACACCCCTGATTCTGCTTCTAATCGATTGTCCACTATCTCATAAATTATTGCTTTAAGTTCTTCTATAACTTCTGTTTTTAGATCACATAGATGCATATAAGCCACACACATGGACTTTGCTATTTTTGTAACCTTATTGCTATCGCCCAATCTCTCTAAAAAGTTATATATTAACGTTAACTCCTCAAAAGTTCGCTTGTTATGAATAAGCGATACTAAATCACAATATGCTTTAACCATTACTCTCGAATCTTTTGGAATACTATCATTCGAAAGTTTTTCAATTAAATCAGAAAGTTTTAACTCAAATGAATCTGAATGTAAAACAGAAACATCAGTGTCTCTAGAATCAGAATTCACTCTGGGATCCATTGCTTTCGCAGGTATTGTAGAAAATAACATTCCACATAATAATGAGCATGTAATAATTTTTTTTAAGTTCATTTTTCATTTCTCCCTCATAAATTATCTTTTTGTGTTTATTATAGTTTGTTTTCATAAACCATATTGATAGTAATACATACCACAGATTAAATAATAAATAAATCAATAGCGCCATTAATATTAGCATACCAAATCACAAGGGAATCATCAAGTGATATTTACAAAACTTTAGTAACAATTTTGTAAATGTTAACCAAAGCAAAATTTTAATTTATTTAAGGATAATTATCAGAAAATCACAACAACTATAGTGAAATACATTTTCATATTATAGTATCTACAAATTCGAAAAACTGTTTATTAAAATAATTTTATCATGTTTAGATAAATTAGTTACTAACAACATACCACCATATTTCAACCCAGTCATCAAAAATTGCATAAAACAAAACCTGAACGTCACTAATCAAAGCACTATCCAGGTTATATTATTATTTTCGATTAAATATTGACATAATATCATAAAACGTATCGTCTTCCTCAAGCACACTAGATTTCGCAGCAGCAGAAATTTTCTCATTTGTATGTACTGTATTACTATCATCATGTACCTTCTGAAAATCCCTCCGAACTCCTGTATTAGCAGCTGAAGTTTTTTCAGAAGAAATCTCCTTTTTACTATTAATGTCATCAAATCCTGTCGCAATAACAGTAACACTCATTTCATCCTGCATATTTTCATCAAACGCAGCTCCCCAAATTATATTCGCTTCAGGATCCGCCTGATCAGAAATCATAGCTGAAGCAGTTTCGATCTCATCAAGCCCAATGTCAGGCGAAGAAGTTATATTAATAATAACACCTTTTGCTCCATTAATAGCAGTTTCAAGGAGTGGACTTGAAATTGCCATATTAGCAGCAATTTCCGCTTTATCCTTTCCAGAAGCTCTCCCGACACCCATATGGGCATATCCAGCATCTTTCATAACTGCCGTTACATCTGCAAAATCAAGATTTACAAGACCCGGCAACAAAATAAGATCAGAAATACTTTGAACCCCTTGTTTTAATACATCGTCTGCAACTGTAAAAGCATTCATAAGAGTAATTCGTTGTTCACTTGCGTACTTTAACCTTTCATTTGGTATAATAACCAACGAATCCACATGTTCTCTAAGTTGAGCAATACCACCTTCAGCTTGCATCATACGCCTTTTCCCTTCAAAAGCAAAAGGTTTCGTCACGATGCCTATCGTAAGTATCCCCATGTCACGAGCAACCTCAGCTACAACAGGAGCTGCACCCGTACCGGTTCCTCCCCCCATACCTGCAGTTATAAATACCATATCAGTACCTTTAAGCATCGCTGTAATCTCTTCTCGGCTTTCTTCTGCAGATTTTTCACCAATTTCCGGACGAGAACCTGCTCCTTTACCATGTGTAATTTTTTCACCAATTTGCACTTTGGCTGATGCTTTAGATCTAAGCAATGCCTGCTTGTCCGTATTTATAGAAACAAATTCAACACATTGAACACCAGAGGATACCATTCTATCTAAAGCGTTTCCACCGCCACCACCTACACCTATTACCTTTATTTGTACAATATTATCAAAATCATTTTCAATTTCAAAAGACACTTTACTTCCTCCTACCCTTTCAAATAAATATAAAATATATATTAAAATAAAAAATATAACTCGCTTACAATACCATACTATAATATGTTAACATATATAACAAAAAAGTTCAATAACTAAACAACAAGAATGGATATAGATATTCGCTTTATCTACTCAACTTTTTATGTTTATTCTAACCAATATAAAGGAATAAATTCATAAAATTTCTCTAATTAATTTTTTTATTTCTAAAATAAGAACGCCCATTTTCTGAAACAAGACTCATATCAAGAACACCTTCCTCATCATTAGAAAGTTTTTCCGATATAATTTTCCCAGCAACTTTAAATTTATAATTAAGCTCATCTGGTGTACCAAGCAACACTTTTATTTTATTTTGAAAAACAACAAACAAATTACTGGGATCTGAAATATTCACTTCACTAATTTTATCCTCTTCACCCGCAATTTCATTCAAAATCTGCTTCATAACTAAACTATCATCCGGATTATCAAAACAAATAGGTTGTCCCACCTGCGCACATTTCACTGTAGGACCATTTAATAATATCACTCCTGGTACCAAATCATCAGGTCTTTCCAAAACTTTTTGACACTTATTTATCAAAACATATGACCCCTGATATGAAAGTTCCATACAAGCTTTAGATTCTTCTACCTTCAATATGATTTCATTTGGAATTTTTCTGTCAACGTTAACTGAACCTAAATACGGTAAATTTTCACATAATCTAGTAGATATTTTTTCCGTATTACAAAGAAACAAATTATCCCCAAGGTTAATTCCACTTTTTTTTATAATATCAGCTGTTTCATACCTTGTATCTCCTATCACGTATACTGCATCGATTTTAAAGAAGACCGACATAGTGACCACTATTCCAGCTCCAATCGTCAACAATATAGTTGATACAAATATAATCTTTCTTTTTATACGTCCTGAACGTCTCCTATTTTTCTTTGATTTCTTCCTCAAATTCATCACCACTCAAAAATTTCAACTTGAATAAAATTACTTTCTAACTATCTTTGCACCCAATTTACTTAATTGATTTTCTATATGCTCGTATCCTCTATCAAGATGTTTTATTCCCATAACAGTCGATTCGCCATATGCTGCAAGAGCCGCTACAACTAGCGATGCTGCCCCACGCAAATCCTCTGCTTTTACCGTTGCGCCAGATAAACTCTGAACTCCCTCAACAACTGCTACACGTCCCTCAACTTTTATATTAGCGCCAAAACGTATCAATTCACTCACGTGCTTATACCTACACTCAAATATATTTTCAATAAACACACTCGTTCCATCCGCCAAAGTGCTCATTGCCATAACTATAGCCTGCACGTCAGTTGGAAATCCCGGATATGGCATAGTCCGCACTTCCTGCAATGAAGATAAAATTTCAGGAGCAATTAGCCGCATCTCATTATTGTTTATACTAATTTGACACCCAGCTTCTTCAAAGATTGAAACAACTGAACTCAAGTGTTCTGCTTGCACATCACTGAGCAAAATATCTCCACCCGTAACTGCAGCAGCAGCCATAAACGTTGCAGCAGAAACTCTATCCGGTATAACCGTATGTTCGCAACCGCTCAGATGTCCTACACCCTCAACAGTAATTGTTCCTTCTCCCGCTCCACTTATTTTGGCACCACACTTATTTAAAAAGTCCGCAAGGTCAACTATCTCAGGTTCACGAGCAGCATTATTTATTACAGTGATACCACTGCACAAAACCGACGCTAATAATATATTTTCCGTAGCCCCAACACTAGGGAATGATAGCGCTATATGCGATCCGCACGGATTTCCTGTCATTTCGCATTCAATTATTCCTCCATAATCCTTCACGCTCACTCCAATCTGGCGCAAAGCCTTCAAATGCATATCTATAGGCCTTGGTCCCAGTTCGCAACCTCCAGGAAACGATAATCTTGCTTTTTTCAGCCTCGATATCATCGCACCCAAAAAAACAATTGAAGAACGCATTTCTCTCATAAGCACATCTGGAATCTCATCTTTATAAATTTCCCTTGCATTAACATATAGGGTATGCCCATCCCTCACGACACTTGCACCGAGGTATTTTAATATTTCAATTGAAGCATTCACATCCGTCAAATCTGGACAATTGTGTATCGTGCATTCATTTTCGCATAGCACCGTAGCCGCAAGTATCGGCAATACACTATTTTTTGCTCCTTGAATATTTACTTCACCTTTTAATTTATTTGTTCCTTCAATAAAGAGCTCAGCCAATCCAAACACTCCTTCGGCTACGTATGTTAATACATACTATGCCGAAAGGATCACACCGGTGAACCTGCGCACACTTCTTTCATAATTCTGTAAATTCGTTCAGTTGCATCAACAATCGCCATTTTTTTGGCATTATGCCCATACTGTTGTAGACACTTATCACTTGCCAACATTTTTTTCACAGTACTAGTAAGCAATTCTCCCGTTAAATTTTTTTCTTCTATTATACTCGCAGCACCTTGATTTACAAGAGCCATTGCATTGTGATATTGATGGTTTTCCGCCACAAATGGTGATGGAATCAATATTGATGGTTTTCCTTGAACTTGCAATTCACTAAGCGTAATTGCACCAGCCCTGCAAATCACCAAATCTGCCGCAGCTAAACACTGCTGCATATTATCTATGTACTCCACCACTTTAAAGTTATTATGTCGAGCTAAGTTTACTCCCAAATCTCCTATGAAATTTGGAAACCAACCACCATTTTTCCCATATGCATGTATATGCTGATACTCATCACTTTTAGCAGTGTTAGCCATAAGATAAGCAACCGCTTCATTTATTGACTTAGCCCCGAGACTTCCTCCAAAAGACAATATCACAGGTCGATGGTCAAGATTCAAAGCTTTGCGAGATGATTCATAAGATGCTGTAATTACTTCTTGTCTTACAGGATTTCCTGTCACAACTATGTTCACATCAGATTTAAAGTGTTTTTTAGCATCTTTCACAGCAAGCATTACCCACTTTGCTTTTTTGGCAAGCATCTTATTTGTCACACCTGGGTAAGCATTCTGTTCGTGTATAATAATTGGTATATTCATAGACGCCGCTGTATTTAATATAGTACCACTAACATATCCGCCCGTACCAACACATATATCTGGCCGAAACTCTTTTAATATTTTTCTTGATTCTATGCTTGATGTTACAATTCTCTTTAATGCAATAACATTTTTACTTAATCCCTCAAAGCTAATGTCTCGACTAAAACCTGACACATTTATGCCCCTAAAATCAAAACCTGCTTTTCCAACTAATTCTTCTTCCATTTTTCCGATTGCCCCAACGTACAAAATACTTGCACTTGGATCATGATCACGCACATACCCTGCAATAGCGAGTGCAGGATTAATATGACCAGCAGTACCACCGCCTGCAAATAAAACTCTCATGTATCCATCTCCTAATAAAATTATGATTTTTCAATATTAGCCGACCGTGAAATAGAAAGCACTATTCCCATCTGAGCAAGCAACATAACAAGCGATGTTCCTCCATAGCTAAAAAACGGCAAACTAATCCCCGTATTAGGTATTGTGTTTGTTACAACAAAAATATTCAATATAACTTGAAGCCCAACCTGAGCCGTAAGCCCCACACCAAGTAATGCTCCAAACTTATCCTTTGCCCGCATTGAGATTATGATGCCTCTCCATACTAGTGCTGCAAATAACACAAGCACCGCAAGAGCACCAATAAATCCAAGCTCTTCGCACACCACAGAAAAAATGAAATCATTGTGTGGTTCTGGTATAAAGTGAAATTTCTGTCTAGAGTTTCCAAACCCAAGCCCAAAAAGCCCTCCTGAACCTATAGCTAAAAGTCCCTGACGAGTTTGCCATGTATCGACCGTCGCATTGAACGGGTCAAGCCAACCAAGTATGCGATCATTTGCGTACGTAAGTTTATCCGTAAAAATAACCACATACCCTACAACCAAAAGCGCCGCTACAAAAACAAATCCAAACCATCTAAGTTTGGCACCTCCAATATAAAGCATCCCCCCTGAAAGAAGAACAATTATAATTAGGCAAGATATATGTGGCTCTTTGAAAAGCAAAAATGCGCTAGTTAATAAAATAATTGCATATGGTAAAATTCCATATCTAAACGTTCCCATTCTTTTAAAATTGATTGACATCATATGCGCAAACGACAACACAATTGCAAATTTTGTTATTTCCGATGGTTGAAAACTTAAAGGCCCAATTTGAATCCAACGATGCACCTGATTTACAAGTGGCATAAACAAAACAACAATTAACAATAAAAAAGAAATCCCAAGTATTGGCATTGCAAGTTTATGCAAATAGTGATAATCAAAAAATGATAACATAAGCATCGCAACGACTCCAATAATTGCCCACATAAGTTGATTGCGTATAAAGTAAAAACTGTCTCCGCCATGAAATTGTTTAGCATTTGGGTAACTAGCAGAGGCAAGCATAATTAGTCCTACACCCAAAACTAACAGTACCAAGCATAAAAACGGTATATCTATCCCAGAACGCAAAGAAAAAAGTTTTAACTTTTTACGAGGTTTTTTGCCAGATGATTTCTTCCCAAGTGGCACATTTGCATTACCTACCGCACTTCTTGCTACATTCTTCATACATTTCACCTTTTTCTCTAAAAATACCCTATTAACACCTCGAATAAATTACAATTGCTAATGTAACTATTCCAAGCAAAACTTCCACTAAGCTAAATACGATACAAATTTTCGACTCACTCCATCCACACAACTCAAAGTGATGATGTATCGGACTCATCTTAAAAAATCTTTTTCCATGCGTTATCTTGAAATAAAAAACCTGCCACATTACCGACAACATTTCAAGTATATACACAAGTCCAACTGTAAGCATTAAAATTGGCATATCACACCCAAAAAACAATGCACACAACATTCCCCCAAGAAATAATGATCCAGTGTCACCCATAAAAATTTTGGCTGGATGGTAATTCCACACCAAAAATCCAAGGCAACCTCCAGCTAACGCTGCTGAACTAATACTAAGACCTGTCATACTGCGATAAGCTGTAACAATCATCATAATCAGTGCTGCAAAAAACGTAACTGAAGCATTTAGACCATCTATACCATCTGTTAAGTTTGTGGCATTCACAAAGCCAACAATCACCACCGCCATAATTGGCCAATAAAAGACACCCAAATTAATTGAACCCAAAAAAGGAATTGTTGTAGTGGTTATGTGTGTAGACCCATTCATACTTTTCGTGATGTACACTGTCAACAGATAAATCGCTGCTGCACAAAATTGTAAAATTAATTTCTGACGAGCAGTAAGACCCAAATTTCTTTTTTTCACAACTTTTATATAGTCGTCAATAAAACCAATTATCCCAAACCCAATCGCCATACTAAGACCAGAAAATATCATTGACACCATAACTGGCGTTTCCGCCACTTCAAAGAGTTTTTTCGTACTGCTAAAATAATACACAGGTATACAAATAAGTATTGCCAAAACAATTCCGATTATAAACATAAGTCCACCGATCGTCGGAGTCCCCTGTTTGCCTTTGTGCCAAGATGGTCCATCTTTAAGTATTGTCTGTCCATACTTTAATTTACGTAAATATGGAATCATTTTTTTCCCTAAAAGCGCAGTTACAAAAAACGATATCCCGACTGAAAGTAAAATCCAACTACCATTCATATTTAATGCTCCTCACTTACAAATATGTAATTATTATTCTGTTTTGGCGGCAAAACTCAACGTAATAACTGTCCCCGGCAAAACTTTTTCACCCTCAGGTATACTCTGCGAAACAACTTGTATGCTTTTCCCTGATGTAATATCTCCCTCAAGTTTTATATTAAGTCCTGATTTTAAAGCCTCTCTATTAGCACCTGACATGCTAAGTCCTATAAATTTTGGTACAACAATCTGTTCTCGATTATCATCCGTATACAATACTACACGACCACCCTTAGGTATACTTGCATATGCATCCGGTACTTGAGCCACAACCGTAGCACCCTGTCCTCTTATCACCGGGCTTAAACTCAACTCTAAAAGTTCCTGCCTTGCCTTACCAACATCCAAACCCGTCACAAATGGGACTGAAGTATTAAGTTCAGACATTTCCTTATCGGTGTACTTTCTTTCAACACCAAGATACGGCAACACATCCCCCATAATGGAAGCAAATGACGGTGCCGCTACAAAAGCACCTGAATGTACATCTCCAAGGGGCGTATCATAATACACCAAAAGTGCCACTTGAGGGTCCTCTACCGGTGCAAACCCACAATACGAAGCAATATGATCCATGCCACCACTTATACTTTTGCAACCAACTTTCTCAGATGTTCCCGTTTTTCCACACACTCTAAACCCAGGTACATATCCATTCTTACCAGTACCAATAGTAGCATTTTCAAAAAGTATTTGCGATACACGTTTTGAAGTACTTTCCGATATAACTTGTTTTCTTACCATAGCTTCGTTCGATTTTATAATATTTCCATCATCATCTATTACTTGTTTCACGATGTGCGGTTGAACCAGTTTACCACCATTTGCAACAGCTGCAGCTGCCGTAATCATTTGTATCGGCGTAATAGAAAAGTTTTGGCCCATAGACGCAACCGCCAAATCAGTTGCACTCATTGACCCATCTCTACTAAAGAAAAGGCCTTCAGATTCTCCTGGTAAATCTATTCCAGTTTTCTTAGTAAGACCGAATGCACTAAAATACTTATAAAATGTATCCGTCCCAAGTTTCTGGCCAAGTGCAATAAATGCTGGGTTACAAGAATTACAAAGGGCTTGTATGTAAGTCTGGTCTCCGTGTCCGCCCGAACGCCAACATGAAATTGGTCTTGCTCCTTGTATAGGCACGATACTACCTGTACAATTAAAGTGCGTATCCTCGCTCACGATTCCCTCTTCAAAACCCATTGATAAAGTTATCATTTTAAAAACTGAGCCCGGATAGTAAATATCACTAACTGCTTTGTTTCTCCACTGTGCTTCTAGTGCCTCTGACCTAGCCTTCGCTCTTTCTTCCTCCGGTAAACTTTCTATCTCCTCCCTTGCTTTAGGATCGATAATTTCAAATGGAGAATTCAAATCAAAATCGCCCTTTACTGCCATTCCAAGGATCTCTCCTGTTTTCACATCCATCATTATAGCAACAGCTCTATTAGCAACTTTGTGTTTTATAATACCTTCCTCGAGGCTTTTTTCAAGTGTGTGCTGTATAATTTCATCTATAGACAACACCAAACTATAGCCATTTCGAGCATCAATCCTCTGTTCATAATCAAACGGCAATTCTGTACCCAAAGCATTTTTTGCTGTTACTAACCTGCCTGCCTCACCTGTTAGGATTTTATCGTAGAAATTCTCTAAACCAAAAAGGCCTTGACTGTCTGACCCTGTAACACCTATAACCGATGATGCAAAACTTCCGTAAGGATAATATCTTTTATAGTCTTCTATCAAGCGAATACCGCTATCTAGATTATGTTCTTTTTTAAACTTCAAAACCTGATCTCTAACATCAAGTTCCACTTTTCTTTTTATAATAGTATAATATGACTTTTCCTTAGTTTTTTCATAAAGCTCATCCCTATCTATCCCCAAAATGCCAGATAGGCCATCTGCAACTTCTGCTCTAATTTTGTCCTCTTTTAGATATGCTGGTTCAAGAACCACTGTCCACACAGTTGCGCTTTCAGCTAATGGTTTCATGTTACAATCATATATAGTTCCTCTTTTTGCATGAAGTTTTGTATCTTTAAGTTGTTGAGATATTGCTCTTTGGTGCAACTCCTCTCCATCAATAAGCTGTAATTTCACAAGTCTATACACACTCGTACCAAACCCCAACACTACCATCGCCAACAAAACAACTAAACTTCTTCTCCACATCCTCACCGTATATCCGGCCATAGGACACCCCCCTATTAAATCAATAACCTAAGCGATAAGGGGTAAACAATGTTTACCCCTTATAAATTTATTATAAAATAAATTCTCTTATTCGAACTTTTAAGAAAATAAATTTAAAAATTTGTGAAACCAAGAACCTCCACCACTTTCGCTAACAATTACTTTATTGCCTTCTTCCACGTTAACATACTCAATTTGCCCAGAATTAACCTTATTCATTTGAAACCTTTCACGTGCCTTATTTTCTATTTCTTTTAACGACATTTCTGAAGCAAGTTTCATTTCAAGTTGCGTATATTCACTTTGACTTTCCGCTAACTGCTTTTTCAAAGAACATATTTCTTCAGTGGTTTCGAACAATTGAACCTGCCCGTAAATAAATAAAGACACAGTCGCAACAACAGCTATTGCTGAAATTGAGGTAACAAATGCAGATAAAAAGTTTTTTTTCTTCTTTTGCTGCTTTAACTTTCTCTGCGGTATTCTAAGCAAATTTTCTCTTTCTTTTTCCGTCTTTTCAAAAAGTGATAAATCATAAGCCGTATTTCTTTTATCAAAACTCAACACATTCGCACTCCTTTTTATTTTACATCCTATAATGCACTTTACTATTATAAACTATCATTTTAAAAAATTCCACCCTTTTTTTCAAAAACAACATTTTATTAATCCAAGGTGCATATAACTATTTTTTTTTAATGCTATTATTCCAACACAAGCGATCGTATATTAAGAGTAAGAGTAAATTTTTTTCACACCTCAAACTATCATGGACAAATTCGTAAAATTAATTCTTGCTTTATCCTATTTAAAGGATTATAATATAAATAAAGGAGTGATTACCATAAAGGCAACAAACATATTTATCGAATACTTCAAAAAAACAAATAAGCTTTTCTGGATAGTAAGCATACTGATTTCTGCGTATTCTCTCGCTTTGTTAGCAAGCGTCTCCAGAAATCATGGAAATTACTTTCGACATCAATTCATTGCTATCATAGCAGGATACATTAGCGCTTATATTTTCACCAAAGTAAACTACCAAGTAGTTGCTAAGCGTTGGTATATCCCTGCTGGAATTTGTTTAGCACTTTTAGCCTATTCATTATTTTTCGGAGCATCTGTTGAAGGTTCCGATGGAGTAAACGCAAAAGCTTGGATCATACTTCCAGGTAACATCACCTTTCAACCATCCGAACTTGCTAAAATCGGATTTATGATCACATTTTCGCAACACCTCGCATATCTAAAAAAACAAGACAAAATCAAGGAATTTAAACATGTTGCGCTTCTTGGCGTCCATGCGTTAATTCCTATCATAATAACACACGTCCAAGGTGATGATGGTGCTGCTATTATTTTCTTTTTTATGTTTCTTACAATGTCATTTGCTGCTGGGATTCAACTTAGATATTTTATAGCAATTTTACTTGCAATTGCTATTGCTTTCCCTATAGCTTGGAAATTCGGAATCCTCGAAGATTATCAAAAAGAACGACTATTAATCATGTTTAATCTCGATTCTAATCTATCAGATTATGGTTACCAACAATTTCAAGGACGTACTTCCATTGCATCAGGCAAAATTTTAGGTAGAGGACTTTTTTCGGGACCACGAGTTGGAAACGATGATGTCCCAGTTGCGCAAAGCGATTTTATTTTTTCTGTCGTGGGAGAAGAACTCGGATTTATTGGTTGCATAGCAGTTATTATCTTATTAACCGCACTAATATGCATTACTGTATACATCGCAAAAAAATCTTGTGATGATCTTGGTAAGTACATTTGCTATGGATTCATTGGCATGATAATGTCACAAACAATCTTTAATCTTGGAATGTGTCTTAATATCTTACCAGTAATGGGGGTAACACTTCCATTTTTTAGTGCCGGAGGGTCATCAGCCGCATGTTTATATCTAGCAATCGGATTAGTTCAAAATGTATTTATGCATAGAGATAATAAGGATTTAATCTTGCTTGAGGAAAACAATTAATTAGAAAGGACAGGACTTAAAATGTACTCTTTAAATATAGTGTTATTCGAACCGCAAATTCCACAAAACACTGGAAATATTGCCCGTACATGTGCCGCAACAGGCGCTATACTTCACTTAGTAAAACCAATGGGATTTTCCATTGACGACAAAAAACTTAAACGTGCCGGACTTGATTATTGGGAATTACTCGATATACACTACTACGATAATATAACTGATTTTTACGAAAAAAACGCCGGTGAATTTTTTTACTTCACTACGAAAGGTGGCAATACTTATTCTGATTTTACATACCCAAATAACACTTACATCATTTTCGGACGTGAAGACGCTGGAATTGATGAAAACATATTAAAAGCAAACTTAGAAAAATGCGCCAGAATTCCTATGATATCCGACGCTCGCAGTTTAAATCTTTCAAATAGCGTCGCAATAGCTACTTACGAGATTTTACGTCAATGGAAATTTCCCGCTCTTTCAAACTTTGGAAAATTCAAATATTAACAAAATCTAAGAATTTGCAAAAAGCTCGCATCAAACGAAAATAATTGATTTTTCGTCTGTGCGAGTTTTTAATTTTGTATATTGATTTTGTCTTACAGCTAAAACATTTTTTAGACTAATTGTTTCATCATATTTTTCTGATTTCCGACTACTTAGTTAACTGCTTACCTTACAAAGAGCTTTCACGACCTCATCAAGTTTCATTCCCCTGGATGCTTTTACTAATACCGTTCGTTTTTTTGGCAATTTACTCTTCAAATACGCTATCACATCTTCATTTGAACTAAAATGCTTAACTTTGATCTTATCACTAATCCTTGCAGCTGTATCAGATATTATTTTCCCAAGTTCACCTATTGTAACCAACTCGTTAATATAATTTTCAGCCACATATCTTCCTACTTCCTCATGAGCTGATACAGATTGTTCACCTAGTTCCAACATGTCTGCAAGCACCGCTATACTTTCATCATCACCAGAAATTGCCCTAAGTACATTTATACCTGATTTCATAGAATCCGGGCTTGCATTATAGCAATCATCAATTATTGTTGTAAAGCCTACTTTATGAATTTCCTGACGCATACCTTGGTTTTTATAACCCAGGATATTTTTTCGAACAGATTCAATAGCAATACCATTATTCCATGCAACAGCAATCGCAGCTAATGCATTATACACATTATGATTTCCAACAACCGGTATTGTAAATCGCTCCTCTTTATCATCCAGCTTCACACTAAATGACGTCATCATATCACAAACGGTTATATCATATGCAAAAAAATCATTTTCCTCTTTTAAACCAAACGTAACCACTCTAAACTTACCCTGACTAGAAACCCCACTAAGCAATGGATCATCACCATTTACGAAAAGTATTGATTCTTTATCAAAGTAATCTGTTATATGAAGTTTTTCTTTTAATATGTTTTCTTGTGATTTTAACTTTTCTATATGAGAAATTCCGATATTTGTCATAACTGCTTGATGAGGCCTTGCAATCTTTGCAGTACGTTCGAGTTCACCAATTTCTCCAACGGCCATTTCCAGTACAGCTATATCGTATGTACTGTCAATCTTAAATATAGTCAATGGCAAACCTATATCACTATTAAAGTTCTTTTCAGTTTTAAACACCTTTTTTTCACCAGAAAGTGCATATGAAATCATTTCCTTCGTACTAGTCTTCCCCACACTTCCTGTTACCCCAATAACCTCAAGATCAAAATGTTTAATATATTGTTGAGCAAGCTCTTGTAGTGCCTTAAGAGAGTTTTCAACTAAAATAATTGATTTCGATTTATCTACATACTTAAGTTTTTTCTCTGAAAACACAGCAACTGCACCATTTTCAAAAGCTTGAAATATGTAATCATGTCCATCGGACCTTTCACCCTTTAGCGGAACAAAAAGTGATGCTTTATCCATACTTCGGCTATCAATCTGAACTGATTGTATTTGTGAATTAACATCTCCTTGAAGTAATGTTCCATTTGTAATTTTTACTATTTCTTTTACTGAAAATATCATACGTTTACTCCTCAATCAATACTGTTAGTTATGCATTCAAGCACTTCTTCTATACCTATTTTTTTAATTGTCGATGTTGGTATAACCTCTCTCACCGAAAAATCACTTAAAATTTGTTTTAATTTTTGAAACATATCATTATACATAGTTTTGTTCAATTTATCACATTTAGTAAGCACTACGATAAATGGTACTTTCATATCACTTAAATATTCCAACATATGCATATCATCCGCACTCGGTTCATGCCTCATATCTATAAGCTGAACTACAAGTTTCACATTTCTCGATTGACTAAAAAAGCCCTCAACAAGCTCTGCCCAACGTTTTTTTTCTGCAAATGAAACTTTTGCATACCCATACCCTGGTAAGTCAACAAATCTAGCTACATCCACTTTATAAAAATTAATTGTACCTGTTTTGCCTGGAGATGAACTTACACGTGCTAATGACTTTCTCCCAAGCAATTTATTTATGAGGGAAGACTTTCCTACATTGGATCTCCCCGAAAAAACTACCTCAGGTAAACTTGATTGTGGCAATTGATTTTTGCGACCACAACAGTATTCCAATTCTACCTTCGACATATTCAAACTTGACATTACATTTACTCCTTTTTAACTGCCTATATTTAATCAAAAATTCACTAAAAAAATTGTATCACACTGGTATTGCACTTGACTCGTCACTTGCACTATCTATCTTTGAATCCAATTTTGGTGGTTGTGCTACCTCTTCTTTTAGTTGTGCCACCCTTATAGAACCTTTCTTTGCTTTAGATACAACTTCCATAAAATCACCAATTGACATCTGATTCATCTCAATTGGCCTAAGGGCCTTTTTAGCCTCATCGCTAATTAATGAATTATAGAACACCACTTTACCATCTACAAAAGTAAATCCGTAATGTTCAGGAGACTCAACTAATTTGTCCAATTTAATCTTTCCTAAACTAAGCACACTTCCTTTTTTTAGATTTTTAGATTTACCCAAACTTTTAGACTCATTGCGTTTAACAAAATCAAGTATATCTTTATCCTCTATCATTCTTTGTATCATTTCATACTTGGTAACAGCTGTTTGCCCCACCTTATCTTCCTTAGAACTTTCCGCCACATCATCTTTTTTCTCAACTGCCTCTGATGGTTTATCAACACTCTCAGATTTTCCTTTATTTCCATCCTTGCTCAAATCGACCCCAGAAACAACCTTCACAGCCTCTTTCAATTCAACTGCAGAACCTTTCAAAAATTCCGACGCACAATCCTTTAAATAAGCAAACAATTCCTTTGTTAAATTTTCATTATCCTTTATTTTATCATACTCATCCCTGCTCATAATATTTTTTAGCACTACAGGCACCACTGTATTACCAGCTTTTGTCATACTTTCTTTTACGCTTCTCTTGGCTGATCTAAACTTCACATTAAACCAACTTTTAATGCCTTTCTCATTTTTAGCATTATTTTCAATGTCACGCCTACTTCCAAGAATTTCGCACAAATCCCCCAAATGAATATCCTCCGTTGCAGAATGTTCTTCATACATTTCCTCGATAGAATCGCCCATTAGCTCAAAATGAACACATCCATCTCTCAAGTAACATTTATAGTAATCCAAGTTGTCCTTAACATTTTCTAATTTATCTACACCTAACAATATGATCTTATTTTTCGAAATCACACCATGCTTATCACAGTTATTCACGATTTCCTTAAATTCATTGGATTCTAATAACCATGATGGAACACTTTTAGGGTCTACGCCCTTATCAGCAAGTTTCTCTTCCGTGCTTTTAAAAATTTGTGGTTTATAGATATTGGGTTCACCTATAGTATGTATTCCGGATTGTTTGGATTTACTAAATGACCTAAAAAAGCCCTTTACACCAGACTTCATTTTACTAAAGCCCAATCCAATCTTAAGCTTCAAACTATCCGGCGTTGCTTTTTCAAGTATATTTTCGAGCTCATCATCCGACAAATTTATATCATCTACATGTTTACCTTGAACTGTGTCCTCAGCTTTTTTCTTTTCAAATCTCAAAGAAACTGTATCTACATAATATTTGTATTCTTCAGGATTTTTCTTAATCTCATCGATACTATCATCTGAATAAATCCCTTTTATTACTTTACCATCTTTGATACAAAATTTGCGAAACAACGAAAATTCATCTTTTCCAAGTACCTTTAGAGTTTTTTTGGATGATCCCTCACTAACCGAAGTTTTGTCAATTGTAGAAACTCCTTCTTTTTCTAACTCTGTATCTACAGATTTTGGACTTTTTTTCTTCTCTGCAAATATGCCCACAAATCACTACCACCCTTCATAAATATTTAAAAAAGCACACTAAAATAAAAGCAATAACTTCATTAAATAATTGTCTGCAACAAACTAATTCGCTGCAGACAAAAGGTTTGAATTTGATTTTACTTGTTGTGAATTATTACTTTTAAACAAATCCCATCCAACTATAGCATTTTCAAACACTTTATCAATATTATCCACTGCAATAAAATTAAGATTTTTTTTCACATTTGAATCCACATCCACGAGGTCGGGCTTATTTTTCTCTGGAATGATAACATTTTTTATTCCCGCCATGTACGCCGCCATAGATTTTTCCTTAAGTCCACCTATAGGCAAAACCTTTCCTCTAAGTGTAATTTCCCCAGTCATAGCAATATCGTTTTTCACTGGAAGTCCCGTTAGTGCCGACATGACTGACGTTGCAAGCGTTACTCCAGCCGATGGACCATCCTTAGGGACAGCACCTTCTGGCACATGTACATGTATATCGTACTTTTTATAGAATTTTGAACTAAGTCCAAACTTATCACATTGATTTCGAATGCAACTTATAGCTATATCAGCAGATTCTTTCATTATATCTCCAAGCGATCCAGTCAAATGAATCTTTCCATTACCTTTCAGCACTGCAACCTCCACCGGCATAGCTTCCCCACCAACAGCTGTCCATGCAAGACCTTTCGCAACTCCTACCTCGTTGTCCTTTTCCATCATCTCGTGATGAAATCTCTTCGGACCAAGCATTTCTTCAAGCATGTTTTCACTTACTACAACTTTATCACACTCCTTCGAAACGATAAGTTTAGCAGATTTGCGAAAAACCGATGCAATTTTTCTTTCAAGGTCACGCACCCCAGCTTCTCTAGTATAATTGTCAATCAAAATTTTAACCACATCATCCGGTATTTGCACCATTTCAAATGACAATCCATTATTATTTAATTCTTTTGGTATTAGGTGTCGAACCGCAATTTGAAACTTTTCTTCACGCGTATAACCATCAACGCGTATAACTTCCATTCTATCAAGTAATGGCAAAGGAATATTGTCGTAGTCGTTTGCTGTAGTAATAAACAACACATCACTCAAATCAAACGGCAAATCCAAGTAATGATCAAAGAAAGTGTTATTCTGTGCCGGATCTAAAACTTCCAAAAGTGCTGCCGTAGGATCTCCAAACGCATCTTTACATAACTTATCTATCTCATCAAGTAATATAAGAGGATTTAAAGAGCCTGCCTGTTTCATCGCAGATATAATTCTTCCTGGCATTGCCCCTACATAAGTCCTACGATGACCTCTTATATCTGATTCATCGCGCACCCCACCTAAAGAAAATCTTACATACTTTCGACCGATTGACTTAGCTATAGATTTTACAATAGACGTTTTACCAACGCCAGGGGGCCCTACAAAACAAATAATTTGCCCCTTAATATTCGCTGAAAGTTTATGAACTGCAAGCATTTCCACAATACGTTCTTTTAATTTTTTCAATCCATAATGATCCTGATCCAATATTTTTTCTGCTTCTTTTATATCAACATGATCTTTTGTTTTTTTCCCCCATGGTAATGATAAGCATACATCAAGGTATGATTTGATAAGACCAGCTTCTTGAGATTCATACGGCAGATGCAATAACCTATCACATTCTTTTACTAGTTTTTCCTTGCTACCATTGCACATCTTAAGTCTTTTGATTTTATTTTTCATTTCTTTTGTATCCTCAAGCGGGTCAAAGTTTTCCCCAAGCTCTTTAACTATCATTCTAAGCTGTTCTTTTAAGTACATTTTCCTATTTTCATCGCCTATTGTATTTTTAAACTTTTGAGTCATTTCAGTACGAAGCGATAATATGTCAAGTTCCTTTAACATAAATGAAATTAAAATCTCCAACCTATTTCCAACGACAAGTTCAGATAACAGTAATTGTTTCTGATTATAGTCTCTAACGAAATTATACGCAATAATGTCCGCAAGTTTTCCTGGATCCTTTTGGGACTCAACTTCAATTACTAAACTCGGAGACACATCAATAGCGGTATTTATATACTGATCAAAAATATCCTTTGTCATTCCCATAAGCGCTACTTCATGCAGTGAATCACCAACAGATTTAGATTTACGTGTCTCCACATTCACTAACGAAAACGGAACACTTTCATTAATAGAAATAAGTTCTGCACGTTCTAATCCCTCGACAGTTAAATGAATAATTCCCTCTGGTCTATACAATATATTCTTAATCTTCGCTATAGTCCCAATAGAATTCAACTGTGTAATATCTGGATCTTTTTCACTTAAATCCTTTTGTGATACTACAAATATTTTCTGATCCCGTTTCATCGCAGCATCTAGAGCATATATAGATTTACGTCTAGCGACATCAAAGCTCACCACCATCTCAGGAAACACAACTATTCCCTTTAAAGGAACCATAGGTAATTGAAAGTCAGTCTTGTCCACAATTCATCCTTCCTTTCGAGAAAAACTCAAACACACAAATAGTATATAAAACATAAGGCGTGCCATTCTGGTCACGCCCATATCAACTTATAAACTCACAGCATTACATCAAAAATATCAAATCATGAAGCAGTACTCTTAAAAACATTCTTTCCACGTTTTGATGAATTGATCATAATCTTCAATGGTTTTCGAGATGCATTTTTCACTGTTTCTGGTGGGGCACCATTTACCACAGTATCTTTAGTTATACATACTTTTTCTATAGTATAATCCGATGGAACTTCAAACATAATGCTCATTAAAATCTCTTCCATAATAGCTCTCAAGCCTCTTGCTCCAGTCTTTCTATCTATCGCCTTTTGAGCAATTGCCTCTAAAGCTTCCTCTTCAAATTCCAAATCTACCTTATCAAGTGAAAATAATTTTTTATACTGTTTTAGTAGTGCATCCTTTGGTTCAACCAAAATGCGCACAAGAGAATCCTTATCCAAACCACTAAGTGAAGCAATCACCGGTATACGACCTACAAGTTCTGGGATCAATCCATACTTCACAAGATCCTGCGGTATTACATCATGCATCCATTCAGTAGAATCAAGTTCCTGCTTAGATTTCACATCAGCACCAAATCCAATAGCAGATGAATTTGTACGCTTTTTCACAACTTTTTCAAGCCCCGCAAACGCACCGCCACATATGAATAAAATATTTGACGTATCTATTTGAATAAACTCTTGTTGCGGGTGCTTTCTACCACCTTGTGGTGGCACATTAGACACTGTACCCTCTAAAATTTTCAATAAGGCTTGTTGAACACCTTCGCCGCTCACATCTCGAGTAATAGATGGATTTTCAGATTTACGTGAAATTTTGTCAAGTTCATCTACATAAATGATTCCTCGTTCCGCTTTTTCTATATCGTAATCTGCAGCCTGAACTAACCTAAGAAGAATATTTTCCACATCTTCCCCCACGTAACCCGCTTCAGTAAGAGTAGTAGCATCAGCAATTGCAAATGGCACATCCAAGACTTTTGCAAGCGTTTGTGCTATTAACGTTTTACCAACGCCAGTAGGTCCAAGTAAAAGAACATTGCTCTTTTTCAGTTCCACATCGTCACTCGAGCCAAAATAAACCCTTTTATAATGATTGTACACTGCAACTGATAATGCTACTTTCGCCTGATCCTGCCCTATAATGTACTCATCTAATTTATTTTTTATTTCACTCGGTTTCAACAATGCAACTGATGATTTGTCTTTTTTATTTTCTTTTAGTTCTTCCTCCAAAATGGAAGCACATATGCGGACACATTCATCACAAATATACACACCTGGCCCTGCAACTAATCGTTCCGCTTGATTTTTCGGTTTCCCACAAAAAGAACAACATAAATTCTTTAACTCTTCTCTTGTACTCATACCATCAATCCTTTTCGCTATTATTCTTATCTATTATAAATTACCTTATCCACTATGCCATATTCTTGAGCTTCGCTTGCGGTCATAAAGTTATCTCTTTCCGTATCTCTAGCTATCACCTCATACGGTTGACCTGTACGCTCAGACAATATCGTATTCAACCTTTTTTTAGTAGCAATCATATGATCAGCATGAATCATAACATCTGTAGCTTGCCCCTGAGCTCCGCCACTTGGTTGATGGATCATAATATCGCTATTTGGCAAAGAATACCTCTTACCTTTGGCTCCCGCAGCTAGAAGAAACGCTCCCATACTTGCTGCCATTCCCATACAAATTGTAGACACATCGCACTTAATATATTGCATTGTATCGTAAATTGAAAGACCATCTGTTACAGAGCCGCCGGGGCTATTTATATAAAGGCTAATATCCTTTGACGGATCCTGACCCTCAAGGTACAATAATTGTGATACTATAAGACTTGCTGTCGTGTTGTTTACTTCTTCTGTAAGCATTACAATTCGGTCATTTAAAAGTCTTGAGTAGATATCGTACGAACGTTCTCCTCTATTAGTTTGTTCAATAACATAAGGCACTAAACTCATAATAAAAACCTTCCTCTATAAATCAGTCTTTAGTTGTCCTGCACTCACAGCACAAGACATTGGACTATTAGCTTTAAACTAGCTAACTTTTCACCTTAACTGGCAAACACTTCAGTCGTCCACACCCCCGCTTGTTTCAACACATACACACAAATATTTATTATTTCGTATTTTCGCATATGTATACTAGTACAAGCATTATTTTTTAATTAAGTTATCGCGCACAAGGTTAAGTGCTTTTTTCATCGTAATCTCATACTTAACGTCATTTTCTGCTACTAACTTTTTCATTTTTTCAACATCAAGCTTATATTTCTCAGCCATTTCATCATAGTAAGCTTTTAATTCATCCTCAGTCACTTCCAACTTCTCAAGCTCTACAATTTTTTCTAGGGCGAGATCAAGTTTAACTTGCATTTCTGCACTAGGCCTCATTGTTTCCTTAAATTTTTCCTGCGTTAACCCCATATATGAAAGGTACGTATTAAAATCAAGTCCTTGAGATTTCAGTTTATAAGCAAATTCCTGCATATTATGATTTACTCTATTTCTGAACATAGCTTCTGGAATATCACCCTTTACAAGTTCTGATAACTTCTCAAACATCTGCGAATTATAATACTCTTCGGATTCTTTTTCTTTTTTCTCCGTGAGTTCTTTTTTCACATGTTCCTTGTACTCATCTACCGTATCGCATTCACTCACGTCTTTTACGAATTCATCATTAAGTGGTTCAATTTCGCGAGTTTTGATTTCATGTAACTTTATCTCAAACTGTGCTTCTTTTCCACAAAGTTCTGGAGCTTGATATTCCTCTGGGAAAGTTACATCAATAGTAAACTTCTCGTCCTTATTATGCCCAATTATTTGATCTTCAAACCCCGGAATAAATTGATTACTACCGATTTCCAAACTATAATTTTCACCTTCGCCACCTTCAAATGCTTCGCCATTAACAAAGCCTTTAAAATCAATAACTACAAAATCGCCCTTTTCCACTGGACGTCCTTCCACTTCAACGATTCTCGCGTTTCTTTTTTGTACATCCTTAATTTCATTTTCCACATCTTCATCGGTAACATCAAACGATTTAGACTCTACTTCAATGCCTTTATAATTTTCAATTGAAATCTCTGGTTTTACAGTCAAGGCTACTTTAAAGCACAAACCATCTTTGCCTGCGTGAATAAGTTCAAACCCTGGTTCATCATCAACAACTTGCAATTGTGCCTCTTTTATCGCCTCATCCACAACTTCCGGATAAAGTGCATTTATAGCGTCCTCATAAAAAATTTCTTCGCCATAATACTTTTCCACAAAATGTCTTGGTACCTTTCCTTTTCTAAATCCAGGTATATTAATTTTCTTTACCTGTCTACGGTACACTTTATCGATAGCCTTATCGAAATTCTCTGCATTTACTTCTATCTCGAGCTCCCAACGGTTAGTCTCGATTTTATTTGACGACTTTAAACTCATTTGTATATCATCCTCCTAAAAAAGTATTATAATTATACCACAAATAAAAACAACAATCAATTACTTATTGAAAATTTTTTTAATATTTTACGCACGTGCATACAAACTTACAGTTGTCGCCTTACCTCCCCCTCTTTTAAACTCAAGCGAAGAATTACTTATTACAAGAGAATACTTTCCTCCATCAGTAAATTTAAACCCTCCATTAGATTTTGTCACAGTGAATGAAGTAGAACTATTTTTATCCGTAGTGGTCCCAAGCTTTGGAATAATAGAAGTACCTCTTCTCTTTAAATAAGAACCATTCGATAGTTTAATTTTCCATTTATCGCCTGATTGTTCCAATGTCCATTCTTTGTCATTGGCACTTGCAATTGTACCATTTTTAATCTCTCCTACTTTTCCTTTAATAGAATCTCCAAAGTATAATTTATTGCCCTCTGTCAAAACAATTTTCATATTATTTTTCAGGTTAGTTGTCTTATTATACTTTATGCTCGTCGTAGATACTGTCTTCCCTAAGTTTGAATTATATTTTAAAATTTTATTATTTACTATTTCATTGAAATTTCCCTTTGTCGTTGAAATGTTGTCAAACCAAGCTATTGGACACAACTTCATATTTTGTTCAAACCTTGGATCATTAACTACCTTAATATTATGTTCTTCCGCATTTTTCAATAATGATTTATTCAGAAAAAACCCTCTTAATATTATTTCTTTTGTATCTGGTGAGGTTTGATACTGGCACATCCTAAATCTATTGGGATATGTTTTAAAACTATCTTTACAAACTTCTGTCATTCCATTCATAATTTGTTCTGTTGTTTGAGCATTCAACCATTTTTCTGCAACTGATTCATGTCTAATTAAATATTTATATTGCACATTCTTGGTAGGACATACCGTGTTTTCCTGAATTCCACCCATTTTATCAGGTAAACTAATATAAACACCACCCTTAGTTCTATTTGCAGTAACTTTATTGTATGTGAGATCACTTAATTTTTCATTTTTAGCATCATAATTCACAAAGTCATACAAATTATACTCTTTATTTCCGCGCTTTACCTTAACCTCACTAATATGCTTCGCAACTGCAATCGTGCCTTCATTATATTCACTAGCAAAGCTCCCTATATGAAACACCACGAATTCTCCAGGATTATCAAGCAAAAATCTTATTGTGTCTTTTAAAGATTCATCAAATTCTCCCGATATGACACTATGTGTAGTATACCACCCTCCGCTCTCATGTGAAATTCTCACATCTAGCATTCTTGCTCCTCTTTTCAGTAAAGTATAAACATCTTCACTTTGTGCCTTGGCATAGTTCACTGCCATCCTTTTTCCAAGTAATGCTAAAAATTTATTTTCCAGCACTGGAGTAGTAGAAAAACTAACTTTTGAATTTTTATTTATTTTATATGTACATGCATCATGAGCACCCAGCATTGCAATATTAACAATTTTCTCATTTGCAAATAAAGCATTCTTCTCTGCTGCCCTTCTCATGATATTAGGATAAATCGCCACACCATTTTCATAGAGTTGGCCACCACTATTCGCAGCCTTCAATGCTTTCACTTCAGGCTGTGTTACTCGTAGGCTACTTGTAAGAACACTAAGTGTTTTAGCATATTTTTCTATATCTTCATTTGGATTAGTACTAGCGGTCTCATCAACACAACTTATGCTCTGAGATTCTGATTCCGCCAATACTGATTCTGAATTTCCATTCGAATTAACATCTCCATCAACAAATGAGCTAAGAAGTATCATTAACGGCATACTAAATAAAAGCGTCTTCGACACTGAATTTATCACAGAAGTTTTTTGCTTGCCATCTTGTGAAATCTGTACATTACTTTTTTCATATTGCATTACATCATCCTCTGTAAAATCATAACCATTTTCTTTGGCTAATGGCAAAATTTCCACCCTAATGAATTTTCTTAGTTCTTCTTCTGTTTGTATCTTCGATACCTTATCGTACAAAAGACCTTTTGCTATTTCCTCCTTTAGCACTTCATCATAAAATTCTTGAATTTGATTTTCCTTCATATTAAACACCCTTTCTATTAAAAAGTAAAATTCACACATATATCATGTTTCTAACACGTACATCAAATTCCCCTGCATTACTTACATTCCTAACTAAAACCATCCTGCCATCATTAACACGAAGCGCATAATTTCCTGCTGTTATTTTAAACTTACCATTAGAAATCTCAGAAAAGTTAAACGGTGTAGCATTATTTTCCTTTGAAGTAGTTGATAATTTTGGATTACGAGATGTTCCCTCTCTTTTTACATATTTTCCATTTGAAAGCATCAACTTAAATCCATTACCTGATTTCACCAGCGTCCACCCTTGATCATTTTGGCTAAGATTGCCTGAATTTTTCTTTGCACTAAATGAATCACCATAATATTGACTATTTCCCTGTGTACTAATAAGAGCTATTTTCATATCATCTTTAAGTTCAGACGTTTTACTTATTTTCTGATAACTTGACTCTGTAGATGTAGTAACAGAATTATTAAGCCGCATATTATACTGCAAAATCTTTTCATTTACTCTTCTATTAAAACCACCCTCATTTGTTGTAACGTTGTCAAACCAACATATAGGATTTGTTTTCATATTTTCATCAAATCTTATATCATCAATCACTCTAGCATTATGACCCTCAGCATTTTTAAGTAGCGATCCTCCCTTAAAAACACCATTCCATGCAATTTCATTCGCATTTGGTGACGTTTGATATTGACACATTCTAAACCTATTTGGATACCTACTAAAATTCCTTTCACAAGCCGACGTCATTCCATTCATAATCTCCTCTGTAGTCTGAGCATCAAGCCATTCTTCTGCTACGGTTCCATTTTGTATTAAACGTTTATACTTTACACCCTTCGTCGGACATACTTCATCTGAAGCAATTGCATTCACTTTATCGGCCATACTAATATAAACTCCGCCTTTACTTCCATTTGCAGTAACCTTATTATATGTGAGATCACTTAAATTTTCATGTTCAGCATCATAGTTCACAAAATCATATAAATTATAGCTTCTTCCATCACGTTCAACTGTAACAGTAGAAATGTATTTCGCTAAATCAATTGCTCCCTCCCCCTTAATCTCCGATACACAAAGTCCTATATGAAACACAACAAATTCTCCTGGATTGTCAATGAGAAAATTTATTGTATCCTTTAAAGGATCAGCTAATTTTCCTGATATCATACTATGAGTTGTCCACCAATCTCCTTTTTCATGAGAGGCTCTAATATCTAACATTCTTACACCACTCTTAAGTAAATCGCACGTTCTTGCACTCTGTGCCTTTGCATATCTTGCTGATACTTCTTTTCCTACAGTTCTAACAATTGGGTTTTTTAATGCACCAGTAGGAGAAAAACTAATCTGAGAATTTTTACTTATTTCATTCGTACACGCATCATGTGCACCAAACATCGCAATATCGGTGATTTTTTGCTCCCCAAAATTATGGTTAATAGCAGCTGCTATTCTCATTACATTTGAAAATACTCTCTTCCCAGCTTCATATACAGGACCAACTTCTTTTGCATCTAAATTCACACTCCCTAAGGATTGAGTATCAGCAACATGATTTTCTACTTCACTAACTTCTGTATTTTTTGCAGTTTGCCCTTCTTCTATTGCATCTTGTTCTGAACTTACCACATTTTTTGCAATTTGTTCTTCTGAGTTCTCTACACTACTAGAGTCTCTTTTCACCATACTCTTCACAAATTCACCTACATCCATAGATCCCTCTTTCTGTGATACTGTTTCAACTATACTGCCCTCATTATTCCAAGATATAGCTGTCCCTGAAGTGCCAATTGCGCTAGCACTTTCACCTCCCATATATACTGAACCTAAAAGCATCATAATCGGCAAACTAAGAATAAGTGATCTTGGCATTGCTCCTCCTACCACTTCATCAAGTTCATCATCAGTAAGCTCACGTTTTGCCATATTTCTCTTTTCATGAGCCATCACATCTTCTTCTGTAAAATCATATCCATTTGCTCTTGCCAGTGGTATCATTGAGTCTTGTATAAACTTTCTCAAATCCTCCTCACTTTGTATTTTACCAAATGCATCATTTAAACTACCTTTGGCAATCTCAGATTTCAATACCTCATCATAAAACTGCTGAATTTTATCATGCTCCATAAGTTTTACCTCTCCTTATTATAATGTCAAATAATTAAAATTTCACAAATACAACAGATTAGAGTATGCCTAATTGTATTTTAACACTATAAATTCCAAAAGTCAATAAAAAATCATAAATTTATAGATTGTTTTGCACTTTATTTTTTCTATTTAATAGTCCTAATTTCATAATCACACATAAGAACTTTATACAATACATATTTTGTTTCTCAAAAACAGTAACACTATCTTATTATATCAATTATCCACATAAAAATTAACTTCTCTATTAGATAAAAAAATAGCGCAATCATAAAAATTTCAAAAAAAGAAACTCATTACGACTGCACTAATATCGCATACAATAAAAAATTACTCTTTAAACAACATCCCTCTTTTTAAACGTAATTATACCTAATAGCGTTGTAACCGCAATGGTCACTATCGAAACAATGACTGATCTTATAACCACACCATTTTCTAAACTATACGCAGCTAACATTTCTGGGTAATTAAGCACAAAATATTCACCTAAATTAAATTTAATTGTTAATGACTTACTCACTATTGCTGAAATTACTGATAACACAATAGGTGCAAAAAACAATATACATAAATTTACTGTAATAGCACCATTAAGAGATCTAATCAGCATCGAAATAAAGACAAACACTGATATAATTGCAATAAAGGCTAACATTTCTAAACCAATCATCCTAAATAAACCTATCGCAACGCTTTGCGTAAATTCCCCAAAATTAAATAAGAAAGGAGAAACAATACAAAACATCAAAAAGTTAACTAAAACAAAAATAAGGAAAGTTATAAATGATACTATAAATTTTGAAACGTAAACTTCCTCACGCTTAAAGCCTTTTGATATGTAATTTTTAACTGTACCTTTAGAAAAATCAAAACTAACAAGTATCGAAACTACTATAGCTAATAGCGTAATCAGATTACCTCTAAATATATCCGGAAACGAATTAATCATGGTATCTCTCTCACCAATGTACGAGTACGCAAAGTATTTTATAAATAAAGTCATTATTAAAAACACACAAGAAAGTCCAGAACAAATATATATTGATTTATTTCTAAATAATTTATATATGTCCGCTCTTAACAAATTAATCATCATTTTGTCCTCCCATTAACTTTATAAAGTAATCCTCATAATCCCCACCTAGTTTAGTTATAGACTCAACAGTAACGCCATTTTGAACTAAAAGAGTATTAACCGCACTTGACTTATCTGAAATGTCGTAAATGCATATTGTATCACTTGATACAACTTTATAATTTTTCGTGTTTAAATTTTCCTCTATAATTTTACTAGCAAGTTCTGGATTGTCAACCTTTATCTTTAAGTAAGATTTTACTCTCGTTTCCAAATCACGAACATCAAACTCATCAATGAGTTTTCCATCACAGATAATACCGTAGCACGTAACTACTTTCGAAAGTTCCCCTAAAATATGACTCGATATTAAAATTGTCATTCCCTGTTCCCGATTTAATTTTAATAGCAAATCACGCACTTCTTTTATACCAGTCGGATCTAAACCGTTTATAGGTTCATCTAGAACTAAAAACTCAGGTTTATTAATAAGTGCAATTGCTATTGCAAGCCTTTGTTTCATACCAAGAGAAAATTTCTTAGCTTTTTTCTTTCCCACATCCGAAAGTCCAACAATTTTAAGTACTTCATCGATCTCTTCTAAGTTGACTTTTCCAAATAATTTTTGTTGCACTATTAAATTTTGTTTTGCAGTATAATTCGGATACAAAGCTGGGGATTCTATTATCGTGCCTATTTTAGCTCTTTGTTTATCTAAATCTTTTGACTCAAATAATTCAATTTCTCCATTGGAAGGTAGCGCTAAACCAACAACCATTCTCATAAGAGTTGTTTTTCCAGCACCGTTTTTCCCTATAAAACCATAAATATCTCCCTTACGGATATTCATATTAACAGAATCAACCGCCGCTTTGGAAGAAAACGTTTTAGATAAATTTTTCGTTTTTAAAACATATTCCATTGCATTATCTCCTTTTCAACTAAATTCATTTTGATAAATTAAAATGCCTTACACTTGTCCACAATAAAAATTAAACTTTAATCATTATTTATTAGTATAATAATACCAATGCTTCTAATTTACATTACTTTTAAAATATTAAACCAATAATAAATTTGCTCAATTCACACCTTACTATCTTAATTATATAATTTAACAATTATAAACGTATTTTTATACAACTAAATAAATCTAGGTTTTATTATAGCACAAACAAATTTTAGTGTCAACACGAAAGAAATTTCGAAATACTTTACTCGCATAGATCTATAAAAAAACAAAGCCCCTAAATGGGACCTTGTTTACAATTCAACAAAAATATAGATGGATATTTGACATTATATTCTTTTACGAAAATCACATTAAAAAGCAAACTTTCTCATAGTATCGTACTTATCTATATCTCTTAATAATATCAAAACGTTCAAGCAACTCCCTCTTTTGTTCATCTGTTAGAGACGATGTTGAAATTCTTTCATCAATTTTGTTATCGTTTAATATTGATAAAAGCGCCTCATAATTGAAACGTTCACTTCTTTGGTAAGCTGCAATTTCATCAAATGCAATATTAAGGTTTCTTGCATCATCGTCGCCAACTAATTTATTATCTACAACTAGATGTTTTACAGAATTTAAAATTTTCATAAAGCCGATAAAATCTCTGTTACCACAAACAAGCATTGTTCCCCACCAACTAGAAAGTGTTTCCAATCTAGCTTTAATGTTTTCATAATTATAAGGCCTTGAACCAAAAAACTCTGCATAAAAATCACACAAATTTTCTATAAAATTAGCAAACTGAGATATATACTCTTTATCTTCAGCTGAAAAAAAATCACTACGAAGAGCATATGCCTTTAATCGTGTTGCATACAAACCGATAAATCTGATAATGCCATCGATATTTTCATAAAGGCTACCCTCAAATTGAGACTGAACAAATGCAATTAGCTTAACACAATCGCTTTCTATTTTATAGTAATTACGAGAAAATGACATTTCAGATATTATACTCCGTACTTCTTCATCTTCTTTTTGGCTATATCTGTACCCATTGATAGGCGTTTTTAAAAACCTCCTGAACTTACCTAAAGATTCACTTTCTGAAACAACAGCGGAAACTTCAGACTCAGGGTTAACTGGAGCATCCATTGCTTTTGCAGGTATTGCAGAAAATAGTGTTCCACATAATAATGAACATGCAATAATTTTTTTGAGATTCATTTTTTATTTCTCCTTTAACAATTAACTTTTATAATTTGGTTTAATAATAAGGATATATTTAAAGCTTTAAAAAATCTGATGTAATCTAATAAGGATCACAATAATAAATCAATAGCGCCATTAATTTTATTATCTCAAATAGCAAGGGGTTTGTCAAGTAATAATCTTGAGATCCACTTGACTAATGAAGAAAACATAATTAAATAAAATTCCGTCACATTAAGCTATAACTACATCATTTACAAATCAAACTATCATTTTCAACTTAAACAACTATTCACTATCAGCACAGTCTGAATCCAAACCTAACTCTAAAATAAACTCTTCATCGTCTAAAGTCCACACCAAAGGATTTTTCTCATCTTCAAAATAATCTGAAAAACTAAAAGACTTAGCAATTTCCCCATTTTCATACAAACGGCAAATTTTCAAATTGGGATTACACCCATCAAAAATATTCAGCATCTCCCAACTCATTCGCAAATTATAAAAATAAGGACGAACTTCACTACAACTACCAAATTCAAAACTAATTTGGTCTAAATGCTTACATTTTTCAAAAGCGAAAACTTGTACCATACTTACATCTTTCATTACAACATACTTTTTATCGGGTTTATTAGAAGGGTACTTCAATAGGTCAATATCACCATTAGCACTCCTATAAAACAAAACTCCATCTCTAGAAAAATATCTTACATTGTTCGGGTTAACTTCTATATGTTCTATCGAGTTATCCCTCAACGCACACAATGAAATATTTTCTACACTAGCCGAAATTTCTAGCATATGCAACTTTGTACAGTAAACAAACGCAAAATCTGCAAATGATTTTACGTAATCCGGAACAGTATATTTACTTTCAGCCTTTGAAGCTGGATAGCTAAATAATTTTACATCTGATCCTGACCTTTTAAATAATACACCTTCACTCGAAAAAAAGTTTTTGCATTCAGAATCTACACTAATGCTCTCCAACCCCTTAAAATTCATAAAAACCCGATCATCGTAAATAAATCTTATACTTTTAGGTAATGTTATTGTTTTCACGATATCATCATCTATAAACGCACTTGAAGAAATATCAGTTACCTCATACTTTTTTTCAAAAAGCTCAATATATTCTGGTATCACAATTTTTTCACGCGTATAATCACTATTTGAAAAATAAGCTTGTACTACACCGGACTCCAATAAATAATATTCTACGTTTTGTTCATCAACATAAGACACTGCATTAACTACATTGAATTTAATATTTTGCAATACCAATAACTGCATAATTGAAAATAATAATATAGAGAAAATTTTCTTTTTCATTTAAACTCACCTTCTAAAAATCAAAAATCTATAAAAATAAATCTTTTTTCACTATTACATTCAATATTTTTTCAGGATTATAAAAAATAAAATTAAAATCAATCTAATATTAATTGCAATTATAATACAAAATGCAGTGATTGTCAACATTTTTCTCAATGCATATAATGCTCACTCACGCTAAACATCTACAAAATCCCTATACAGATTTAAAATCAATCTATATAGGGAATATATCGTACGAAGACTAAAAATTTATATTTTCATCATTAAAGCCATCATTTAAATAACAAAACCTAAAAGAAGCATTTCCTCAATTTTTGAATATATCGGTTCTAAATCCGTAATCGGAAGAGGATTTTTACCTTTTCCAATTTCTATTGTAAACCCTGGCCTTGAATAGGCTGAAATAAACCAATCCTTAAAACCACCACCAACTGCCAGACCCTCCGGATTAGCAATTTTATATCCACTACTAGCAGAAAGAACATTTACCATAAGCTTTGATTTTTGTGGAGTTTTTTCTCCAAAAGACCAATATATCTCCTCCCCCTGACTATGAAACGCAAACACTTGCCGGAAATTGTATTTTTTGCAAATTGCAGTTAAAGCAAATGATTCCGGTTCGCTAAGAGGTTTTCTGCCCCCAAACCTTGTTGGGGAAGGCGAGTTAATTCCTTGAGAAATCTCGCGTTTTCTCAAATCTTCCCACTTCGCAGGAAAATTATGATTCAAATCAACACCTCTAGCATTCGCCTGCCAGGAAGCAGAATTGCCATTACTAGATCTATACACAAGATTTTTATAATTGAGTGCCGCACACGGTCCATGCAATGATATTTCTACCCCATCCGGATTTACACACGGAATTATCACAAGGCCATGTTTTTTCAAGTACGATGAAATATCAACTCCCCTGAGTTTCTGATTGTTATTTATGCAGTGCACTAATTTCCCTGCAAATTTTATCAAAACAAGTCCAGTAAGCCATTCCATACCATGAAAAGTCCCCGCATAAAGCGTAGGCGAATCTGAAACATTTCCAAAACTTATCATATGAATATTTCTTCTACATACACTTCTTGCAAAAACCCGAGTTTCCACTGAAACTGACATATTTTCATTTATCCTATCACTAATTATACTTTGAATCAATTTTTCACGATTTTTCATATTCGGTATAAAATCATCTTGTACGAACTTTTCCATTTCTTTACCCTCCATTTCATCGTACTATAAAATAGATCTAATTTCTGCTATTTGCAAAACACTTGACAACAATAAAATAATTGTGATATTATATAAAGTATCATTTAACATGTAAAGGAGATTTATTTTGGATAACAAATTATTTGAGGAAACTATATCATCACAAAACGTTTTTAGCGGAAAAGTCATAAACATCACACTCGATGAAGTTAAACTTTGCAATGGAAACCATTCCACTCGAGAAGTTGTAAATCATTCCGGCGGTGTTTGCGTATTACCTATCGTCAACAACGGTTTAGAGGTAATCTTAGTAAAACAGTTTCGTTACCCATACAAAAAGGTCATTTTAGAAGCTCCGGCCGGAAAACTTGAACACGGTGAGCACCCCTTAGACACTGCTAAACGAGAACTTCGTGAAGAAACCGGCGCAATTGCAGAAAACTATATTTCACTTGGACACATATACCCAAGTCCAGGATACTCCGCCGAAATCATATACATTTACACCTGCAACGTAACGTCGTTTGGAAATATTGACCTTGATGAAGACGAATTTCTTAACATTGAACGCATACCTTTCGATAAAGCCCTCGAAATGGTTATGGATGGTTCTATTCATGACGCTAAAACTCAAATTGCTATTTTAAAATATTCAATACTAAATAAAAAAGATTAAGATTTATACTTTCTTTGGGTAGCTAATCCACCTCGAATGTGTCGTTGAGCCTTATTCACTTCCAACACTTTTTTCACTTGACTATATAAATTCGGATCTACTTTCTTCAACCTTTCTGAAACATCTTTATGTACTGTACTTTTGCTTACTCCAAACTTTTTCGCAGCTTTTCGTACCGTTGCCTTACTTTGAATTATATATTCTGCGAGTTCAACTGCTCGTTCTTCAACTATACCTTTCACTTGCATGCCCTCCAAAAGTTTATTCTAAGACACTTATATGTGAAAAAATTTTAAAAAATACTTTCTTTTGTAAATGTCAGACCAAAAAAATCATTTTAAATTCACAATTTGAGAAACGGTTCCGGGGATATACCTACTCGAAAGTATAACCGCTACATCAAAAGCACCTATGTCTATCAAATGACGTATGTGCTTTCTTTTTCGCACTGATTCCATATCATATGCATGAGCGCTTGCAATTATCGCAACACCGGCATTCATACCAAATTCTATCGCACGAGCATCTTCTTCCGTTCCTATTTCATCACACACAATCACATCAGGGGATAAAACTCTTGTAGCTTGCACAATTCCAACATCTTTCGGATAACCGTTCAAGATATCACACATTCCAAGCTCATCCATGCCTCTCGTTCCACATACACCAAAAAACTCACTCCTTTCATCCACTATCGAAACCTTCTTTTCGTACTGCATTGAAAGAATTTTAGCTGCATCCCGTAAAACTGTCGTTTTACCGCTCGCCGGAGCACCCACCACCAAAATCCCCGAATGCACTTTTGACAAAACGCTTGCTACCTCTTTGCCTGCACCAGCAATACTTCTTGCAATACGTATATTTATCGAAGAAATGTCTCTTAGTGTATTTATACTTCCATTGTCTATCACAGCCGTTCCGCAAATTCCAACTCTATGCCCACCTGGAATTGTTACAAATCCATTCTTTATCTCATGTTGGTGACTATGCCAAGAATAGTTACAAATTAAGTTCATAGTATTTATCATATCATCACAAGACACTGTGAGTAAATTTGACGTATCCTGACACATCGAGAATTTAATCGCATTTCCGCGCTCAGATATTGCATAAGTCTCATTATGACACACTATAGTAACTGGACGATTTACTCTAAGACGTATTTCTTGAGCTGCATTTTTCACATAATCTGGCACTCCTGTGACTATCAGTCGCAGTGACGGACATAAGACATTTGCTGCAACATTAAAGTTTTCGTTCAATTTAATTCACCTCATTTTAGCTTGTCCTCATGAAAATATATGTGTACCTCTTTTGTGTTATGACAAATATATTTTAAAATGAAGTCTTTCTTCGACAAAGAGTTCACTTTATACATGATAAAATTTTATTGCACACAAAAAATGTGTAGTAGATTTTAAAAATGGAGTGAGTTTATGAACAAAAATGAATACACTGCTGATTACAGAAACAGCACAGAAGAAGTCATCACTACCTCCGGACCAATGCAACACCGGATCGCAATCTTCCCGGAACAACAAACAACTAAAACCTCTAAAAAGGGGATACAAATAACTCTTGCTGTTATATGTCTCCTGCTTGCACTTGTAACTATTGTGCTTATTTCATTAAACCACACAGGCCAATTTAACATAAGTGCTGCCTGTGTTGAAGAGGACAAAACATTTGCAGATTTCGTTGCTCCACTAGTTATGTTTGATCCTGAACCATTTGACAATCCCAACAACTCAAATAAGGATATACTCCTTGCCGCCAGCGTTTGGAAAGCAACTACTTCAAAACCACTTTCCAACTCAGACAGCGATTCAAATGCAACTATATCAAAAGAACTTGTTGTTAATTCATACCAAGAACTCTTCGGTTCTATACCAGAGGATTTGTTTTCAAACGACCATACCTCAGATTTTTTTAAATACGATAAAAATTCCGAAAACTTCATAATACTACCATACTCAAATCAAAGTTGTTATATTCCATATATTGATTCGATCGATAAAAATGACGAATCAACTAATCTAACCGTATGGTATGTATCACCAAATGACCCTTGGCGATCACTCAAAGACGATAAACCAGATAAACCCGAACCAACAAAAAAAATGATCTACACTTTAAAACAAAATAATGGATCACTTAGCATTACTTCCGTCCACAGTGTTTAATTTTTACAAATCTCTAACCAATCATTAAAATATAAAAATGTTCTTCGTACTTATAATTTAAATAAATTTAGGACTATTGAAAAAATTCACATACCTTTTCAGTAGTCCTAATTTTTTTACAAATAGAAAAATACATAAACATTAAACCATGCGAATTACAATGCGAAATATGTTCTTGTTTTATCCAAAAAATCGTGATATAATGAGATGTGATAAAAACGTGGCAAGTATTATTAATTTTCAAAATTAACATTCTACCATGCACTCAATAAACTTTCTTAGACCAAATCAAAGGAGTAAAAAGCAAATGAATTTCACAAATGAACTATCTCAGCAATTCAATCTAAAACCATGGCAAATCGAAAATGTCATCGCACTCATAGACGAAGGGAATACAATTCCTTTTATAGCACGTTACCGAAAAGAAGCCCATGGATCACTTGATGATCAAATGCTCCGTGAAATTAACGATAGATTAAATTACTTGCGAAATCTACAAAAAAGGTGTAATGAAATACAAGAACTCATATTATCCCAAGAAAAATTAACACCCGAAATTCAAAACGCCCTTGAGGCCGCAACGACGCTTACAGAACTAGAAGACATATACAGGCCATTTAAACCCAAACGTAAAACACGAGCTTCAACTGCCAAAGAAAAAGGCCTTGAACCTCTTGCATTAAAAATTTTATCACAAGAAAAGTGTAGTGCCTCTCCTATCGAAATGGCAAAAGAATTTATTAACCCAGAAAAAGAAGTCCATACTGCTGAAGATGCATTAAATGGTGCACAGGACATTATTGCAGAAATTTTATCTGACGATGCAAATTTACGTAAACGTCTGCGTACTGTAGCTATGGCGCAAAGTTTACTCGTGGCACGCGCTACTGACCCTGAAAATGATTCCGTATACAGACAGTACTATGACTTTAAAGGACCTGTGAGCAAAACACCCGAACACCGAATTCTAGCCATAAACCGAGGAGAAAAAGAAAAGTTCTTAAAAGTATCAATCGATTTTGATAAAGAAAAAGCCATGAATATAGTTTATTCCGTTGCAGTTAAAGAACCATCTCCTTGCCTTGAGTGTGTAAAAGAAGCTGCCACAGACGCATATGATAGACTTATCTTCCCATCGATAGAGCGAGAAATAAGAAGTTCTCTTTCCGAGGCCGCATCAGAAAAAGCCATAAAAGTGTTTTCAGTGAACCTAAAGTACCTGTTAATGCAACCACCAGTAAAAGGAAAAGTTGCAATGGGATTAGACCCCGGATACCGTACTGGATGCAAAGTGGCTGTTGTAGACAAAACTGGCCGAGTACTAGACACAAACGTAATATACCCTACACATTCAGAAAAAAAAGTAGCAGAAGGAAAGAAAATCATACAAGACTTGATAAAAAAATACGGTGTCGAAATAATCGCGATCGGAAATGGCACTGCTTCTAAAGAAACGGAAATTTTCTTGGCAGATGCCATATCAGAACTAAACGAAAATGTTTCATACATGGTCGTAAGCGAAGCAGGTGCATCAGTTTACTCTGCCTCCAAACTTGCCGCAGAAGAATTTCCAAATTACGATGTCACTCTTAGAAGCGCTGTTTCTATCGCAAGAAGACTACAGGACCCACTAGCGGAACTTGTGAAAATTGATCCAAAAGCCATCGGTGTTGGACAATACCAACATGATATGCCAAAAAAACGCCTCGATGAAACACTTGGAGCCGTTGTCGAAGATTGCGTAAACAGTGTTGGGATTGACTTAAATACAGCTTCTCCATCACTTTTATCGCGAGTTTCAGGGATTAGCCCATCTGTGTCAAAAAACATCGTAGCATATCGAGAAGAAAATGGTGAATTCAAGTCAAGGAATGACCTAAAGAAGGTTTCGAAACTCGGTCCGAAAGTTTTTCAGCAATGCGCAGGATTTTTAAGAGTAGCAGAAAGTGAAAACATCCTCGATAATACATCAGTTCATCCTGAGGCGTACGCTTCTGCACGCGAACTCCTAAAAGTATGCGGATATAATGAAGATGATGTGCGCAAAGGAAATTTATCGGAACTTGAAAATAAAGTAAAAAATCTCGGTATAGAGAAAATTGCGGAAAAAATTAACGTTGGAGTTCCAACACTAGAAGATATAATAAAAGAACTTATGCGTCCAGGTCGTGATCCCAGAGATACATTGCCACCACCGCTTCTAAGAAAAGACGTCATGGATATAAAGGATCTAAAACCTGGTATGGAACTTATGGGAACCGTTCGAAATGTAATCGATTTTGGAGCATTTGTGGACATAGGTATACATAATGACGGATTGGTACATATCTCCCAAATTAGCGATAAATATATAAAACACCCATCTGACGTTGTGAAAATAGGCGATGTAGTAAAAGTAAAAGTACTTGACGTTGATATAGATAAACATAGAATTTCTTTAACTATGAAATAAAAAAATTGAAAACAATCGGGTTTTGGATGCATCTTAGTATAAATGCAAAATACCTCAATCCTAAAACCCTGATAAATAAAGGATTTTAAAGGAGATGTAGATAATTATGAAATTAGGCATAGTAGGACTTCCTAATGTAGGAAAAAGTACACTTTTCAATGCAATTACAAATGCAGGAGCACAATCTGCTAACTATCCATTTTGCACAATTGATCCAAATATCGGAGTTGTAAACGTTCCAGACGAACGACTTGATAATCTAGCTAAAATGTACAATCCCGACAAGTATACCCCTGCAACAATAGAATTTCTCGACATTGCGGGACTTGTAAAAGGGGCATCCAAAGGCGAAGGTCTTGGGAACAAATTCCTCTCAAATATCCGCGAAGTTGACGCTATAGTTCACGTTGTTCGCTGCTTTGAAAACGACGACATTGTTCATGTAGAAGGAAACATTGACCCTGCCCGTGATATCGAAACTATAAATACTGAATTGATCTTATCTGATATCGAAGTTTTATCACGCCGAATTGATAAAACCCAAAAAATGATAAAAGCTGATAAAAAGTACCAAACTGAGTATGATTTCTTTTCACGTGTACGCGACGTGTTAAATTCAGGCGAGTGTGCACGCACAATTGAATGTACTGATGATGAAAAGATCTTATTAGATAGCGTTGCTTTACTTACAAGTAAACCAATTATATACGCTGCAAATATGGACGAAGATTCGTTTTCGGATTCAAATTCGATTTCTGAGAACAAATTCTTTAAAACAGTCAAAGATATCGCAAGTAAAGAAAATTCAGCAGTTCTACCAATATGCGCTGAAATGGAAGCTCAACTTGTAGAAATGTCAGATGAAGATAAAAAACTTTTTCTTGAGGATATGGGACTTAAGGAATCTGGATTGAATCGTTTAATAAAAGAATGCTATTCCTTACTCGGACTAATATCATACCTCACAGCTGGTAAACCTGAAGTTAGAGCTTGGACTATCGTAAAAGGTACAAAAGCACCACAAGCTGCAGGAAAAATTCATTCTGATATTGAACGAGGGTTTATACGCGCTGAAGTCGTCGCATATGATGATCTCATGAAATGCGGATCTATGGCTGCTGCAAAAGAAAAAGGGTTAGTTAGATCTGAGGGCAAAGATTACATCATGAAAGACGGAGATATCGTTTTATTCAGATTCAACGTTTAGATAACAAAAAAATAAAAATAGTTAAATCACAAAACATTACAAAAACTTGTACGTTTAAGGATACATCATAATATCTACAGCGTGCAAGTCTTTTTTTGTTATGAGAAATAGTATCTCGCTACTGTTCTCGGTAAATTTCACTGGTTCCAAATGTACATTCTAAATGAAAATTCAAATAAAACATTCATCTCTTGATATCACTAACCAACTATGAAAAAATCTAGAATAAATAAAATTTTACATAAACCTTACCAAACTCACACTAAGTACATAACAAACTAATATGCGTCAAAAATCTAAACACCATATTAAAACCCATATAAACCTTTATTTCTAAAAAACAGCACAATTTGTGAATCAAATTCACAATATAAAAAATCAGTTTAAAAAACTCTTTTAAACCAAACAGGCAAATTTCCACGCTAGCAAAACAATTTTCTCAACATGAAAAATTATTAATATAAAGACTCAATTCAGTACATATTCTTACTTTTAACTATTTCATTCAAAATAAAAGTTGTTTAATTTTAATTGTGATTATCTATTCAGATAAAAAACAACAAAATCAAAATTTATATGGTACAATACACACAAATTATAACACAATACAAAAATTCAAGGGGATACATCGATGAAATTTTAAAAAAAGCTTGAAACTTGATGAAATATAGTGTATTATATCCAATATAAAAACATTTACTAGAAAAAAATAACATAATCACAACAACAGAAAGGGATGAACTCCAGCATGAGGATACTTAGGAAAATATACAACATAAGTATCGCAATCATCTCAACATTAATTATTAGCTATGCACTATTAGTAGCAGGTGGACTTATCTTTGGGCTAAAAACATACGCTGTGTGCTCACCTTCCATGCATCCGACTTTCAACACCGGTGACATGCTGTACGTAAAAAAAGTAGATCCCCAAGAAGTTAGAGTTGGAGATCCTATAACGTTTGAATTTGGTAATAACTCAACGGTAACTCACCGAGTCGTACAAATTGACTTGGATGAACAGTGCTTCTACACAAAGGGCGATAACAATAATAGCCCTGATGGAACACCCGTTCCATTCTCATCACTGAAAGGAGTCCCTATATTCAGTATTCCTTACATTGGTATAATAACGTACTACATACAAAACACTCCATGGAAGTACCTAGTGATATCAATAAGTATAGCTATCTTGTTATTGCTGTTAATACCAAGCGACCAAACTAGCAAAGACAAATCAACCAAAGAAGAACAAAACATAAAGTTACCACCATGTCAATAATTTTCTCTCACAGCTACATTATTGAGTCCTCGTGAGTATGCGGTTAATTTGTAGAGTCTGCTAAGTGATACTTGAGTCTAACTTTGTATTTTTTCTGAGTATAGGCACTGTCTTGCTTTCCGTCAAGGACATATTTCACATCATATTACTCTATTGCGTTTTTCCCAATACATGTGAGTTATACTTCAGTCACGTAGCTTCTCGATATAATTTTTATTTTAGGAGGTATTATTATGGAAAATCAAAAAGGTCATAACAATAAAAAAACTAAAACTATTATTCTTTCTATCTGCGCTCTTCTGGCAGTGGGCATAGGTGTCTTCTTAACATACTCTTACCTGAACACTTATACTGACCTAGTAACCAATACATTTACGGTTGGAGATGGTTTAACTGCACAATTAGATGAACTTGCTGTAGGAGGAGTAAACGGACGTATACAAGCCTTTGTAAAAACAGATAATCAACACAATACCCTTAATGCTAATACCGAAAGTAATACCACTTGGTATGGAATCGAACCTGACGAAAATAACACATTCAAAGCAATAGAAAGTATTAGTGGTTATCAGTCTTATCGTACAAATAGTAACAATTATAGATTAGATCCAAATTGCGTATATCTAAAAGACCCTACGTTAATAATAGAAGCACGTCCTAATTGTTTAGTTTACGCATTTCTGAAAATAAAAAATGACATAGCAAATGCACTAGATATTTCAAACGACATCTATTCTATAAATTATCAATTGACGGCAAACCAGTGGAAATCAATAGATTTTGCCAATAGTAGTATTACCCCCATTCCAGACGACGGATTTTCTTATTACTTTCATAGCCCTGCTGATACAATCCAAGCAATTGATATTAGTGAGCAAAAAACACTGCCAATATTTTCACAATTCAAAACAAGATCTTCTTCCGATAACAACTGGGGCTTAGCAAACTCACAAGACATCATAGTACAAGCAGCTGTAATAAACCTCTCAGGAAACCCTACCTTACAAGATATATGGGGAAAATTGCCAAATAAATTTAAAAATTATAATTCCTGACTAAAAAATAATCAGACTCATTTTTTATATTATGATATATATATCATAAAAAAACAACTCGTGTAAATTGAACTTATCAAATTCAGTTTACATGAGTTTTATATTTAAAATGCGACAAACAAAACATTGTTTTTCACTATAGCCTATTAACATTCCATTATGTAATCGCACAATTATTTACAAATTAACAAAAAATTCGCAAAAAAATAAACTTGCTTTGATTTACTGCAAAGTAAGTCTTCGATACTACATCCTTAACATTCTATTTATTCTGGCAAGCCTTTATTTCATCATAAAACCCATTAAAAGTTTCCTCATCAACAGATTTAACTGTCACTTTAACTTCATTTCCTTCAACTACAGAAACTGAAATCTCAACTTTTTCCTGATCTGGTATCATAACTCTAACTGCCTCAGTCACTTCTTCCACTGTGACTACTTGATCAAAGATAATCTCTATTACACTTACAATATATTTTTTTTCATGCGATGAACTTTCCACTATAATTTCTGTACCATTTTCATCTAAAACCTTACTCACATTAAAATCCGCAAATGTGCTATTTTGATACTCAACTGGTACTTTTATTGAACTTAGATTATCACATCCAACAAAAACCCCTGATTCAATAACCTCTGGTTCTCTAATTCCAAGAAATTTCACATCGGATAAACTCGTACAGCCCCAAAAAGCACTTCCGCTTATTTTAGAGACATTCGAAGGAATAATAACAGACTCTAAACTAGAACATCCAAAGAAAATACCACTGCTAATTGTAGTAATATTCTGAGGAATTAATACCGAACGAAGACTTGCACAATTTCTAAAAATATTCGCTCCAAATGAAGTGACACTTTCAGGAATCTTAATTTCCTCTAAATTTTTGCAATCATAAAACACACCATATGGTATAGATTTGACGCCCTCAGGTATATACACATGATGTAAAGCGGCACAGCCATGAAAAGCATTACTGTCAATTATTGAAACTGTATCAGGTATTGAAAATGAGCTTCTCTCATTACCCGCTGGATATGAAAATAACCTAGTCATATCTTTGCTATAAAGCACCCCATCTTTAGATGTAACATACCTGTTACTAGATGAAACATTTATATATTTTAAAGCTGAGCAACTACAAAATGGATTATCCTCAACAAATGTTCCACTAGGTATATCTATTGAAGTTAAACTCGTACAACTACTAAATTGACAAGAAGATAATTTACTGCTATGAATCTTTACATCAACTAAACTACTACAATATGAAAACGCACCTTTACCCGCATAATAGTATTCTATCGATCTTAAATTTGTGCAATTATAAAACGCATAATCTCCAATATCAGCAGTTATAGGATCCAAATACTTTAACTTTTTATTATATGCAAATACCCAACGATCAATCAACGTAACAGATTTCGGTAATGAAAAATATTCATCAGATTTGCCTCTGGGATATGCGAGTATTTTTTTCATATCTTTTGAATAAAGCACTCCATCAACTGAAGCATAAGCATTATTGTCAGGATGTACATCTATATAACAAAGATTATCATTTCCACCAGTAGAAGCCTGTGTATCTAATATATTACTAACACTGGACGGAATATGCACATATCTTAAATTGGGACAATAAACAAATGCTTGCAATGTGTACATACTTTTAGCCCCTTCATCAATAAATATTGACTTTATTTGATTATTATATTGTTCCCATACATAACGAGCATTATATCCAAGATTAATACTCTGGGCTCCCATAATAGTCAGCCGACCTTCATCATTTAAAACCCAATTACATACATCGTATTTTCCTTTTGCTACCTCGTAGGTAAAATCCTCAGATAAAACTTTAGATACAGTTTTATTAAAAAAGGAATCGTTTGCATAGTCAGTAGGTACTTTTATATCTATTAATGAATCACATCCATCAAATATACTTATGCCTACACTACTTGGTTCGCTTTTTCCGCAAAATTTAACTTTCGCCAACTTAGTACAACCTAAAAACGCATTATCTCCGATGTGACTTACACTATCTGAAATTTTTACTGATTCTAAGTTACCACAGTCTGCGAAAGCCTCTGCTGAGATTGTCCTTACACCGTCTCCTACTATGACATTTTTTATATGTTCCTTACTTGCATACCAACATGATCCAGTTGATATCTCATACGTCATATTGCCACTACCCGAAATGTTCATCGTTCCATCCGGATCTATATTCCATTGCACTTCTCCACAGTCGCCATTGAATTCTTCCACTTGTGAGGATTGGTCGTCACTTTTAACATGACTATACACTTCTGCAAGATCTCCGATATCTTGTCCAATGTTACCTTGTCCTGCCACTTGTTCCGACATCTGTCCCGATACCTCTACCTCCGGTAACGGCCTACGTAAGTTTTCTACTATAGATGATATCCCCAATGTTGATACTTGCGGTGGCATTGGTGTATACTGCGCTGGCAACATTGCCCTCGTTGTAGTCGAGTTAATCGTTATCATCAACCCCGACATGGTCACTGCTAAAATTTTGCTAAGTTTCATTTAATCAATCCTTTTTTGTAAATTTGGAACCGCTTTTCCGCAATTACCACGGATTTCAAAAAATCGCTCCGCATTTGCTCAGGATCCTTAGTTCATAATTATTCAATTTTATAATATTTTTTCTAAACTACAAAAAAACCTGATGACAACATGTAATTATACGCAATCAATTCTAAATGCACACTACACCCTCTCTTTCACATATTTTCGATTGCTACGACTTTTCGTTATCCAGTTGCGTACTAACGTTTCCCTGTAATTTACATTATAGCAAATTTTTCCACACCAGTCAACCACTTAACACATTTTCTACTATTTGCATTTTTTATCAGTTAAAATATTTCCATTTCCAGTTAATTACCATATTTTTACTTTTATCAAATATCCCAGTCGTAGTAAAAAAATTAAGCAAAACACAATTTTCTGTTCTTCTTGCTACAACTAGATATATCATTACACATAGTGAAACTTGCTTATAACAATACACGATCAAATCCAGAATCTCCAAAATCCTATTTAATCTCTCTCCTCCGGAAATTATCATTTTAGTAACACGTAAATAAACAAATTTACTTAAGATAGCATTTTTTAAATTATTTAAGCTACGTATTACATAGACGTTTCCTATATCTGAAGCCTACTGACGCAATCCCAATGTCTTTTTCACATTTTTTCTATAGCATTCAAAAAACATTTATTTGTCCTTATTCACTCCTATACCACATTGCAAACACTTACTTAAACTATTCATTGCATTTGTATTTCCTAAATCTGCTGCTTTTTTTAACCACTCCATCGCCTTTACTTCATCTTTTGGTACTCCTATACCATTGTACAAAGACACACCTAAAATATACATTGCATTTGGATTCCCTAGAAGCACTGCTTTCTTATACCATTCCACTGACTTTACTTCATCTTTTGGTACCCCGATACCTTCGCGCAAACACATACCTAACCTACACATTGCAACTGAGTTTCCTAATTTCGCTGCTTTCTTATAACATTCTACTGCCATTACTTCATCTTTAAGCTCTCCCACACCTTTTTGCAAACATGCACCTAAACTACACATTGCATTTGTGCTTCCTAACCTTACTGCTTTCTTATACCATTCCAGGGCCTTTTTTTCATCTTTAGATACACATATACCATACTCAAAATACACTCCTAAACTGTGCATTGCATCTGCATTTCCTAAATCCGCTGATTTCTGATACCATTCAAGTGCCATTTTTTCATCTTTGGCCACTCCTATACCACCGTACAAACACATACCTAAATTATGCATCGCATCTGCATTTCCTAAATTCGCCGCTTTCTGATACCACCTTATTGCCTTTTCTATATTTTGTGGTACACCAACACCAATATCAAAACACAAACCTAATTTATTCATTGCATCTGTATTTCCTAATTTCGCTGCCTTCTGATACAATTTCACCGCCTTTACCTCATCTCTAGTAACCAATATACCATGCTCAAAATACACACCTAACTTATAAATTGCATCTGCATTTCCTAAATCCGCTGCTTTCTGATACCACTCTATTGCCTTTAGTTTATCTTTAGGGACTCCTATACCATTGCGCAAACACACACCTAAATTATACATTGCATCTGCATTTCCTAAATCCGCTGCTTTCTGATACCATTCTACTGCCTTTACTTCATCTTTGGGTACTCCTATACCATTGTGCAAACACGCACCTAACCTACACATTGCAACTGCAACTCCCAAAATTGCTGATTTCTGATACCATTCTACTGCTCTTACTTCATCTTTTGGCACCCCTATACCTCTATGCAAACACACACCGAATTTATACATTGCATTTGCATTTCCTAAATTCGCTGATTTCTGATACCACTCTGCTGCCTTTACTTCATCCTGGGTCACCCCTATTCCTCTGTGAAAACACGTGCCTAAATTATACATTGAACTTGCATTTCCTAAACTCGCTGATTTCTGATACCACTCTGCTGCCTTTACTTCATCTTTTGGCACTCCCACACCCGTCTGCAAAAGCCTTCCTAAATTATTCATTGCAATTGCATCTCCTGATTCTGCAGCTTTCTGATACCAATTCATCGCTTCTGCTTTATCTTGTGGCACTCCCGCACCGTTCCCAAAACACATCCCTAATTTATTCATTGCAATTACATTTCCTGATTCCGCAGCTTTCTGAAACCACTTCACCGCTTCTGCCTTATCTTGTGGCACCCCTGTCCCAATCTCAAAGCACAGACCTAAATTATACATTGCAACAGCATTTTTGGTATCCGCCATTCTTTGATACCATTCTATCGTTTCTACCTTTAACATTTTTTTACTAGGTTTTTGGCTACCTGGTACATTTAAATTTCTCTTTACCCCACTTCCATTTGCCACTACTGTTCCAGGTAGTACTGACACAAACAACGCAATTGTTATCATCTTTTTTAACATACTCATTTTTTGTCCTCCTTACATGTAAAATATTATTAAATCATTTTTTCAATATCACATTAAAAATCACTAAATGAATTTATAGAGTTATTTTTTTAATTATTAAAAGGTGGCACTAAAATAATTAAAATTAACATAAGTGTATATATTTCTAATTTTTATCATTGTTTATATAATTTAGCTGTTTTTCAAAAGGCTACTTTCATATTCTTATATCACAAATCGACAACGTTAATTTATCTTTGTGTACTCCCTTCATTCTATAAATTAACAATATTATATCATATCAAAGTTAACTCGTCAAACGTTTTTCTAGCAAAATATCAATTATACCAATTTTTCAAAATTAAATCTATACTTATACACTACAAAGCAAAAGTAAACTTCCCTTAAAAATCATACATTTCAAGGGAAGTTAAAATCTCTAAATAAAAAGTCATTTTATATTTGCAACCGCAAAACAAACTACTACACCAATACTACATCACCAATCAACTTCGCCTGTTCGAACGAACTTTCTGTAGGCGAACAGTTCTTCAGCCAGTCAATCTCATTTTTATGGAATCTAAATTTTCAATTATCTGCATCAGGGGACGCTTTGCGCCCCCTGAAATATACCTTATTTTCCAATTTTTCATTTTGGCCTCACGCCGGCCGGGCGGTTCCTTTTCTTCCAAGCGGAGAAGAAAAGGAACTAAAAGACTCCTTCACCCATTCATTTTTTCAATTCGCCGCAATTTCTTTTACCATCTCTGGCACCAGACATCTTGTTATATCATGGCCGCACTTCGGCTCAAGCTTCGCTAGCCTTCCGTGCGGGTCCACATCACACGATCGGGCGAAAATGGAAAAAATAAGCCTTCTCGTACACATACATGTCTGTTTCATTTACATGCAACACTTGCATACCAATATTTGTGCTAATTTTTAATTTTAGATTATCTAGCCAGCAAACACTGTTTTATTCGACATTTTATCCCAATCAAAACTATACCACAGCATCAATGATATATGATGAAATTCTCTAAACATAATTTTTTTACTTTACCATCAAATATATAAACATTATCTCCTAAACCTAAACTTTAGTAGTGTCATTGATAAAATCCCCTTATTACTTATTTAAATACCTCAATAAAGAAACAAAGTCTTCCTCATTTCCACTAGAAAATCCAGCTATCACAGTATTGTAGATCTTGATCCGTTATAAATACATGCCACAATGCGTATATAGAAAAAATCACCCATCAAAATTTTAATGAGTGGTTTTTAATTTCTAAAGACTTTTTAATAAACACAAAGGTTATGATTTATATTAAATTATCCATAATAAAAGCAATTTTTTAATATTTACTTTCTTTTCATAAAATCAACAATCTTCATTAAATTCCTTATTAAAAAAAATCGCAGCATTTTCAAAGAAAATTTTTCTTACCAATGATTCGTTATAATTTTCTCTCAGAAAGAGGTTATAGAGCTTTTCCACTGATTCTATTCCGTACACATCCCGCGGCATATCCGCTCCATCAAAATCACTTCCTATAGCTAAAACATCTTCACCACCCAAAGACAAAAAATGTTCGGCATGTCGAAGGACATCTTGTAAACTGGCATTCCCGCCGTCCTTCAAAAACAAATCACAAAAAGTAAGCCCGACTAATCCATTTCTATTTTTTATAGCATTAAACTGATCATCTGACAAATTCCTTTTATGATTACATATCTTTTTAGAATTTGAATGTGTTGCAATTACAGGACCACTGATCTCCTCAAATACATCCCAAAACAAATTTTCACTTGCATGTGAAATATCTACCGCAATCCCGAATTTCTCCATACGACGAACACACTCACGTCCAAACTTTGTAAGGCCTCTAGCATTCTCCACCATAACTCCATCTCCAAGTTCACACGAACCATTCCAAGTCAGCGTCATTGCTTTTACCCCATACTTTTTCAATAAATTAATATTTTCGAGATCACCCGCGACAGCTGCACCACCTTCAACAGTAAACAACAACTTCACATTTTCATATCCTTTTGGCAGAACAACCGAAGAAATATTTTTATAAGCCATATTAAGTAAATTCACAGCATCTTTTCCACGGACATCATCTGGTATCCAAACAGCAAAACACTGATACCACTGTGAAAACAAACTTTTTCCTCTTTCCAAAGAAACATGATAACCATTTTTCAAAAGACTTTGACCCTCGGTGCATACCCTATATAAAGTATCACAATGCAAATCGAAAAAATTCACACTATCCCCTCCAAAACTTTCAAAATTGAAAATTAAATATAAACTCACACATCACCTACAAAAAACGCCGTTGAACCACACGGTAATGCAAAACCCAAACTTTTCACTTCAAGTCCAATTTCACCTGATTTCACTTTTCCAAAACTAAATTTACTTTTCACTACCACATTTAATATATATTCCATAACTGACGGAGAAAGTCCTGTCGTATACGAATTAATCATAAAAAACACTGCATTATCCGACAACACATTCGCACACAATTTCACTAAATCAAACACTTGATCTTCTAATCTCCACACTTCTCCACCTGGACCCCTCCCGTACGACGGTGGGTCCATCACAATCCCGTCATATTTATGCCCACGACGTATTTCACGTTCCACAAATTTCACACAATCATCCACTATCCATCGCACAGGTCGATCTGCAAGATTTGAAAGAATTGCATTTTCCTTCGCCCATGAAACCATTCCTTTTGATGCGTCAACATGACAAACTTTCGCACCTGCCTCCAAAAGTGCTAATGTTGCTCCTCCAGTATATGCAAAAAGATTTAATACATTCAGCTGTCTTCCTGAGCGTTTCACGAGATCTGCCTGTAGATCCCAGTTAACTGACTGTTCTGGAAAAATTCCAGTATGTTTAAATCCCATAGGTTTCACACCAAAAATTAATCCACCATAACGAATATTCCACGACTGCGGTATTTTGCTATATACCTCCCAACTTCCTCCTCCGCTCTTCGATCTTATGTAACGAGCATTAGCACGATTCCACAATGGATTTTTTCTTGGGGTATCCCATATTACTTGAGGATCAGGTCGAATTAAAATAACATCACCCCATCGTTCTAAGCGTTCTCCTGCCGAAGCATCTATTAATTCATAATCTTTCCAATTAGCTATTCTCATACCACAAACTCCTATTCTGCGCATTTGTCTATACTTCTGCTCGAATATGCATTCAGAGAGTACTTTGCCACATTTCCCTCTATAAATTCATAATAGCCCTGAGATGCAACCATCGCTGCATTATCCCCACAATATTTAATTTCAGGCATATAAAGTGTCATTTTACGATTCTCGCATTCTTGCGTCAATCGCATCCTCAAAAGGCAATTTGCTGACACTCCACCACAAACTGCACCAACTTTACATTTTAGAGCATCTGCTGCCAAAAAGAACTTTTCCACAAGACACTCAACAACCGTCGATCGAAACGACGCAGCAATATTTTCAATCGGCAGATGTTTTTCTTGCTGTTCATAGTTATGTATTAAATTTACAGCTGCCGTTTTCAACCCCGAGAAACTATAATCAAATCCATCCATTTTTGGATGTGGAAACTTAAATGCATGACTGTCCCCAGAATTAGCAATTTTATCAAGCGCAACCCCTCCAGGATACGACAGTCCCATTTTTCTCGCAACTTTATCAAAAACCTCTCCGGCAGAATCATCGTGAGTTTTTCCTAAAACAGAAAATTTAGTATAATCCTCAACATATGCTATATGGCTGTGCCCCCCCGATACAATTAGACATAAAAACGGTGGTTTTAAATTTGCATTGGAAATGTAGTTCGAGGCCACATGGGACCGCAAATGATGAACCGGCACCAACGGAAGTCCATAAGCATAAGAAAGACCTTTTGCAAAACTTACACCAACTAACAACGCACCAATAAGTCCTGGTGCATAAGTCACTGCAACAGCATCTACATCTCTAAGAGTCATACTTGCTTCAGACAAAGCCTGTTTTGTTACCTGAACTATAGATTCAGTATGTCTCCTTGAAGCAATTTCTGGGACTACACCCCCGTATAATTTATGTTCTTCCACCTGCGATGCCACCACTGATGAAATTACCTGTCTACCGTCCTTTACGATGGACGCCGCTGTTTCGTCACATGAGCTTTCAATTCCTAAAATATTCATACAAAACACTGTCCTTAACAAAAATTCAAATAATAAAAAAGTAGCAGCGTTGTATTCGATTCACATATCCTACGCCGCTAAAAGTTCATTGCAAATTAAAGCAAGTAAATATTACTTTCCTCACATTTTCTTACCATTTCACTAGGCCACACGGATGCCTGAACTTCCCCAATATGTACTTTATCAAGTAAAATCATACATATTCTCGATTGTCCTATGCCACCACCAATTGTAAGTGGGAGTCTTGACTCCAACAACATTTTGTGAAACTCCAATTCCCTTCTTTCATTACATCCGGAACATTCAAGTTGTTCATCCAGTGTTTTTGCATCCACTCTAATTCCCATTGAAGATATCTCCACGGCCTTATTCAAAACAGGATACCAAACTAATATATCTCCATTTAAATTCCAATCATCATAATCTGGTGCCCTTCCGTCATGAGGTTTTCCACTTTCCAACAATCCACCAATCTGCGATACAAACACTATTCCATGTTTTTGAGCAATTTTGTTTTCACGTTCTTTCGGGGGATCATTTGGATACAAATACTCAAGTTCCTGAGATGTTATAAAAAATACTTTTCTACGTAAATCACAATTAAGTATAGGAAATTCTTTATGCAGCACCTCCTGAGTAACTAAAAGCGCATCCACAATTAACTGAACCGTATTATATAGAAAATCCATGTTTCTTTGTGCTGGTGCAATAATTTTTTCCCAATCCCACTGATCCACATAAATAGAGTGAAGTTCATCTGGATCCTCATCACGGCGTATTGCATTCATATCAGTATAAATTCCATTACCCTCATTAAATCCATATCGCTGCAAAGTATATCGTTTCCACTTAGCTAGAGAATGAATAATCTGAACACTTTTATCCATATATTTCATGTCAAATTCAACTGCACGTTCAGTTCCATTCAAATCATCATTAAGACCGGTTTCAGACCTTACAAATAAAGGAGATGAAATTCTAACTAAATTCAATTTTTTAGCTAATTCTCGTTCAAATGTGTCTTTAACCAACTTTATCGCTTTTTCGGTTTCAATAATGCTCAATTTTGATTTATACATGACTACAAAATCCTTTCCGTTACTTACTAATATTTTTCACCAATAAAAAACTACAAACTACCACTACAGTAGATAAACAAAAGTTTTTTTGTCATACAATAAGTATACCATACCTTTCTGCAAAAGACAACTATCATTACAAATTTACAATTGGTTTTTACCATTCCCTTACGAAGCTTTCTTTATTCTATCCTATTTGATATTGCAATTTAGAATTAGAAATTTTTCAGATAAAACTATTGCAATTAACTTATTTATATGATATAATATAACATATAAATAAAACTGCTACCGAGTAGTAGAATGCAAGGCATTCGTTTACACATCATTAGGTCTTAGAAGATGTGTATGCGAGTGCCTATTTTTTGGAGGGTGTGTTATGATAAATAAAAAAAGCTAATCAATTATTTTTCAATGAAAGAGGTTATACTGTGGTGTTCATCGGTAGTCCTCATAATAACTTCGTTTTATGTGTTCGACAAAGAAAATTATTTAACACTGATTGCCTCTTTAATAGGTGTTACTTCACTCATCTTCAACGCAAAGGGAAACCCGTTTGGACAAATTTTAATGATATTTTTCAGTTTGCTATACGGAGCTATTTCTTTTACTTTTTCCTACTATGGTAAAATGCTTACTTACCTAGGTATGACAATGCCAATGGCAATTTTTGCACTTATTTCTTGGCTTAGAAACCCATACAATGGAAATAAATCTGAAGTCAAAATTAACACTATCAGTAAAAAGGAAACTATATTCATGTTAATCTTCGCAACTATTGTTACTTTCATCTTTTACTTAATACTGAATAAGTTCAATACCGCAAACATACTTCCAAGTACCATTTCAGTTACGACAAGTTTTCTCGCTGTATACCTAACGTTTAGAAAAAGTCCTTTTTTCGCCTTAGCATACGCTGCAAACGATATTGTACTTATCATCCTATGGGTTTTGGCAAGCACTTCAGATACGCGTTATATTTCTGTCGTTGTTTGTTTTGCTGCATTTTGGATTAATGCCATCTATGGATTTTTAAATTGGAAAAGGATTAAAGACAGACAAACATCAGAAATCAATTTTTAACTTTACATAGCAAAAAAAATCCTCTACTTTGGAAGTAGGGGATTTTTTGATACATAAAGTTAAAACACGCAATTAACAGAATAAATTACGAATTATCATTATTGATAAACCATATCTTATCTACGCTAAAACTTTTTCCATTTAAGTAATCGAGTTCACCTGCTGAAGACGAAAAGTCAAACTTAAGTTTGTATGAACACAGAGCTTGGTACTTAAACCCATATTTTTTATTATTTTCATTTTTGCCATATTTACCATCGCCAACTATCGGATTACCAACAAAAGCCATATGTGCACGTATTTGATGAGTCCTTCCTGTAAGCAACTTAACTTCTAGCAAACTAGTATTACTGTCCTCAGAAATTACCTTATACTGAGTTTTAATCGTTTTAGACCCAGGTAATCTTTTGTGAGATACATAAACTTTATTCCTTTTTTCGTCTTTAGTTAAGAAATCTTCTAACACACCACTTTTATCCTTAAAATGACCAAACACTCTGCATTTATAAAATTTGGATAATTCACGATTTTTCATCTTTTCATTTAGTACACGAAGAGCCATAGCATTTTTCACTGCAATTACTATACCACACGTGTTTCGATCAATTCTATTCACAAGTGCTGGAGCAAAGGAATTTTGATCACTAGGATCATACTCACCCTTTTGGTACAGATAATGTTGCAGCCTTGAAAGTAGCGAATCGAAATGATAATTTTCGTCCGGATGTACCAAGAGTCCAGGCTTTTTATTTATAAGTAAAACATTAACATCTTCATACACCACATCGATTTTGGCAGGTGCTTTCATAAAATCATATACATCGTACTTTGGCTCGAAAAATTCGTCTTTAATGTAAAATTGAATCTCATCACCTTCACAAAGCCGGTCTGAAGCTTCTGCTCGTTTTCCATTAATTTTTATACACTTCTTGCGTATGTACTTGTGCATCAACGACGGTGGTAAATCCTTTAACGTTTTGTTCAAGAATTTATCTAAACGTTGCCCTGCATCATTTGAATTTACTACTAATTGACGCATTTATTACCACTCACTCATATCATTAAGGCCAATATTTGATGCTTTAAACACAGGAGCTTTGCCTTCTTTCTTTTGTTTAACGTAGTCCTTCAAACACAACACCGCCCGATTACCTATAAGTACCATTGCTACAATATTTGTAAATATCATAAACGACATCATAACTTGTATAACGCTCCAAACAAGTTCTGATGATGCAATTGCTCCCAAAATTAGTATTAATACACACGTTATACGGAAGATGTACAAAACTTTCTTGCTGTCCTTAATAAATAAAATATTTGATTCTGCATATGAATAGTTCCCCATAATAGAACTAAATGCAAAAAAGAAAATAGACAATGTTAAAAAGTGATTTCCTATATCACCAACTTGAGACTTAATTGCTTCTTGAACAAGTGCTATATCCTTAAGTCCACCAGTTAAGTCTATTCCTGAAAGCAAAACTATAAATGCAGTTGTAGTACATACTAAAAAAGTTGTGATAAAAACAGAAAAAATTTGACTTATACCTTGTTTGGCTGGATGTGACACATCTGCTGCTGCTGCAATATTGGCAGCACTCCCCATCCCAGATTCGTGGGAAACTATTCCTTTTTTCACACCCTCCATTATAGCTGCACTTATGAGACCTCCACCGATTGATTTAAAATCAAACGCACTTTTAAAAATGTTAATTATCATTGATGGTATTCTTCCTAAATTCATTGCTATAATAGCAACCCCTAGTGCCATATAACCTAGGGACATCACAGGAACTATATACGATGACACAAATCCTATTCTTTGCATACCACCAAATATAATCACAAACGTAACAATAGCCAATATAATTCCAACTATAAGTGGCCAATGCGAATCAGCATATCCATCTATATATTCTGACATTGAATCTGATATCATGTGTGCTTGAAGTGCGTTAAATCCATAGCCGTAACAAACAACTAACAGCACTGAAAACAACACACCAAACCATCTTTGTTTTAGAACCTGTTCTATATAATAAGCCGGTCCCCCACGAAATTCTCCATTTTTATCTCTCACTTTGTACATCTGGGCTAGTGTGCACTCTATGAATGTAAGTGAAGACGATATGATCGCCACAATCCACATCCAAAATACTGCACCTGCTCCTCCTACTACTATTGCTGTTGACACTCCCGCTATGCATCCAGTTCCAACTCTAGCCGCTGTAGATATCATCAATGCTTGAAATGACGACGTACCTTTACCTTTGTTTCTCTCTAATAAAGACCTCACTGAGTCCGGAAATAATCTTATTTGTACAAATTTTGTCCTAAGCGAAAAATAAACGCTCACTACTAATAAAACAGCAGTTATTATGTACGTATATATGAAATTCTCCGCATTCTTAAAGTACTCCGTAATTGTCTCGATAAAACCAGTCATATAATAATTCCTCCTTAAATTAAATTTTAACCAATAGCTACATAATCATTAGCGTATTGAAAAATCAAAATAAAATATTAGAGTTTATTATATCACATTTTAAAAGCCAAGTCAAATTTTTTTCATTTTGTGGATCCACGGCATAAAAACAAATTACTCATCAAGAGTCACATGGATGTTCTCATTCAAATTCATTTACTAGATTAAAAACTTTTACCACTTAACAAATTAATTTTACATAAGCTTCAATAATTCACATTTCAATTCATCATCATTAAAATTGTCAATGTTTTGAAACACAAACACTAATAAGTTCATAGCCTTTTTAAATGCCATATTGCTTGAACCAATCTCATCAAATGCCCCACTAAATATTTCTATAGTACCGCTAGGTAAGCTATCATGTGGAAATTCTTTAAAGAAATCACTTATCGCATCTGCAAATTCTTTATCTAATCCAACTGATACCTCCTTTCTAAATGGTAATACCTGTGATTTGAAGGAAAAATCTTCTCTTCCAAAATTGATAATTATATCTGTTACATTTTTTTTATTATTAGTATACTTCATGCACACCATAGCATAGTTGCTAACACAAAGAGGACTCAATTTTGCCTCTAAACAAATAGTTCCAACATGCCAATTAACATCACCAGATTCTGTACGTATATGTAAAATATTATTGCTTACATGTTTAAATGGCACTTCATCTTTCCATATACATATTCCTTTATATCCATTATGATTTTCAAATAATAACATATTTGACTCCTTTCTATAACCTAGGATTCATCTCAAATATTATTCCCAAAATTCGTCAAAAACACTTTATCTTAATCGTACAACCGCACTTAGTATGCTCACACCTTTTAACAATAAATAACCAATTTTTCTCCTGTGTTCTTGTGCCACTTCACTTTCCCCGGCCAACTATCCTTATTTATCTTCAGCATCTCCATCAATTTCCGCCTGTTTTTGATCATCAACCCCTAAATTTAAAAATCTCATTCGTTTTTCAATTATTTTTAATTTATCCTCTTGCAAACGTTGCTCTACAACTTTCATCATTTTATGCAACGCGTTTTTTCTAATCTGCAATTCAAGAATTCTCTTTTCACACATTTTCCTATCAAAAGCCTCTTTTTCCAAATCAGCTTTTTTCCTAACTAAACTCTCATACTGTTTAGCCGCAACAAGCTTTGCCTCTTCTGCAAAATGAAATGCCATTTCAGCCCTTAATCTTCTTTCGGTCAATGCGTCTATCTTTTCATGCAAGACCATTTCATCCGCACTACAAGCGCACCTTTCTTCTTGCAACTGAGCCAATCTCATCGAATGTGACCTTATTTCATCACCAACATCCTGTATACTTTTCCTTAATTGTTCAACACTTCTACTTTGTTCAGATCTTTTATTTTGCAACTCCACTACTCTTTCACGCATCAACTGCAATTCTTTTTCACTTTCACTAATTCTTTGACGCGATTCCTCCACTCTTGATTCCATTTGCGCTATTTTTTCAGTTAATGCAGTTTTCTTGGATTCAACGTCCTCCACATTCACATCTACATTTTCTCTGTTCAACCGCATTTGCAAACATTTTTCTTCTGCTAACCTTCTTTTCCGCTCGGCCATAGTTTTCATGGCTAATATTCTTTCCAGTTCCTGTCTTTGACATTCCACTTTCTCTCTAGCTAACCTTTCTTCTAAAGTTTCCGGTAAATCAAGTATTTGATTCACACTTAAAACTACATACTCTCCACATTCACTTCTTTGTATTTCCAAACTATTTAACATCGCAATCTCTCTCCAGCGACTTGCATCCCCTAATTCTCTTTCTGCAATGTCTCTTAAGTTGTCATCCTGCTTTACCACATACTGTCTTGCTTGTACAACTCCCGTCATAAATATAAATCCTATCATTAATACAGACATTATTGTTTTTTTCACTAGTTTCATAAATTTTCCCCTTATAAATAAAAAATAGTAATTTTTAGAGTTATTCTCCAAAAATTATGTCATAATTAGATGCTATGGGTTAATTTAAAACTCTTACACTTGATGGTTTCCTAAAATACTCAATCACAGTTTCCTTGAAATTTGTCCACAAGCGTGCAAGACACTATTCCGACCTTATTGTTTAACCTCTCATGTTAAGTAGTTATTTTTCTTCAATCGGACAAGAGAGAAGGCTAAAGGAATTTTTTCAAATTACGCACCACACACATACTATGCACTTTATATTATAGCAGACATTTTTCGCTAAGTAAACATATCGTGAAATCTTCGTATATTCTAACACTTTAACAAAATTACTAAATTTTATTTTAAATACGCTAACCTTCGCAGTATGTAAATTTGCTAACAATCGTCAATATTTTCAAGTATATTCACACACCAAGAAAAAATAGCTTATAACACTTTCTTCCTGTTTTTGTTGTAAACTACAAATTATGGTTTTTCTTTTAAAATCTTACGAAAATACAAATTAAATTCAAAATAATCAATAATATGTATTGTTTTATAGGTTAAAATGTGATATCATAAGTAAAGTAGCATTCGCCTTAAAATAAAACCGGTGTAAACTGCCAATGCAATCTACACCAATACAATTATTTTATATTGTGGTCTACCCACTCTTTAGCGTATTCCACGTTATTATTAGAGGAAATTGGATATCCTGATTCTTTATCGTGCCAATCCGGATATGTGGCGGGAACAATTGGCTTATTTGGTAATTCATACTTTTTAGTGTCTGGTTCCTTCTTCTCATCAAATTTCATTATTATTTCCTCCCTCAAAATAATTTTAGGCGTTTGCCCATTTATTAGTGTAACGAATAAACTTTCAGTTATTCGTTAAATAAGACATTAAGGAGTGACAAAAATGATAAAAGTGAAATTAATAGATGGTTCAATAAAAGAGGTGAATAATCAAACTACAGTAATAGACGTTGTAAAAGATCTTTCAACTTCACTATACAAAAAAGCATGTGCTGCCAAGCTTAACGGAAAAATTGTAGACCTTCGCACACCTATAACAGAAAACTCCGAACTTGAAATTTTGACATTTGAATGCGAATACGGACGTAAAGCTTATCGACACACAGCTTCTCACGTACTTGCTCAAGCTGTTCTTAGACTTTTCCCAAATGCTATCCTTGGGATCGGACCTGCTATAGATAATGGATTCTTCTACGACTTCGATGTGGAAGAAACCTTTACCCCGGAAGTTTTGCTTAAACTAGAAACTGAAATGAAAAAAATTATTAAAGAAAACCTTCCCATCGAAAAATTTGAATTGTCACCTGATGAAGCAATTGATTTAATGACAAAAAACAATCAAAAATATAAAGTAGAATTAATAAAAGAACACGCGGATGCTGGAGAAAGCATTTCCTTCTATCGGCAAGGTGAATTTGTAGATTTGTGTGCTGGCCCGCATTTAATGTCAACTGGTGCTCTCAAAGCTATAAAGCTTACAAATTGCACAGGAGCATATTGGAGAGCTGATAGCAAAAATAAAATGCTTCAACGAATTTACGGAACTGCTTACCCAAAGGCCAGTGAACTTGAAGCATACTTAACAGCACTTGAGGAAGCTAAAAAACGTGATCATAGAAAACTTGGTAAAGATCTTGAACTTTTCTGCCTTTTAGACGAAGGTAGAGGATTTCCGTTTTTCCTGCCAAAAGGCATGATACTTAGAAATTTACTTGAAGATTACTGGAGAAATGAACACAAAAAAGCTGGATATGTTGAAATTAAAACTCCAATAATATTAAATGAGGAACTGTGGAAACGTTCTGGACATTGGGATCACTACAAAGATAACATGTACACAACCGAAATCGATGGACAAAAACATGCAATTAAGCCAATGAACTGCCCTGGTGGAATGCTCGTATTTAAAAATAAACTACATTCCTACCGTGATCTACCTCTCCGTATGGCTGAACTTGGTCTTGTACACAGACACGAACTTTCCGGTGCATTGCACGGGCTCATGAGAGTACGTTGTTTCACTCAGGATGATGCGCATATATTCATGACCCCAGATCAAATAGAATCTGAAATCATCAATGTTATGAAATTAATCGATAGTTTTTACTCAACCTTCGGCTTTAAATATAACGTTGAATTGTCAACTCGTCCAGAGGATTCCATGGGTAGTGACGAACAATGGAAAAAAGCTACAGACGCCTTAATTAACGCTCTTGAACATACAAATACCAACTACAAAATCAACGAGGGTGATGGCGCATTTTATGGACCAAAAATTGATTTTCATCTAGAGGACAGCATTGGACGCACATGGCAATGTGGTACCATTCAACTTGATTTCCAAATGCCTGAAAAATTTGACCTAACATACATCGGTGAAGACGGTGAAAAGCATAGACCGGTTATGATTCACCGCGTGGTATTCGGAAGCATCGAACGCTTCATTGGTATACTAACAGAGCATTTTGCTGGCGCATTCCCACTTTGGTTAGCCCCAGTGCAATGTAAAATATTGCCCATAAGCCAAGACCAACATCAAGTTGCTTCAAAAGTACAAGAATTCTTTGAGGAACACGGAATCCGTTCCGAAGTCGATAATAGGAGTGAAAAAATCGGTTATAAAATACGTGAAGCACAAATGCAAAAAGTTCCGTATATGATTATAGTAGGTGAAAAAGAGGAAAATTCAAAAACTGTATCCGTTCGCCATAGAAAAAAAGGCGATATCGGTACAATGTCATATAATGAAATACTCGAATTGTTAAACAAAGAAATTTCTAGCAAGACTATAATGTAGTTTTAACTTGAATAAAGGTTTTGCGTAACACATAAAATATTACAACATTAGCTCTTATTTGCAAATATTATAAATTTTGTTAGAAGGTGTAAACTATGACAAAAAACCCATCACTTTTAAAGTGGATCGATGAAATGAAAAATCTTGTTCAACCTGACAACATAGTATGGATTGACGGATCCAAGGATCAAATTGAAAAATTACGTGAACAGGCTTGCAAAACAGGAGAATTAATTAAACTCAATCAAGAAAAACTTCCCGGGTGTTACCTACACAGATCGGCTGAAAACGACGTTGCACGAGTAGAAGACCGAACATTTATATGTTCAAAAAATCCTGATGACGCCGGACCAACAAACAATTGGAAAGATCCTACTGAAGCATATAATTTATTATACGACATCGCAAAAGGCAGTTATAAAGGAAAAACTATGTACATTATACCATATTCTATGGGACCTATAGGATCTCCATTTTCAAAAATCGGAGTGGAAATCACTGATTCCATCTACGTTGTGCTAAACATGGAAATCATGACTCGTGTTGGTCAAAAGGTACTAGATTGTTTAAAAGACAGTAATGACTGGGTACGTGGACTTCATTGTTCTTGTGACATTGATGAAGAAAAAAGATACATCTGTCACTTTCCCGAAGATAATACAATAATTTCCGTCAATTCCGCCTACGGTGGAAATGTGCTTCTGGGAAAAAAATGCTTTGCATTGCGAATCGCATCATGTCTTGGTAAAAAAGAAGGCTGGATGGCCGAACACATGCTTATACTCGGAGTTGAGAATCCCGACGGTGATGTGCAATATGTAGTCGCCGCATTCCCTTCCGCTTGTGGAAAAACAAATCTTGCAATGTTGATTCCCCCTGAGGGATACAGAGAAAAAGGGTACAAAGTATGGTGTGTTGGTGATGACATTGCTTGGCTACATCAAGGTGAAGATGGAAGACTCTGGGCTATTAACCCCGAAAATGGATTTTTCGGCGTCGCTCCTGGTACAAATGAAAAAACAAATCCAAATGCTCTCGCTGCAACCCGAAAGGACACCATCTTTACAAATGTCGCTTTAAACCTCGATGACAATACCGTTTGGTGGGAAGGGCTCGACAATAATCCTCCAGAAAATGCAGTTGATTGGCGTGGTCGTCCTTGGAATGGAAAAACATCTTCTGAAAAAGGTGCACACCCAAATAGCAGATTTACTTCCCCGGCTAGGAATTGTCCCTGCTTGAGTGAAAAATTTGATTCACCAGAAGGTGTGCCGATATCAGCTATAATTTTTGGTGGCCGCCGCGCTCAAACTACACCTATCGTTTACGAGTCACGCAACTGGAATCATGGCGTTTTTGTAGGCTCTATCATGGCTTCCGAAACAACTGCTGCATCAAGTGGACTGGTGGGTGTTGTTCGTCGCGATCCTATGGCTATGCTACCGTTTTGCGGATACAATATCGGAGATTACTTTCAACACTGGATAGATATGGGCAAAAAACTTAAAGATAATGCACCTTTAATATTTAATGTAAACTGGTTTAGACTCGACGATGAAGGAAATTATCTGTGGCCAGGATTCGGAGACAATTTCCGTATCTTGGAATGGATATTAAAAAGGTGTGATAGTAGGGTTACTCGAAGAGAAACTTTTATTGGATACGTACCGTACATCTCTGATGTTAATCTTGAGGGAGTCCCTCTAGTTAATGATTATGTATTTTCATGCCTTCTTCGCTTGGAAGCGTGCGATTGGGCAAGAGATATATTAAGCATAAAGGAATTTTATAAAAAAATCGGTTCAAAACTCCCCAAAGAACTCCTAGATGAATTCGATATACTAAAAAAGAATGTTAAGGCTGATCGAAATAAGTTGTTAAAGTGGGCAGGATTGCCTGAGGATTACGATAACTGGGATTTTTAGTTTATCTATGCCCCTCTCGCCTATAAATTCGTTCAATGTACAATTAAATAATAACCAATACGACTTGTATGTTTGGATATGTAACAGTATCCACTGCGTACAAGTCTTTTTGTCGTTATGATATAAAACTTCTTTCATTTACCATACTATATCAAACTTACAAATCGTTTTAGAATTCGCTAGTAACTACTCCATCGAACTTTCACCACAGAGTATTGATTTCCACCCATGCTCAAAAAAACACAGAATACATATTCTATGGTAAAAACGGTAGCAAAGTTAACAAAATATACAATTATTTAAAACAGCATTATACGTATGTTATCGCATCATAAAATAGCAAAAACAATCAATAAAATCCACATCAACTTCATAATTGCATTTATTTTGTCAAAGATGTTGGAAATTTTTTTAAGCTTTTTAGCAAATAAACGAAAATATCGATTTATTCGATTTTTTCAAGAAATTTATTTACTTTTACAATAAATTGCAATATAATACATATATGTATAAAAATACATTTTAAAATTCATGCAATCATGTGACTGAATCTCACGATTTTTACCACAGAATATGTATTTCGTGGTAAAACAGAAATAAAAGTAGTTAATCTACTCGTAGACTACTAAGATGTGAAAGGAGTGAAAATGAAATATTGACTCATATGACAAATATAATGAATTGATAGGAGGGAAGAAATTTAAGTGAAAACAAAATTAAGTAAACGAGTATTTAGTATCATGATGTCAATTTTTATAACACTGTCTTTACTACCATCAATAACCATGAAAGTGCATGCCGTAGACTTAAACGGTAATGGAAACAGCACTATCTCATACCAAATAAAAAATGCTGATGAACTAGTTAAATTTTCTAACATTGTTCATGAAAGTGAAGGAGAATTTTAAAATCAAGTAGCATGTGTTAAATTTATGGATACTATTGACTTAAATTCAATAACAAACTGGACTCCAATAGGTACATAAGCGAAATCCTATATCAACCAGCGTTTGATTTTATAAGCTTCAAAAAATTTTTGACTTATATTATGAAAGGAATGGTGACTCACGTGATAAAGAGACAAGAAAAGTTATGCGATATAATCGATAGCTTAGACTTAAAACCTATTCCATTTAAGGGAAGCGTAGTTGTTACACTAGACACGGCTGATGAGGTTGATCAATACGCTGCAGCTAAACACCTACCAAAAGATATCCGGAAACAGTGGTTATATAACGTCGCACACGATACCCCGATAATACTGGGATATTCAACTAGGGACAAAATTGAGCAATTATTAGATTGAGTATAAATTCGCGCTGAAACCAATAAAGTAAGTTATTTTTTAGTTTTCTCCTGAAAAACCAGGAAAAATCCTAACAAAGCACACAATCACGACAAAATAAAAAAATACAATACTTCTTTTCTAATAATGTTTTCGATAATTACATTATTAAAGAAGAAGTATTGCATTTGGAAAAGAACTACTTAAATCTTACAAAACCCAAAACAAATAAAATTGACTCCATGTTATCTCAAACTTCCATCATAAATGACCACACTTTTTGTAAATACTAAAAGCGATTTAAACTAAATAGATTTTCTCTTAATAAAAAAATCAGCAAATGATATATCTATCAAATGACTGATTTTTTTATTTTTAGGAATATAAAATATAGGTTTTACTCAAAGTCACTCAACTGAAACAATGAAATAATATATCGGTTGTCCCCCATTGATCATAGTTACATCTATATGATTTCCGATTTTAGACTGAATGCACTTTTGAACAATCTGTGCATCTTCATCCGACACTCCTTCACCTCGTATCAAAGTAACAATAGATGTATGTTTATTCACCATGGACGCTACCAATTTCGTAACTGCCTTAACATAATTTTTAGAGGTAAAAACAAGTTTTCCATTATCAAGAGCTAAAATATCACCCGATTTTATTTTAAAACCACCAAACTCAGAATTTCGTGATGCAAACGTAACTTGACCTGTACTGACTTTCCCCATAGATTCCTGCATAAGTACATGATTTTCGTTTATGGACATCTCTGGATCAAATGCAAGCATTGCACTAATTCCTTGAGGGATAGTACGAGTCGGTATCACGATCACACGACGATCTTTTACAAACGGAGTTGCTTGTTCTGCAGCAAGTATTATATTTTTATTATTCGGGAAGACAAACACGTTTTTAGCTGGTGTCGCCAAAATAGCTTGCAATATATCCTCTGTACTTGGATTCATTGTTTGTCCGCCTGTGACCACATGCAGACAACCTAAATCCGAAAATAAGTTCACAATACCGTCTCCAGCCGCCACTGCTACAAATCCTACTTCATCAACTGGATCCTGCGGTGAAAGTTTTTCTCTTTTTTCAGCTAATTTATTAATTTTACGATTTTGTTCACGCATATTTTCAACTTTAACAGTAAGTAGTTCCCCAAACACCAAAGCTTTTTGCAAAACTGTCCCTGGTTCCTCTGTATGAACATGAACTTTTATAATTTCATCATCATCAACCACCACTACACAGTCACCTATTTGCTCAAGTGCCGCACGTAAGTCATACACTGGTAAATCCACATTCACATTTTTTTCAACAACAAGTTCTGTACAATACGTAAACCTAATATCTGCATCAAATTTAGCTATCATGGAAGCAAATTCTGAATTATCCTCATTAACGGCATCAATAGATTGATTTTCTGCCGATATAACAACTCCATCCTCAAAAACTGAACGCATTCCCTCAAATATAAGACAAATTCCCTTTCCTCCCGCATCAACAACCCCAGCTTTCTTCAAAACCGGCAACAAATCGGGAGTAGTATCCAGAGCTTCATTCGCACCTTTGCACACAGCATTCCACACATACACTGGATCATTATCAAAAAACGCCGCCTCACGCCCCTTTTCGTAAGCAATCCTTGCAACAGTCAGCATAGTTCCTTCAGTAGGTTTCATAACTGCTTTGTATGCAGCATCTACTCCAAGTTTAAGGGCAGTAACAAGGCTCGCGCCATCTGCAGCATCCACGCCTTCAAGTCCATTTGCAAAACCTCTAAACAAAATTGACAAAATTACGCCAGAATTTCCCCTCGCACCACGCAAGAGAGCTGATGCAACAATTTTAGCAACTTCACCAATAGATTCACACTGATTATCTTCAAGCTCAGCAACTGCCGAACTTATAGTCATAAACATATTTGTCCCCGTATCGCCATCCGGAACTGGGAATATATTCAAATCATTTACATGATCTTTATGCCGTGACAAATTATTTGCCCCTGATATCACAGCATTTTTAAAACAAATTCCATTAATCATCTACAACACTCCTTTTTACTCAAAATACTTCATCAAAGCAAATTGGTAAATTCATAACACAAGCGACTAACCCTATAAGCCGGGTTCTGTTAAAAGCAGTCATCTATCTTGGCTGATCGTTACCGAAACAGCTCAGTGCCACCTATAAGACCATCGGGCCGATGTAATGTCTTTTTTGCGGTGTTGCTCCGGATAGGGTTTACAAGGCCACATAGTCTCCTATGTGCCGGTGAGCTCTTACCTCGCCGTTTCATCCTTACCTGCCTACGCAGGCGGTATAATTTCTGTTGCACTTTCCCTAGGGTCACCCCCGGCGGCCGTTAGCCGTTATCCTTTGCCCTGTGGAGCCCGGACTTTCCTCGCGTGCGACCTTTCGGTACTGCACCCGCAACTGCTCAGATTACTCGCAATTTGATTATACTACAAATAAAACATTTTTGTCAATCCCTGCTAACAGCATCTTTCATAGACAAATTAAGTCTACCCTTATCATCAATGTCAGTCAACTTCACAAGTACCTTATCATCAACATGCACTACATCCGTAACTTTTGCGACACGTTTGCTGGAAAGTTTGGATATATGGCAAAGTCCTTCTTTGCCCGGTGCGATTTCGATAAACGCCCCAAAGTCCATAACCCTAGTAACTATCCCAGGGTAAATAACTCCAACTTTGGGATCAAATACAATAAGTTCCACCATTTTTTTCGCGCGCTTGCAATTATCAAAATCAGTGCCTAAGATAAACACTTGACCATCATCTTCAATATCTATTTTAACATCATAATCTGCACAAAGTTTTTGAATCACTTTCCCACCTGAACCAATCACTTCACGGATTTTGTCTACTGGTATAGTAAGCGACAACATTTTTGGCGCATACTTTGAAAGCTCATTTCTTGGTTTATCTATCGCCTTTAGGATTATATCATCGATGATATAATTTCTCGCCTGATGAGTTTTATGGAGTGCTTCCCTAATCATATCTGCAGTAAGCCCTGATATTTTCAAATCCATTTGTATTGCAGTAATACCATTTTTGGTCCCAGCAACCTTAAAGTCCATATCCCCGAAGAAATCCTCAAGACCTTGTATATCCACCATAGTCATCCAGCGTTCGCCCTCAGTAATAAGCCCACATGATATTCCTGCAACTGGAGCCTTAATAGGAACTCCTGCATCCATGAGGGAAAGGGTCGAACCGCAAACAGATCCTTGCGAAGTTGAACCATTAGATGACATTACCTCCGAAACCAGTCTAATAGCATATGGAAAATCATCCACGTTAGGAAGCACCGGTACAAGCGCACGTTCTGCAAGCGCTCCATGACCTATTTCACGCCTGCCAGGACCTCTAGATGGTTTTGTCTCACCCACTGAATACGACGGAAAATTATAGTGATGCATATATCTTTTAGACACTTCGTTATCAATTCCATCCAACATTTGTTTATCACTCATAGGACCAAGTGTAGTCACTGTTAGAACTTGCGTCTGTCCTCTTGTAAAAAGACCTGAACCATGAACTCTTGGCAAAATCCCAACCTCAGCTGCAAGTGGACGAATTTCATCCATTTTTCTGCCATCCACACGTTTTTGCTCATCTAGCAACCACCGACGCACAATATGTTTTTGAGTTTTATAGAGGCATTCATCGATCTCCGCTTCTTTTTCTGGATATTGCTCATCAAAGGTTTCATGTACCTTTTCATATATTGGAGAAAGTCTTTCATCACGAATTTTTTTATCATCCGTATCAAGTGCAATTTTTATATCATCCATAGCAAAGTCCATTATTTTTGAAAGCATCTCAGGATCAGGTTCATGACTCTCATAAGAGAATTTTTCTTTCCCGATACTGTTCTGTATTTCTTTTATAAAAGAGATTAATTTTTGATTTTCTTCGTGCCCATAAATAATCGCTTCATACATAACATCATCGGAAATTTCTTTAGCAGAAGCTTCTATCATAGCAACTCTAGACTCTGTCGACGCAACTGTAACCGCCATATCAGAAACTTCTCTTTCCATCTCACTCGGATTTATTATAAATTTTCCGTTAATGCAACCAACTGACACTCCAGATATAGGTCCGTTCCACGGTATATCAGAAATTGACAATGCTATAGACGTCCCCACCATTGCAACTATTTCTGGCATACAATCTGGATCTACAGACATAACCGTACACACTACTGAAACATCATTTCTGAGGTCTTTTGGGAAAAGCGGCCTTATTGGTCTATCGATCACTCTTGATACTAAGATTGCTTTTTCAGAGGGTTTCCCTTCTCTTTTGAGATACGAACCTGGAATTTTTCCAACCGAATACATCTTCTCTTCAAAGTCAACTGACAATGGAAAAAAGTCTATCCCATCACGCGGTTTTTCAGAAGCAGTCACGGCCACATGTACCACTGTTTCGCCATATCTCACAAGACAAGCACCATTGGCAAGACAAGCCAATTTTCCCGTCTCCACAATAAGCGGTCTACCTGCAAAAGTAGTTTTAAAAGTTTTATAATTTTCAAACATAATGTGTTCTCCTTCATTATTGTCCTATAACGCCACAAGACAAGATCAGCTTACACAGCCGACCTTGCCTGTGGTGAAATAACAAATTATTTACGTAATCCAAGTCTTGAAATTAGCTCACGATATCTACTAATATCTGTTTTCATTAAATACTTAAGGATATTACGTCTTTGACCTACCATTTTGAAAAGACCCCTTCTTGAATGATGATCCTTATGATGTTCTTTCAAGTGCTCATTTAAATGATTAATTCTACTAGTAAGCAAAGCAACTTGAACCTCTGGAGAACCTGTGTCACCCTCGTGTCTTGCAAATTCATTAATGATAGCATCTTTTTCATTTTTTAACATTTTCTTTACCACCTTTTTTTAATTTTTCCAATTCACAGAAAAAGGAAGGTGTAATCCATAACATGGCTTAATCCTTAATCCGTGGACAGGATTCAAAGTGTTTTTATTATAACATATAAATTAAAAAAAGTAAATATATTTTTTAAATTAAGCTACACCATTCATCACGCAAAAAATTATTACTTTGATACAATTATATCCATAACAATAAATTTAAAGCACACTACCACAAAATAAGAGTATGCTTTTAATTCATGCTTTAATTAAATTTGCAATTTCACTAAGTTCACTATAATGTTTTCTAATTGAACGTTTCGCTGCCATTTCCAAGCGCTGAATATTAGAATCACTTGCATCATCCATTTTAAGTGATTTTTTATCTAAATCTGTCTGAATACGAAAATATCTATCGCCTCTGGTAGTAAGCGCTCTTAGCATGTAATCTATTGCCCCTGACGCTGAACTAGAAATTTGTTTAAAAAACGGCTCTGCCCACTGAATAAATCCCCAATTTCGAATTTTATCATACTGGTACCCTACTAAATTTTCTCCAGTTTCAATCGACACAAGTGTAATTTTCTCTTGTTCACCATAAAGATTCTTCGCTTGAGCATATGCACACATTGCAGGATTATTTGCAAAAAGACCTCCATCCAAAAAAATATGTTGTTCATCTAATTTATACGGTTCAAAATATCCGTTTGCTGCACTTGTAGCTCTCGCACATTTCCACAAAAGTGGGTTTTCTATTTTACTTTTCGTTTGCTTTGCATGCAATGTTTTAAAAAAGTACGGACCTACGCCTTTTTCAATTTTATATGCTGGAATCAAAAGATTTGTAATTGTATTTGAAAGATATGCATTCCCCAAATATTCAATTAATAACTTCTCTAAAGTTTTATAGCTATACTTTGTTCCAATAAGACCATTTAATGAAAAAAGTTTTCTTAAGAAACTTTGATTAAAAACTGTTTTTCCAAAGTCCTTATACAGTTCAACAACCTTTTGTGCAGAATATTTAGGTTGCTGATTTTTGCCCGGAACTGCAAGCATCGATGCAATAATCCCACCTGTAGACGTCCCAGCTATTAAATCAAAGCTTTTTGCAATAGGTTTTTGTGTTATATTTTCTAGCTCTGCAAGCACAACTGCTGGTATAATCCCTCTTATACCACCACCGGAAATCGATAAAATAAATTTCATTATTCCACTCCTCTTCTCCACAGTAAAATATATTATCCAAAAATTAACTTTATGCAGCATTAACAGAGCAAAAATTTTCACATAAGGTATGAGATAAATAATTACTTTGTCTATCGATCATACCATCGTGCGTATTGTTCAGTACATAGCAGTTCGATCAATTAAACAAGAAATACACCCTTCAACATAATAATCATTGAGATTAGTCCAAATAGGGTTAGTTTTTTTACTTATTTCATTTACAGCCTCTTTCAACAATTACCATAAAAGACCAGGTTCACCATATGAATTGAACCCCTAATAGAAAACTTCCCTCGACCTTTACGGAAGAGAGAAGCTTTCGAAAACTCTATAAATTTTTATCTTTTGTTCTTTTTACTTACAATCTTCATGCCAATGGCAACACCACCACTTACAAGCAGTAAAGCAATCCACATAAGCATATTGCTGTTTTCTCCAGAAGGTACCAAGGTCACGGAATTTTTTGAGCCCCTCAGTCGCAAAAATACGATAAGGTTCCTGCTCAGTGCCCTTACCAGTAATGCCATTAGTCCCCTTAGCCATAAGTTCAATGTTAGTTGTGACGGGCACATCCACAGGTTGACTAGCCTTGATCCCGCCATCTGCAGCAAACATCGTGACCAGCAAAAGGTACGGCATCATACACAGGATACTCAAAATCCGTTTTTTCATTCGCTTACCTCCCATTCACTCAAAATACAGATATTCTATTTTTCCTCAACATATGCGTCTTTAAGTTTTTCAATTAAAGTCTCTTTGTCCATCTCTTCAGTGATATTGTTTTGTTCAGCGGTCAATTTATTTCCATCAATCTTTACGTTAGTAAATCCATTTGATTCAAGTAATTTTTTTGATTCTTCTATTTCTGACTGCTCTGTATTACTAAATTCACATTCCTGATAAAAACTTTTTAACTTGTTATTTTCAAAGTTATAATTAATTGCCATGTAAATATTATCTTCTCTCAACACCAAAACGACCTTGTTATCGTATTCTGTAATCGTAACACCGTCGCTATCAGCCACTTTTTTACCCTCGGAACCTATCGAACCCCCATCAGAATTATTTGCTACCTCATTTCCAGATGCAGTATTTTGCGAATCATCCTTTTTTTCAGTACTTGTACCATCACTTGACGTAGTTTCCTCTTGGCCAGTTGTAGTCTCTGATTGAGTTGTTGTATTAACCTCTTGATTGTTGTTTTCTTTTTTATTGCCACACGCAACCATACTACTGAGTAACATAGCACAAAAAATCATAATAAATATTTTTTTCATCAATATCACTCCTTTTTTTACTCTTTAATTAAATTATAACATATCTTTTCAAAAAAACAAGCATAATTTCATTTTTTTATATTTTTTTTATTTCAAAAAATATCTTGACATATTACGCTTTCGGAATTATAATATGAATATGTGAAAGAAAGGATTGGTGACACTTATGAAAAAAGATAATAGTTTTTGGATTTGCATCGGTATATTAGTCACGATAGCTACTGCAATATCTGCTATCACAACATCCATACTAATTCATCAAAAACACAAAAAAGAAGACGAAGAATTAGAGCAATATTTAGATTGTTCTATTCAGTAGTTAATCGAAAAGAGGAAAAAAATGAAAGTATTAATTGAAACATCTGCACGACACGTCCACGTATCTAACGAAGATTTAAAAACACTATTTGGAGAAAACCACAACTTATGCAAAAGGAAGGATCTTTCTCAACCTGGACAGTATGTTTGTACCGAACGTGTTACTATAGAAGGTCCCAAAAAATCTATTCAAAATGTTTCCATAATCGGACCTACAAGGAAACATACTCAAGTTGAATTATCTGCAACCGACGCTAGAAGTATCGGCATTGACGCTCCTATAAGGGAATCTGGACATCTTGAAAATACTCCAAGCTGCACACTTATCGGTCCAAATGGGTCAGTTGAGGTAAAAAATTGCGTTATCATACCAAAAAGACACATACATTTCCGTCCAGAAGACGCTCAACAAGCTAACGTTAAAGACGGTCAGTTAGTTTCTGTGAAGGTTCAAACAGATGATCGTTCTTTAATATTCGGTGACGTCGTAGTTAGAGTATCTCAAAACTTTGCTCCCGCAATGCATATTGATACTGACGAAGCTAATGCTGCTAAAGTCGTTCCATCAACATTCGGCGAAATCCTCTGATGGAAACTATATAATATATAAAAGTTTACCGTTTATCCAATAGCAAATAAATTTTTAAATCTTTAACGTGATACACTAAGGAGATGAAATCATCTCCTATTTTTTTATTCACATAAGAAAGGATTAATTTATGAACCGTAAAAAATTAAAGCAAATTGGTATAATATTACTTCCATTTTTAGCTTTTTCGTTTCTGATAATTTGCAAACCAATCGTAAAATTTATAGCAAAAATACTTCCAAAGTGCCCCTCAAATAAAATTTTACATATATTATGTCCTGGATGCGGAATTACTAGAAGCATACTAGCTTTAATAAATGGAAATATACTTACATCACTACGAAATAATGCACTATGTCTTATTTTAGTAATATCGATCACTTTAGTATACCTAGAACTGCTATTTAAAGCATTTGATTGCCCAAAATATTTTTTCCCAAGAAATAAAATATTTCTCATAACCACATCAGTTTTGATATTTACATATCTCGTCACAAGAAATTTTGTTTCATGGCTAGCTCCTATATCAAGCCTTTCCGACTTTTAACCTCTAAATAACATCAATAAATAGCTAAATTCGCATAAATATTATTATAAATATCAAATATCTAATTATCACATTCGTCTTGCCCACCTTCTCCGCTTAACATTTGAAATAATATTTCACTCTGGAATACAAACTTAATTAAATTATACATTTTATACAGCATTACGAAAAAACATCTTTATCTCAAAGACTTACCATAGGAGATATTACAACATATCTTCTGTATGTAAGTCTTTTGTTTTTTCCCTACAAATACTCACCCATGCCACTATTCTTTAAGCACTTCAACTAACAGATTTTTTGTGTTTTTAACGCACATATTTCCACAAACCTCTCCCTAGTCTTATTCTTCAATTATTAAGTTTTCGAAAATGTTTTTGCTTTTTTGAATTTTTTATGTATAATATATTATATAAGAATTATAAATATCAAATTAATTTAAGAGGAGGTTATTGTAATGTCAAATATGATAATTAAAATCAAGAATCAATTGATCACCTTACTTTCTATTATTACGTTTTTAATATTTTTAACCAAAATAAATACCGCTCACGCTAATCCAATAGGTTTTGAACAAGATGGTACTATTTTGCATGCCTGGTGCTGGACATTCAACGACGTAACTGCAAACATCTCGCAAATAGCTGATTCTGGATACACTAGCATACAAGTTTCGCCTGTACAACCCGAAAAAGAAACTATCGAATCACCAAAAGTATTTAGCAGTTGGTGGGCTTTTTACCAACCATTGGGGTTTACCGTTGGAAATTCACTCGGCACCCCAGAGGAATTTAAAATTATGTGTGATACGGCCCATTCGTCCGGAATTAAAATAATCGTAGATATCGTTGCAAACCATTTGGCAAATAAAAATGGATTTATTGACAGTAGTGGAATCTGTGACTACTCAGATAAAATCGACCCGAAACTTCTCTCCCTCGGAACTGACAACCTATTTCATCAAACACCTGGATATGCAATCGAACATGCAAATAGGTTTAGTTATACGCAAAAAAGCATCGGGCTTCCAGATCTTAATACTTCAAACAAACAACTTCAAAAAATAATTATAGACTTTCTACACACATTACAGGATCTAGGAACGGATGGGTTTAGATTTGACGCAGCAAGGCACATCGAATTACCCAAAGAGGATGATGGTGTATTTGGAAGTGATTTTTGGCCGTGCATAGTTTCGGCAATAAAAGAAAAGGATCCTAACTGTTTCATTTACGGAGAAATTTTGGATGATTCCGGCGTCACCGACGTGCAAAAGTACCTGAAGTACATAAATGTCACTGACAATGTTTTCGGTCGAAATTTATGTAAAGCTCTCCAACAATCAAACACACACTTAATTCAGCCATACAGTATAAAAACACACCCATCGCATTTAATCACATGGGTTGAATCCCACGACACTTACGCCGAAAATGGTAGGGGCCCTACCTTCGATTTAACTGACGAGCAAATACGACTTGGTTGGGCCATAACAGCCACTCGTCAAGGTACCGCACCACTTTTTTTAGTGCGTCCAGCTGAAAACAAATTAACGCGAAACGGCGAGGAAGTCCTTACTGGAACAATTGGTGGTTCAGGTAACCCTTTGTGGCACGATAAAGCAATTACAGAAATTAATAAGTTTCATCGTGAAATGATAAATATGAAAGAAAATGTGTATAACTACGACACACGCATTCACATAATAGAACGTGAAAATAAAGGCATTTGTATCATAAATCTCAGTGAACAAGATATTCACTTCGATCACCCAACCAATCTCATTGATGGTGAATATATTGATAAAATAAGCGGTAACGTCTTTAATGTGCGCAATTCAAAATTGTGTGGAAAAATAAACCCAAAAAGCATCATATTACTTTATAATCCGGAAGCTAAAATCTTGATTTCCCAAACTGGTGGAAAATTTAAAGATAAGGTTAACTTAACACTTATTTCTGAAAATTCTTCTTATTCCTCATATGCCATAAATTCCGATAACGAAATCGAATTCAACCATCGTACTACACTTAGCCTCGGTGAAAAACTTCAAATCGGAGAATCTTTTTCTTTAACACTGATTGCAAAATCTAATACATCTACACACACTGAAGTGTATACGTTCATAAAGGAAGCACCATACGATAATATAACTATAAAGTTAGTATGCGACAAAACTCATATGCAACATCCTTGTATATATTTTTACGACGACACAATTGGATTTTTCCATGAGTGTGCACCATGGCCTGGAATTGAAATGCCCAAATCTCATTTTGAAAGTAATAATGTGTTTTTCTTTTCAATACCAAACGGATGGAACTGTGTAAAGGTAATCTTATCTGACGACGGAAAAGATCAATACCCTAAACCACATACAAATGGTATACCTCTTACTTTGGGTGAACATCTACACATGATAATTTAAGAAAACAGCCTGATGTAAAATTTTTTCACATCAGGCCATAATTATAACTTTTTACCTTTCAAAAGAAATTGTCCTATTTGGACAGAAATTAACTGTAACATCACCTTTTGAACCCGTAGCCAATGGAATTCTATCGTTTATAATCAAGTGCGAAATTTTCTTTGAAATAAATTGTTCATCCCCAGATAAAATTACATACAAAGAATTAATTTCTTCCTGATTCTTCGGAACGCTGCTTACTACAAAGAAATCACAGGATTTAAAATTTTCTGGCAATTTGCTAACATCCACTCCATTTGGGCAAATTAGAACTCTAACTCCATATATCGTCAAAAGTAACACACTTCTTTTCTTGTACGAAAAGGCATCTACATGTACACATCCCCACACATTAACATCTAATGACTTATCAAATCTATAGGTCGTATCTTGTGGTAAAAGCGACATAGTGATTTTATTCACAACATTATCATTTTCAGGAAACGAAACTGTGTATGGACAATACTTTTGTAAAATCTTATCTGCAAACAAGCACGAATCGTTATTCAACGTCGGTATCATCATATAATCAATTTTATCTACATGATGAAGTGAAAGAAAATTGGTAACTTTACTTTCCATGTATTTGGAACCGCCACTTGACAAAACCATAGCTCTATCGTTTCTGCGAACTACAATCGAAAGCCCTTTTCCAACATCTAACACTGATAAGGAAATTTTGTCTTTTGTCGCAATCATATTTGAAAAAAATCCAATCAGAAAAAGTATCACCGACAGTAAAGAAGTCATGCGTACATATCGAAATTTAGAATTATCCTCATTTAAATCAGATTTAACATTAAGGAAGAACGCCACAGAGAAAAGTATGAGTGTTCCCATAATCCAGAACAACACGTACCCATCACCCACAGAAATAGATGTAACAGGCAGCGACGCTAAACATGAAGTAAATTTAAGCACTATCGTTACAATGGTTCCTGCTATAAATGCAACAAGTTTGCCTAAAACAGCAATAGGTTTAATAAAATACAAAATCGCTGCTAAAAGTATAAGCGGCATCATTACAAGCGATGGCAAAACTATCAAAACATTTGCTACCAAAGATATAACTGAAAATTTCTTAAATGATAACGCAATAAATGGAAACGTCAGAATTGAAGCTGAAATTGTCATAGCAAAAGTGCCAGAGAGGAACTTGGGCAGATACTTAGAAAGACTAAGTTCCAAGCTACGCCCGAATAACAAAATCCCAAGTGTTGCAAAGAACGACAGTAAAAGTCCTAAGTCAGCCGCCGCAAATGGATTTACTAGGAGAATAATAAGTAACGCAAAACCAAGAGAATTGATTGAATCTGGTTTTCTAGATACAAGAACCGATAATACACACACGATAGACATAATACCAGCCCTTGTTACTGATGGAGAAAATCCTGTGATCGCCATAAATACAAATGCACCAGTAGCTGTAAATATTGCGATCAACTTTCTACCTAATCTCAACTTTTTTAATACAAACATAAGGGAATTTGTAATCACTGACATATGTAACCCTGAAACCGCAAGTAAATGTGAAATTCCTAAATCTCTGAAATTTTCACTAATTGTTTCATCTATGTCATACTTATCTCCAAGAAGCATTCCCCTCGACATCGCTGAAACTTGACCCGGTAAAAGTATTCTTATTGATTTAGTAATCGCTTCTCTTACCTTTAATGCGTAATAATAAAAAGGTTTGGTACCATTATTTTTAAGTACATCTATATCTGACACTTTGCATACATAACCTGTTGCTAAAATCCCTTTCGACATGTAATACGAACGTTTAGAAAAAAGTCCACTTCCAGTAATCGGGAAAAGTTTCGCATCAAATTCTATTTTGTCAAATAAGTCACATTCGATCGGAGCATCAGACGAAATTTTAATTTTTCCAAAATTATCAGTGTCTACGATGTAATGGAACCTACCGTAAGATTCATATGGTAAGTCACAAATGTTTCCACTGACCTTAGTTGTCACTGATTCATTTAATAATTTTGGTTTCACTCTACAAACATACGATACATCATACACCAAAAATGCCATTGCTGAAGTCAATGCTGCCACAATGTAAATTTTGGTCAGCATTCGTTTTCGCAACAAAAATAACACAATAGCAAATAAAAATAAAATTATTGAAATAATCATATTAGGAAATGGATCTAACTGCATAGAAACAAAAAGAGCAAACAGATAAACAAATCCGACAAGTGTCAATGGTCTTTTCACTAACGCACCCCTTTCCTCAAACCAACGATGGCACTACAAACCCTATAATTGACCAAAACGCTACATATAAGAAAACTTCCAGCGAACCTATATGGGCACAGGTTGAACAACATATTAGAAATGTTGCTACAGATAAACCAATTATCATCGACGCTACCTGCAATATGAAAGACGAAACTAATTTTGAATATGTTGACTTACACTCACCTATAACTGTTATAATAGGTTGGTTTTCAGATTCATATACTACATATCCATCCTGCGTTTCTTGGTCCTCAATTTCTTCATTTACACGTTTAGATTGCTCCGAGGTCAAAATCTTAATTAACTTAAATGGAACATTAAAGTCTCTAGAAATAAGCTCAGGCGTAATATTGCTATCAACTGTCGTTACAATCAGGCTCATGGAATTTTTACTTAACTGGTTTAACTGTGAAATTAGCTCCTGATTAGGTGTATACGTTAAAATTAGCATTGCTACCAATTGTCCACCTAATGCAAAGTACGTAATTTGGTTTCCATTGTCTATGTATTTTTTTTCAATAGCCCGCACAGGTGGAGAAATTGAATATTTTTTTAACAGTTCTCGATTTCCTGCCAAAATTCTCTTTCCCCCAACCCAACCAATTACACCTTTACCATCTTCATACACTACATTCGAAACCTCAGGGATAATTGTTTTTTGACATTTTATTATCTTGCCAAAAACATTTTTAAGCGGTCCATTTACTTTTTCTAATAGTGCCGAAATCGCAGGAAGGGCTTCATCAATGCGGTTACCTTTGAAAGTTTTTATCCCATGAACAATAATTTGGTTATTGGGGTATAATTGATTTGCGTTAACCATTATACCACGCGTGTTCTTAAATTTTTTTAATCCTGCATTACCACAAATCATAACTCCTCGCTTTTTCATGCGTTTACTCATCCTATTAAGTAAAATTGAACTTGACATGTAAATAAAGCATGGTGATGAAATTAAAGCAAAAATTAAAGCACTTGTTGTAGAAATCAAAAAATCACGAGAAACAACTGCACTTGATATTGCTGCAATAACACTGAGAAATATTATAACGGGTACCGCCCTTTGTAAAAGTTGCAAAGCCGGACTGTCTGCCCAAGATAATCGAGCAACTCCACTTATCTTGTGAATTTTTTTGCTGTATGCAACTTGTGAATTTTTTTTATATTTCTGATTTAAAACATCCAATATGAGTTTTTCATCAGGAAAAAGCTCGCACGTTGCAAAAGAAGACATTTTTGACACTAATCTTTGGTTTTGATATACGCGCTTTTCATTAAAGTATCTCGAAAAATCATCCATCACAATAAATATCGCAATTGACGACGTATATACTGATGTGTAGTGCCTATTTTGATACAACAGCATAAACGTATATGCAGCAATCTGACAAATGTTTAATGTAAACACAAATAAAATAAAAACACTTGAGTCGAATTTTAACCTTGACAGTGAAATAACAGCAGATTTAAACGTTTGAAAGCTTGTAACTAAAAAGATCATTAGAATTGACGCCGATACAATTAAATACATAATTGATTCATCCTGTATGTTCAGGAACTTCTTAACTAAAGGCATAAAATACAAATACAGTATGTCAGTTGCTACGGAAAGCAGTAAAAGACATACACTACTTGCGCATTTTAATCGATATCTAGATATTTTCTTCCCTTTAGGATTTTTCTTTTTTATCAATATTTATTACCTCCTGTGTTGTAGCTGAAAAATAACCAATGTTCCAAATTTTATAAATTTCTTTGTCTAACAACTTCGTACATCATTATGCCTCCAGCTACAGATGCATTTAGTGATGTAACTTTTCCTTTAAGTGGTAGAGACACAATCATATCACACTTTTCACGTACCAGGCGTGAAAGACCATTGCCTTCAGATCCAACCACTATCGCACTTGATCCCGTAAAATCCACATCTGTCCACAAATTCCCATCCGCCTCCATACCAAATACCCAAATGCCAATCTTTTTTAAGTCATCGATAGTTTGTGAAATATTTCTAACTTTTGCCACTAGCACGTGTTCAACCGCTCCTGCTGATGTCTTGTTTACAGTGTAAGTAATTTCTGCAGCCCTCCTCTGTGGTATAATAACTCCATGTGCACCAGCACACTCTGCCGTTCTGATTATTGCCCCAAGATTATGTGGATCCTCTATTTTATCAGCTATTATGATAAACGGTTTCTCATTTCGTAATTTTGCTTTTTTTAGTATGTCATCCACACTAGCGTACTCGTACGCGGGAACTATAGCAATAACTCCTTGATGATTGGAATTATCACACTTTTTATCTAATTCCTTTGTATCGCACTCGACAATTGAGATTCCCATAGACCTCGCTAAGTCTAAAATTTCTGTTGTTCCCTGTTTTTTTTTCATTTTGGATACCATTATCATTTCGATCTTTCTTTTTGCTTTCAGTGCTTCCAAAACTGAGTTTTTGCCTATAATTATATTATTTTTTTTCACGTCATCACTTCACTTTTTTTCTTATATGATACCATAAAACCATAATTTGTGCAACTCGAATTTAGTAAGGGAATTTTATTAATAGTGTAAAGTTAAAGAATTTTACATGAAAACATAAAAACCCCTTATACTTTCTTCTTGAAAGGAAAGGGGTTAATTCGTTAACGTTAATAAATGATTCTCTACAGTGAAATAAAGTTATCAAATCACCGCGAGTTATTTAATATTAAATTTGATTTCAGTTTCCATAGTTTTTCTGATAAATCAACGTAATATGTATGCGGGTTCTCAAAGCGTTTCACTTCGTCCCAGAGTCTGGAAACCTCATTTTGACAGTATTTTTGAATTTCTTGTACTGTTGGAGTTTTATAGCAGAGTTTGCCATGATCAAAAACTTTTACACGTAAATCTTTTACAGTGTAGTTAGTTAACTCTTTTTTCTTCCAAACATGTTCTGGATCAAAAATTTCATACGATCCATCTGGAATAGCTTCGTCAACTAATGAAACCACATCAGCAATGTATTTTCCGGTAGCATTGTCTGAAAATCTCCATATTTTTTTTACTCCAGGCGTATTTATTTTCGCGGTATTTTCACTAAGTTTAATTCTTGGAATAATATTTGAATTTTCCTCCACTGCGCAAAGTTTATACACCCCTCCAAAAACCGGCGCTGATGAAGATGTTATTAAGCGTTCACCTACCCCGAAAGAGTCAATTGGCGCACCTTGTAAAAGCATTTCTTGGATTATATACTCATCAAGCGAATTTGAAACACAAATCTTGCAATCTGGAAATCCTGCTTCATCTAACATTTTTCTGGATTTCTGAGAAAGATAAGTTATGTCTCCACTATCTATTCTAATCCCAACCGGCCTTTTTCCTTTCGGAACTAGTTCTTCATTGAAAATTTTTATGGCATTCGGAATTCCACTCGACAGTACGTCGTATGTATCTACAAGCAATATGCATTGGTCTGGGTACTGGCGTGCATATGCTCGAAATGCTTCTTCTTCTGTATCAAAAAGTTGAACCCAACTGTGAGCCATTGTTCCTGAAACTGGGATACCAAATTCTCTACCAGCAAGAGTACACGACGTGGACGTACAACCACCTATTACTGCCGCACGAGCACCATATACGGAACCACTTGCCCCTTGAGCCCTACGTGAACCAAATTCCATTATTTGCTTACCTTTAGCCGCGCGAACAATGCGGTTTGCTTTAGTCGCGATAAGGCTTTGATGGTTCACACACAAAAGAAGCATTGTTTCGATAAGTTGAGCTTGTATCGCTGGACCACGCACTGTTATGATGGGTTCTTGTGGAAAAATTGGCGTTCCCTCCGGAACGGACCAAACATCACACTCGAATTTGAAGTTCTCTAAGTATTTCAAAAAGGCTTTATCAAAGATGCCCTGATCTCTCAAGTATTGGATATCATGTTCTGTAAATTTTAAGTTTTGCGCGTATCTAATGAATTGATCAAGTCCTGCCATTATGGCAAATCCACCTTTGTCTGGTAGGCTCCTAAAAAACACATCAAAGTAGGTCAATGTATCACCTTTTTTTTCTTGAAGGTACCCGTTTCCCATAGTAAGTTCATAAAAGTCCAAAAGCATTGAATAATTAATGTTGTTCATAAGTATTTCATTTCTCCCTTTTTGTTATTATGGCTGCACTATATTTTTTCCACTTTATGCGTTACTTTCTTTTGAAAAAGAAAGCTAACCAAAGAAAACTTTTGGTGTGCAGCCTACATTTTTGCATAACTAAACGTTGTTGTGGCTGCACTATGTTTTTTACGCTTTGTACGTTACTTTCTTTTGAAAAAGAAAACTTTCGGTGTGCAGCCTACATTTTTACATAACTAGACGTTGTTGTGGCTGCACTATATTCTTTCCACTTTGTGCGTTACTTTCTTTTGAAAAAGAAAGCTAACCAAAGAAAACTTTTGGTGTGCAGCCTACGTTTTTGCATAACTAGACATTACGCGGCTGCACTGTATTTTTTCCACTTTGTGCGTTACTTTCTTTTGAAAAAGAAAGCTAACAAAAGAAAATCGTTGGTATGCATATTGCAACTTCGTACTAAAAGTACTGTAAGAATATAAGCGATTTCATCCTTTAATTACAAATATCTACAGATCCCAAACATATTCCGAAACTGTGCGATCACTAGAAAAAAATCCCGAATTGATAATATTCTCAAAACACTTTCTACGAAATAATGTAGTATTTTTGTAGTCTTTGTTAACAAGAAGTTTAGTTTCAACATACGGCTCCAAGTCCTGCAAAAGATAATAAGCATCAGCACACTCCGTATCAGACCCCTTAATCAAAGATTCATATAAACTTCTAAAACTACCGTCACCTCCATCATCACATAACCCTGAAACTAATGTATCAACAACACGCCTGATATTTTTATTTCGGGAATAAATTTTCTTTGGATCGTATGATTTCTTCAAAGTAGCTATATCTTCTACCCTAGCTCCAAAAATGTAGTTATTCTCAAATCCAGCTTGTTCTACGATTTCTATGTTGGCACCATCATATGTTCCAAGCGTCACTGCTCCATTTAACATAAGCTTCATGTTCCCTGTCCCAGATGCTTCCGTTCCCGCAGTAGATATCTGCTCAGATACATCAGCTGCAGGTATTATTTTTTCTGCATATGAACAATTATAGTTAGATACAAATACCACCTGTAATCTATCGTTGACTTCTAGATCGTTATTTATGACGTTTGCTATCTCATTTATATATTTAATGATGGCTTTAGCTCTTTTATATCCCGGTGCAGCTTTCGCCCCAAAAATAAACGTTGTCGGATAAAAATCTTTTATTGAACCGTCCTTAATCCCAAAGTACAAATACATAATTGATAAGGCATTCATAAATTGACGCTTATACTCATGTAATCTCTTTATTTGAACATCAAATATAAAATTAGGATTAATTTGAATTCCATCTGTTTTATAAATATAGTCGGAAAGTTGATGTTTTTTAATTTGCTTTACCTGATTAAAATCTTCTATCACATCTTGATTGTTTTTGAATGCCGATAATTTTTTCAATTCAGACAAATCCGTAATCCATTTGTCCCCTATATGTTTTGTGATTAAATCAGACAACTCTGGATTAGAAAGTCCAAGCCAACGCCTTTGAGTGATGCCATTAGTGATATTTCTAAACCGAGTCGGATAAGCCGCAAACCAATCTTTAAGAACATCCTCCTTAAGGATTTGAGTATGGATTTTCGCCACACCATTAGTGCACTTAGAACCAAACACTGCAAGATTCGCCATATGAACCTTACCTGCATATATAATTTTCATGCTATCAAGTTTCGATTCGTCCGATTTAGTGTTCGATAAGAATTTCGGCACATCAAACCCTTTCACCGTCAACTCGTCTACTAGCAGATCATTAATTTTAACAATAACATCGTAAACATCCGGAATTAAAGATTTCATCATGCTAATGTCCCACTTCTCAAGTGCTTCAGACATAACAGTATGATTTGTATATGCAAAAGTCTGCTTAGCTACAGAGAACGCCTCATCAAAAGAAAGTCCTTTGATCATTAACAATCTAACCAGTTCAGGGATAGCAATAACGGGATGAGTATCATTAAGCTGTATAACAAATTTGTTAGGAAAATCATTATAGTTAGATCCATTAACCCGTTCGTAATTTTTTAAAAGATCCTGTAAAGACGCACTAACAAAAAAATATTGCTGTTTCAACCGTAATTTCTTACCCACAATCGTCGAGTCATTAGGGTACAAAACTCTTGAAATATCTTCAGCTATATTTTTTTCTTTCACTGCCTCAGAATACATCTGATTATTGAACTTTTCGAAATTAAACTCGTTCATAGGTTCGCTCTGCCAAAGTCTAAGAGTATTGATAACACCGTTCTTATATCCAATAATAGGCATATCATACGGAACCGCTCGAACAACTTGGTCTTCAAAAACAACATTAACCGTATCCTCATCACGCCTTACTGACCACGGATCACCAAAATATTCCCAATTATCAGCATATTCTTTTTGAAACCCATTCTTAATGACCTGCTTAAAAAGTCCATACTTATATCTTATTCCGTACCCATTCAATGGAATATCATGAGTAGCTGCCGAGTCTAAAAAACATGCAGCTAATCTACCTAGTCCGCCATTACCAAGCGCCGCATCTTCTATATCCTCAAATACCGCAATATCTAAATTTGCTTGATTAAAGATTTTTTTTACTGTGTCAAGAATACCAAGAGCATACAGGTTATTATATACCATTCTGCCCATCAAGAATTCTGCTGAAAAATAACAAGCTTGTTTTTGTTTTTCATGCCGTAACTTCGTTTCCGCCCACTGATTTGACAACGAACCCATCACTACTTTGCCCAGGATATTATGCAACTCGTGTACATTAAGATCACTCACTTCTTTGCAATACTCATTTTCAGCAGTTACCTTCAAATCTTCAAACGTAAAATTTTGTGACATATCAGAATCATTCTCCAATCTACCATAAATCTTAGTAATATTTCGTATTTTCCTCATAAGACCATACGATATAGCATCATGAGACATTCTCCACTTCCAATTATCCCCGATCGTAGACGGGATATTCATCCTCGCATCGCTACTAAGACCCAAAAAATCCTGCATTTGTATAATAGCAAGCGCCCCAGCACTCATATATGCAAGCCGGATCATACTCCAATTCATTGGTTCACTACAATATTCTCCTGCATACCTCTTCGCAAAGTTCAATACATTTAGATTCGTACTTTCAGCCCATCCAAGCACTGTATCATTATCGTGCGTTCCTGTATACACAACGGAATTTTTTGGTATATTGTGTGGCAAATATTCACTCTTTCCAGAAAGATCAAATGCAAATTGCAAAATCTTCATACCTGGAACCCCAGTTGACTTAATTAATCCCCTTACTCTGTCAGTAACAAATCCAAGGTCTTCGGCAATAATGTCAACGTCTCCAAGTTTCTGTTTTACAGCTAAAAAAAATCCCTCTCCAGGGCCATCACACCACTGTCCATTAACTGCATTTAAAGCACCAAACGGTATTTCATAATACGAATCAAATGCTCTAAAATGATCTATTCTTATCACATCAAAAATTTGAGTATTATACTGAATTCTGTCTATCCACCATTTGTAACCCGTTTTTTCAAGATAAGACCAATCGTATATAGGGTTCCCCCAAAGTTGACCAAGTTCAGAAAAGTAGTCCGGAGGACACCCTGCTACAACAGTAGGATTAAATGAATCATCAAGTTTAAACACTGATGGATTACTCCACACATCAGCACTATCTAACGCAACGTATATCGGGATATCTCCAATTATATAAATCCCGGAATTATTAGCATACTTTTTCAGAGAAAACCATTGTTTGAAAAATTCAAATTGAACAAATTTAAAAAATTCAATATCATTATTAAGTAATGTTCTAAATAGATTAATTGCACAATTTTTTCTTACACGCACATCTAAAGGAAATTTCATCCACACATCATCTTTAAAGTGTAATTTAAGAGCAGAAAACAAAACATAATCATCAAGCCACCAGCTATTTTCATCACAAAATTTTGCAAATTCTTTATTATTCTCTCGATCAAAATTTTGGAAGGCTATTCTCAAAACTTCCCATCTATGTTCCTTTATCTTATCAAAGTCAATATATGAATCGTTTGTACCAAAGTCAATTGTTTGTAAAAAAGATTCACTTAATAAACCATCCTTACAAAGGCAATCAAGATCAATCATATACGGATTTCCCGCATATGACGAGAAAGACTGGTACGGAGATTCCCCGTACCCTGTCTGCCCAATCGGAAGCACTTGCCAATACTTTTGACCAGCTCCCTTTAAAAAATCAACAAATTTAAAAGCTTCATCTCCCAATGTTCCAATGCCATACTTAGACGGAAGTGAAGTAATATGCATCAAAACACCTGATGCCCTGATCTCGTTAAAGGCACTCTTAAAAATCGGTTCCATCAAATCCCCCTTTTATTCAGGAATTTTTATTTGACGTAACATGTAAAGTTAATTTACGGTTTAAAGTAGATTAGATCGCAGCAGCAAATCAAACAAATGATAAAATTCGTGTACTCCTGTCAATAAATGCTGACATTTCATCTGATGATAACGGTTTATTTGCGATGAGTGCTAAATCATATATGTACTGACACACAAGTTTAGCTTTTTCATCATCAAGATCTAAAATTTTCTTTACAGATTCATTATCTGCATTTAAAACAATTTTTGTAGATGCTTTTGGTGCTGGCATTCCAAATGGATGACCATATAGTTTTTCCATATCAGACATTCTACGCTCGTACTCAGATATCAATAACACTCCAGGTGTATTTACCGATTTTAAATGCCCGATTTCAACATCCAATCCATCCACATCAACGCTCTTTTTAAACACATCTACAATTTTTTCCGCTTTTTGCTTATCGACATCTGAATTCTTAATTTCATCACTAATATCTGAGTCAATCCTCACAAACTGCAATTTATCGTGTTCTTTATATTCTAGGAAACTTATAAAATGAGTATCAATTGCATGTGAAAGCACAACAGCATTAAGTCCATTTTCTTTAAACATACGTATATATTGAGCCTGAACATTTTCATCTGTCACGTAAAATATTTTGTTATCGTCATCTTTTTTATATTCATCAAGCGTATTAAATTTTCCATTTATGTCCTTAAACAAAATGATATTTTTCATTTTATCGTAAAATTTATCATCTTTCATGCATCCAAACTTTACAAATGGAGCTATATCAGTCCAGTAGTTTTCATACTGTGCCCTATCATTCTCGAAAATAGAGTTAAGTTTATCAGAAACCTTTTTCGTTATGTGTTTTGAAATTTTCATCAATTCACCATCATTTTGCAAAAAACTTCTCGACACATTCAGTGGCATATCTGGACAGTCAATTACTCCTTTAAGTAACATCAAGAACTCCGGTACTACCTCCTTGATATTATCTGCAATGTATACTTGATTACTATAAAGTTTAATCTCTCCCTGCATAACTTGAAGTTTATCACTTTGTTTTGGGAAATACAATATACCCTTTAAATTAAATGGATAATCAACATTCAAATGGATCCAAAATAACGGCGGATTCATATCAAAGAACACTTCACTATAAAATTTTTCATATTCCTCTTTAGTGCAGTCCTTCGGTGATTTTTTCCACAGAGGCATAGTATCGTTAACTGGGCTATCCTTTTCATCCTTTGAGTTCAGATATATCTCGTACGGCATAAATCTACAATATTTTAAAAGCATTTGACGAATCTTTGCTTCATCTAAAAATTCTTCAGAATCCTCTGCCACGTTTAATATAACGGTAGTTCCGTGTGCCGTCCTAATTCCATCTTCAATGTTATATGTATAGCTTCCGTCAGAAGTCCAATGTACAGCCTTAGCGCCTTCCTTATACGACAATGTTTCAATTTCAACTGAACTTGAAACCATAAACGCAGAATAAAATCCCAAGCCAAAATGTCCTATAATTCCCGCATCTGCATCTGATTTATCCTTATATTTTTCAATAAATTCCTCTGCACCTGAAAAAGCAATCTGAGTTATATACTTCTCAACTTCATCATCAGTCATACCAATTCCATTATCACTAACTGTAAGTTGTTTCTTTTCCTTATCCACAGTTATATCTATTCTTGGTTTTTCTTCACCTAAATCGACTTCACCCAAAGATTCAATACGTTTTAATTTTTGAATTGCATCTGATGCATTAGATACAATCTCCCTTAAAAATATATCTTTATCCGAATACAACCATTTCTTGATCACCGGAAAGATATTTTCTGAATGTACTTTTATTTGACCCTCACGTTTCATTTTTCTTACCTCCAAAAACATTAACTAAACATAAATTTTACTATAAATATTAAAAAAGTCAAAAATTAATAAAAAATACAACTTACCGCAATACGCAAAAACACACATTTGCATTATAAAAATACGTTAAATTCACATCACTAATGAAAATTCCCCATTAACAATTAAATTTAACTTACCATAGTTTTCAACCTATTTTTTTCTCATTAGCTTAAACTTTTACAAATGTATCAATCATAACTGTCAACATAGATTTATATAAAACAGTAAGTTTTTTCACATCAAAGTTACCTTACAAAGTAAGTAGTGGTGTATTATTTAAAATTTAATTTTTGTATTTAAGCTCACTTACGTAGGTATCTGTCCTATAACGTCCATATCACACAAAGCAGCAATATTGTATTTTATTTTGGCTTTTTTAATCTTTTACAATTCCCACCATTACCCAACCAACATATATAATAAATACGGCATTAATTCGCATAACAAAAAAAGTAGCAGCGTAAGTTTATCTGATAAAACTTTTGCATATCGAGCAATACTTCCCGCATTTTGCACACAGACAATTAATAGCCATTTTTCACGTAATTTGTCATTATATTATTTTTCTTAAGTTAAATTCTCAAATTCAGATATCAACTTCAGTTCCTGGCATATTTCCATTTTAAGCATCTCTATCTTCTTATAATTTTCAGCCATTTCAATTCGAATCTTATAAATTTTACGTTCCAACTCTCCACATTCGTGGTCGAAAACATCCGGATCACATAGTTCTTTTTCAATCAAATCAGCTTCCGCATTAATTTTACTGATCATATCTTGTATTCTCTCAGATTCATCATTTAAATACAAAATGCATTCCTCTGCTTCCTTTTTCATTTGTGCCACAATATTTTGATACATCTCATCAAAAATTATTACTTGACCTGGTATCAATTTAATCTCAGATAAATCATCTGATTGAATTGTAGATTCTAATATCCACGGATTGGAATCAACAATTTCCATCCATTTGTCTCTACTCCCTAAAAAACGTTCAGCCAAATCAAAAATACAGTCTCCATCTTTTATGGTATACTTCACTGCGTTTACTTTAGTCCCTGATAATAGCATACCCGCTATCAAAAATACCGTTAAAATTTTTCTGCAAATCATTTTTTTCTCCTTAACAAATAACAACTTCAAATAGTTAAAATACGCATAACATAAAATTTTACTATTATTCACGACTTTCATTATAACAAAAAAGATTTTATTTGTAAACAGCAAAAAAGAAAAAATCAAAATACGTAGTGATCGTGAAAAAATTCCACTTTTGCACTACTTTATATTCCATAAAAAAAATTATGAATCAATCTAATTATGGTTTATATACATTAATTCGAACTTTTTTTAAACAAATCTCTGTTATTTTTAAAACACTATTGATATTATTTGCGTATAATAATATAATTTTTAAAAACTAAGGAGGAATTTTGTTATGAAAAAAATATTTTCTTTGCTTTGCATCACATTCTGTATAATCAATTGTTCAATAACCTGTTCTGCTAATTATAAATATATTCCCTTACCGGAAGAAAAAGCAGAAGCAATTGAACTTACCAACTATATTTCTAAAAATAAGCCCGAATTAAAACAACACATTGAAGCAAACGGTTGTTGTGTTTGGATACGTGGCTTCATCCCCACCACAAGTGAAACTCAGGCTTATCTTTCAAACATGGGATTTAAAAAATGTAATCGTGGTAGTTATATGTGGGCTACTCACAGGTATAGGGAATTCAGAAAAAGGTACAAAATCAGAGCTGGCACCAGTACTATAGAAAGAATACGCAAAACTTACGGACAATATACTCCGCAATCAGATAAAACAAAAATATTGCATTAATTAAATTATTCCTAAGCTCCTAAACTCTGTAAACGAAAGCTGTGATTCGCTATCGGATAAAGCCTCCTCAGGATGTGCATGTACTTCAATCATAATCCCATTTGCACCGACTGCTTTCACAGCTTTGGCGACTGGCCTCATTATGTCCTTTCTGCCGAGTGAATGGCTTAAATCCACAATTATAGGTAATTTTGTTTCCAATCTCACAATTGGAATGCAAGATATATCAAGCGTATTTCTAGTGCTATTTTCAAAAGTACGTATTCCACGTTCACACAATGTAATTTTCCGATTTCCTTCACACGCTATGTACTCCGCCGCAAATTTCAATTCCTGTAAAGTTGCAGAAAAACTTCTTTTTAATATAACTGGGACCTTTGACTTCCCAACCTCACGAAGTAAATCAAAATTTTGCATATTACGCGCACCAATCTGTAACACGTCAACATATTCTATCATTTTTTCTACATTACGTGTATCAGTCACCTCACTAACAGTTATCATGTTATATTTTCGTGCTGTATCTCTCAAAATCCTAAGTCCTCTCTCATGAAGACCTTGAAATGAATACGGAGAAGTCCTAGGTTTATATAGTCCCGCCCGTAAAAACCTCACACCACAACTTGAAAGATTACGCGCTATTTCATCTAACGAATACTCATTTTCCACAGCACATGGACCTGCAATTACCTGAAATTCATTTTTCAAATTAAAGCACTCAGATAAATTAAAAAACCTTTCATTTGACTTTGCACTTATAATAAGTTCATTTCGCATAATTACCAGCCCCATTCTCCCCAAGGCGCCCTGCTAATCTGCCACTAGACCATGCCCATTGGAGATTATAACCCCCACAATCACCATCCACATCCAAAAGTTCACCCGTAACAAAAAGTCCTGGACAAATTTTACTTTGCATTGTCCTGCTATTAAACTCAGAGACATTAATCCCTCCTGCAGTAACTTGGGCATTGCAAAGCCCCATATCACCTACCACCTTTATATGAAAATGTTTCATGCATCTTACAATATACTTAATGTCACTATAAGTTAGTGTATCAATCCTTTTGGACAATTTCAAACCCGAATACCTAATAACCGTCTGACCTATGCGTTTATTAAGAATACCAGTCAAAAATTCTGACATATCCAAATCTTTCAAAATTTTACGTTTTCTTTCCAGAATGTCGACAATACACTTTTCATCGTATTCATACATAAAATCAATATTTAACCAAGACGGATACTTTTTACAAGTAACACTTCTCGATACCGAAAAAATCACAGGACCGCTCACTCCGTAATTTGTGAATAAAATTTCCCCATAAGCACTTTTCCCATTAATTTTTACTAATGCATTAGTTTTTATTCCATTCAGTGATTTTGTATATGTAGTATCAGTTTTCAGCTGTACAAGAGACGGATATAAATCTGTACAAGTATGACCAAGTGATTTCAATATGCGATACCCATCGCTTGTCCCACCAAGTTGAGCAGACGCAGCCCCTCCCATTGAGCAAATCACATTATCTGCAAAAATATCGTCTTTTCCCTCGACTCTAATCTTAAAACCATCCTCAACCTTAATTACATCAATTACATTACAATCTGTCCTAAGGTCGATGCCACTACGTTCTACAGCAAATCTTAAAATATCCACTACACTCCCCGCTTGATGGCTATACGGAAATATCCTTCCACTGTCTGAAACATTACATAAAAGTCCAAGTTTTCCAAAAAATTTCAAAGTCTCTTTCGCTGTAAAGTTTTTTATCGCAACCTCGGTAAATCTTCTATCCATACCATGATAATGACTTAAGCTTAAATTTGAATTAGATAAATTGCACCTTCCATTTCCTGTAGCAAGTAGTTTTTTCCCAACACGGCTTTGTTTTTCCAAAAGTATCACTTGATTGTTATAATTTTCAGCCGCTGTAATGGCTGCTACCATCCCCGATGCACCCGCACCTATAACGACTATTCTTTTCAAGCTTCTTACCTCCCTCAAATACTAAATTTTTATATTGTTATACACGTAGTTATGTAATCCTTCAATTCACTAACATGTGAAATAATGCCGATAGTTCGACCAATTTTCTGGATTTCGAAAAAAGCTTTTACCGCAGTTGACAAAGTATCCGAATCCAAATATCCAAACCCTTCATCAATAAAAATTGAATCAATGTGGATTCCCCCCGAATAACTTTGAACCGCATCAGATAAACCAAATGCTAGTGACAGTGAGGCTAAAAATAATTCTCCTCCAGAAAGTGTTTCAACTGGTCTAACTTCACCATACTCATTATCAAATACCTCCACATCAAGCCCTGCGTACCCCCTCGAATTAGATTTCGTACCTGCTCTGCTCAAACTATACCTATAATTACTAAGAGAAGCAAAATACACATTAGCTCTAGATAACACCACATCAAACATCATACTAAGGACAAAAAACTTAATTGGCATTTTCATTGGGTTATTTCCCGACAAAAGGTTTGATAACTTATGGGACCTAGAATACGCTGATGTAGCAAATTCAAAATCATGCTCTAATTTTCGAAGTTTCTCTAATGATTCCTCTGACTTTCCAATTTGCTCCCTAAGCATTCCAATGCGTGACAAAACATATTTATACCTTTTTTCCTGAACATTGAAATTATTTTGAATTTGTTTTTTTGCCCCAAGCAAAGTCAAACATGCTTGCTTTGATTTATCAAGCTCCGCAAAAGCCCTATCAAGTTCATTTCCGAACGCTTTGTAATACACATTAAACCCATCGCATATTGCTTGTTGTTGGCGTAATGATGCCCTTGCTACCTCTAAGGCACACTTTTTTTCAGAAAACTCATCACGATAATTATTACATACCTTTTCAGTACTAACAATTTCTTTCTGCAAAACTTCTATTTTTTTCGAATGGTTGTCCACATTGTAGTCACTCATGATAGCCGGATGATGAGTTGAACCACACACTGGACATGCCTTTCCCTCAATCAAGTTATTCATTAAAGACATAATTACTGAATCCCTAGTATTAGAATTTAATTTTGTAAATTCCAAATTCAAGCCCTCAAGTGTTTTCAATTGTACGTTTAATGCTTTTTCAAGTTCCATACACTCTTTGTTTAAAGTCTCTACCATCTTTTTTTGAGATTCAAGTTTTCGATATGACTCATCAATGCTCTTCAATGTGTTATATTTTGACAACAACACAGGATATCTTTCAGCTACTCTAAGTGTTGATTCTATGTCATCACATTCACATTCTTCAACAGCACCAATATTGTGAACATTTTTCAGCATTTGATCATCCACAGCCCTACACGCAATCAATGCTGTATGATAATCTCTTTCCGCATTTTTCACTTCATCGTCCGTATTTTGAAGTTCCGTTTTCATTTTAGAAATTTTCTCCAAAAGCAAATCTACATCTGTTACAGATTCCCTATCGAGCGTAACCTTTATCGCAATTGACAATTCATCACACTTACTTTTATCCAAAACAGCTATATCTTTCATTTTTTCGCATAAATTTGACCATTTTTGGGTATCAAATAAACTTTCAAAGATTTTCGCTTTCTCCCTAGAATTTGATACCAACAGATTTTTAAATTCACCCTGCGGCAATACAACAACCTTTGAAAATTGCTCGCATGTAAGTCCTATTATACTCTGAGCAAATTCTGTAACTCTTCTTTCACTCTTACCGGCACGGTAAATATATTCATCATTATCCCACACATAAGCCTCATGTTCATCCTTCAATTCAAAATTACCCTTAACCTTATGTTGTTTTAGTGAACGCTTAAATTTATACCTTGTCTTATCCACCTCAAAAATAAATTCAACACAAGTAATATCGTCATTTTGTGCAGAAAGGTTACGCATATCTCTAAATGACCTCAACCCACCCGTAGATTTTCCATACAGTGCAATACACATTCCATCGAGAATAGTAGTTTTGCCACTACCTGTAGCTCCTGATATAAGAAAAAGATTACTACTAAGCAAAGTAAAGTCAATAATTTTTTCCTGTCTATACGGTCCAAACGATTTCATTGTCAGTTTAAGCGGCTTCATCATTCACCACTCAGTTTCTTAGCAATTTGGGCAGCACATACGTATACATTTCCACCACCAAGGGTTATAATAAGATCTCCTTCTTTTGCTTCAGACGCAATATAATCACTAATTTCATCAAATGTATCAAAACACACACAATTATCGATTTTTTTGGCAAGATCACTTGAATATATATTGTAAGTATTTGTCTCTCGTACGGCAAGTATTTGCGACAAAACTACTTTATCCGCAATTGAAAGAGCCTTCGCAAAATCATCCAAAAACATATACGTCCGTGAATACGTATGTGGTTGAAATACTGCTATTACTCTTTTAAAATTCATATTTTTAGCAGCATTTAAGGTTGTTGTAAGTTCGGTTGGATGATGTGCAAAATCGTCAACTACAGTAATCCCTTTCACTTTTGTGATCAATTCGAATCTTCTGTGTACACCAGTAAATTTCTCAAGGGCATTCACAATATCACTAACATTCACATCATTGTAATATGCAACCGTTGCAGCAGCAAGTGCATTCATTACATTATGGCCACCCGGAACAACCAACTTCACATCCGCAATCTTCTCCCCTGATTTTGTAAACACAAAGTTTTGTGTATTATCTGAATTAAGTTTAACGTGCTCTGCCCTAAAATCATTGTGTTCACCCATACCAAATGTTATGACAGGTATTTTTACACTACATATTGCTTTTTTTATATTTTCGTCATCACCGTTCACTATGAGAACTTTGCTTGTTTTTTCAGAAAATTTCCTAAAAGACACAATTACATTATCAAGAGTTTTGAAATAATCAAGATGATCGGCCTCAAGATTTGTAATCACAGCTATCGCTGGATTTAACTGCAAAAATGAATCAACATATTCACATGCTTCACAAATTATATTTTCTGACTTTCCGATACAACTATTTCCTTGTAAAAGCGGAAGTTTCCCTCCAATGATCGAAGTTGGATCTTTTTTCCCTTCAATCATGATTTGTGTCAACATTGCTGTTGTGGTAGTTTTTCCGTGAGTACCTGCAACTGCTATTGAATTAGCATACCTATCCGTAATTAGTCCCAACATAACAGAACGCTCTATGCAAGGTATCCCCTGTTCTTTTGCTGCAATTAACTCCACATTGTCAGATTTCACTGCTGCTGAGTAAACTACAAGTTCTGCATTAAAAACGTTTTTTGCCTCATGACCTATCACTACATCCATCCCTAAATCCTTAATTCTCTTAAACGTATCTGACTCGTAATTGTCTGAACCTGAAACAATGTAGCCTTTATGAAAAAGTATTTCGGCCATCGGACACATGCCTGACCCACCTACTCCAATAAAATGTACTCGACGTACTTTACTTAATATATCTTTGTCTACCATATAAAACACTCCTTATTTTTTCTACATACTTATTATATTATTTTTCTTCTCATAAATAAACACCTTATTTGAAATTTTTCCAAAAAAAATTATTTCCCGGATTTCTTACAATAATTTTCCATATTACAAAAATCTAATAAATAATTATTAAAAAACACTAATTTTTCTTTTTTTTACAAATAGCTATTGATTTTTATTTTTAATGTATTATAATTTTAATAGAACGATTTCTTTCAACAAAACTCATACAGAAAGGTAGAATAAAATGAATACATCGAAAATTGATTTTGAAAGCTTATACCGGCATCATTACGATAAGATTTATAACTATATTTTGTACAGAGTTTCAAAAAAAGAAGTAGCTGAAGATTTAGTTTCAGATGTCTTTACCAAAGCTATTGCTAAACAAAAAACTTTCAATGAAACAAAAGCTCAATGTTTAACCTGGTTGTTCGCTATCTCTCGCAATACCGTCATTGACTACTATAGAAGTCTTCCTCTAAATGAAACTATAGCTCTTGACGACAAATACACTAAAAATTATTGCGTTGACGACGTTGAAATAGCTGTCAGAGAACATGAACAATATGAATATTTATTGAAAGAATTCAAAAACTTAAAAAGTACTGACAGAACCGTTATTTATTACAGATACTTCTGTAACATGTCATATAAAGACATCGCATTAAAACTTAATTGTTCCGTAAGTTACGTTGGAGTTATATTAAGCCGTGCTATAAAAAAACTTGGAAAAAAATATAAGTTAGCTATGCAAAACTAAAATTGAAAGGATTGATACTCATGAATAAAAATTTTAGCAAAACTGTACTCGATTACACCAAAAATAAATTTAACACAAACATTGAAATTCCAACGAATATTCATGATGAACCCTTTATTGAAGCATTTGAGGACATCATTGATTACTCCAAAAACGTCGGAATCACTAAAGCACTAAACGAAAAATTTCCACATGGCGACGAGGATATAATTTTCAAAAATGAAGCTGACATCTCACTTGAAATATATAACTCTATCGCGGGCAACATTCCGATATTTTATGCGAAAAATCCTGAGGATTTCGCTACGTTAGTCAATAAATTAATTTATAAAGGAAAAGGCGAACAACAACTTGAAAGCGTCGGAGCAAGCTTTGCTCACGGTAAAAACATCCGATTTATTATCTTGTCAAATAAACCATACAGCAATATCCCTGCTGAAAGTATCTCGTTATCTGACGATCTGTGGAAAAAATATTCTATGATCATACGACGCGAACACGAATGTACACACTACTTTACAAAAAGATTTCTCGGATCGTCACACAATAATATACATGATGAATTAATTGCAGATTTCGCCGGTATCGTCAGTGCTACCAATGGCGTGTATCATCCCGATTGGTTTCTTAAAGGCATGGGTATAGATAAATTCCCTAAAACACAACCCGAAGGAAGATTTCCAGTATATACAAAAGAACTAATTTCACAAGATGACCTCGATGCAGTTAAAGAAATAACCATCAATGCCGCATATAATGTGAAAAATTGGTCAGATCAAGAAAATGTTAAAAAATTACCTTTAACTGAAAAAATACTCTTCTTGTGCAAAAACAGCTTGCTTGATTTGTGCGATATGAATTAAAAACCATGCTTGTATTTTAAATTTATATGCTATACATAGTTTTTCAAAAAAACACTTGACTTCTGATTCTATATAGCATATAATAATGACATAGCAACGCGGGGTGGAGCAGCCTGGTAGCTCGTCGGGCTCATAACCCGAAGGTCGTAGGTTCAAATCCTGCCCCCGCAACCATAAAAAATCACTTGTTCTTACAAGTGATTTTTTTTATATAAAACGCATCTAATGGTACTAACAGAAAATGAAATCACTTCCACTATATTTAGGTATTTTTAGAATGAATGTTACTTTTTACTCTTACTCCAAAAATGAATACTTTATACATGAAACGCTCCTGACTGCGCTAATGGAAAAAGAAGAATGAACACCTGAGATTTAACATCAAAAAATAATCCTCGGAAAAGCTTGCATGTTTATTGCATTAAAATCTAAAAATAGGTGTTACTGTGTGTAATGATAAATTAACAGTAAATCAAATTTTATTGCAAAACTGCAAATTGCACTTCATGAACCAATTAAAATAAATTACTTCTTAAAACTTTCTTTTAAAGCAAATTACCTGCCTGAAACTCAATTCAAAAATTTAGATAAAATTTACTATGAATCCCGTACAATGCTTATTTCTTCTCTCAACACTGCTAAACAAATAAAAAAGAGGCAACAACTTTCAACAGAAAATTGTTGCCTTTTTTGGCGGAGAAAGAGGGATTTTTTCAAATACACTTTTTGGACAATGGTATATAGAATAATTGTAAACCTCTTTCTTTATGTTTCCGCCGCAATCGGCAATACACCTGATTTACCGATATATGCACACATATACTCATAATGCGTATTGTGCATCATATTATTTTGATTACACGATAACCGTATCGTGTTTTTTAATTTCTATGTTTATTATACCACATTTTCGCAAAATAGTCAACGAAAAGAGGAAAATAAAATTATGAAACAGAAAAATAACGAGCAGCTATGCCCTAAATGTCAGACGGGTTACAATACATATTTGCTTGACAACAAAAATCCGTTTTGTCCGTACATTCATTGTCATAACGGCACAAGCTGCGCAATGTTCAAACCGTTAAAAGAAAATACAGACCGAGAGCGTCAGGATTGATAAAAAATCCAGACGCTTTTTTAATTTCACAGGAAAGGAGATTTTTGAAATGGCAGTTTTCAGAATAGACAAAACGCGCGACTATACCGTGATGAGCAACCACCATTTGAGAAATACGGAATTATCATTAAAGGCAAAGGGGCTGTTATCCCTTATGCTTTCGCTCCCCGAAAATTGGGACTACACGACAAAGGGGCTTGCGGCAATCTGCAAGGACGGAATCGACATCATAAGCTCCTGTATCAGAGAGCTTGAAAAGCACGGATATATTATCCGTGAGCGTATGAGAAACGAAAAAGGACAGCTCACCACGATTGAATACACGATTTTGGAGCAGCCTAAAAGTGCGCCGCCTGAACGGGAAAAGCCTATACGGGAAAATCCTGTATTGGATATTCCTGCACAGGCAGAGCCTATACAGGAAAACACCGCACAATTAAATACTAATAAATCAAATATAAAAGAATTAAATACGGATATATCAAATACTTATCCTATCAAATCATATCAAAAAGAGCCGGAGCCGGCAAAAGAAAAATCGGATAGGATTGGATATGATGAGGTGGAAACATACAGACAGATAATCAAAGAAAATATCGACTATGATGTTTTAAGCGTCAACCTTAACCGTGACGCTGCTATGCTTGACGAAATCGTTGACCTTATGACAGAAACGGTTTGCACACAGAAATCAAGCCTTGTTATTGCCGGTGATACCTACCCGGCGGCAATCGTGAAATCAAAGCTGTTAAAGCTGACCTCCGAGCATATTGAGTATGTTATCGACTGTATGAAGGAAAACACTTCGGATATTCGCAATATCAAAAAATATTTGTTGGCGGCGCTGTTTAATGCTCCCTCCACCATTGACAGCTATTACGCGACAAAAGTACATCACGATATGGCAAACTCTTAAGGCGGTGCGTCTATGAAAAAATCTGATTACAAAAAGTGCAGACCGCCTTAAAAACAGCGTTTTGAGAGTAAAACGCGTTTTATATAAATCAAACAGAAAGGAAAAAATAAAATGAATTTCAAAAGCAAATTAAAAAATATTCTGTCGGCGGCATTGGCAGTGTCAACGCTGCTTTCGGGATTTACGCCGATAACAACCTATGCGGCACAGGTAAACGAATATGTCGATCCTGCGGATATATGGGTATCTGCAAACGGCAGAACAAACGAGCTTGATTTTAATGCGACTATCACGCAGGAAACAAGCTGGTGCACGGTATGCAACAAAGACACGATAATGCTTACTTACAGAACGCCCGAATATACCAAAAGCGGAACAACCGCATTAAACAGGGGCGTTAAATTTTCGGACGGAACAATGGTTGACGGGAAAACAAAGGGCAATCTTGATAACGGACGGCCGAATCAGGACGCAAGCTACACCACATACCATTGGACTAAATCTGTTTGCCAGACCTGCGGAACAATAAACTCTGTTGACGGCAGAGACGCATACGGATTCAGCCGTAATGTTTACGGACTAAATTCCTGCGACCATAATTTTTTCTTGGACTTTGACAATACCACCTACACCCCGTACAATGAAAACTATCATACAACAGTATTAAAGGCAGGACGATATTGTCAGTTTTGCAAGGGTACAAAAGCAAGAGCTTCCGAAAAAAGAGAGCAGCACGACTTTTCCGAAACGGTTGACGGTCAGATTGGCAACAACCGCTTTTTCATTTCCGAAACGTGCGGCGACTGCGGATATTCAACAAGCGAGTATGTAACCGCAAAATCTGTTGTGTCATCATACTACGGAAATGTGGATAACAAATCCCATACCGTAACCGTGAGCGACCTGTCGGACAGCGGCGTACATACAAGTATTCACTACGGCACATCTGCCGGAAAATGCAATCTCACCTCTGCGCCGAACTATACCGACGCCGGATATTATCCTGTTTACTATGAAATTGACTATCAATATCAGGGCGAAACAATGACGGAAAACGGCGTATCGTATGTGTGGCTCTTGGAGGACAAAAAGGACGATAACAGCGGCGGCGGTACAATTATCGTTATTCCGCCCGAAAAGCACGAACACGATTATCGTTATCTCGAAACCGTTGCTCCCTCTTGTGATAACTTGGGATATGAGCGCTGGCAGTGTGACGGCTGCGGAAACCTTGACAAAAGGAACTACACAAAGGCAACCGGACACGAATATAAGGCAATCACCATAAGAGAAGCAACCTGCAAGCAGGGCGGCTTAAAACTCAATTTGTGTGATAAGTGCGGCAATTTCTATGAGGAAACCACTCCTGTTGGCGAACACAAATATAAGACTGAAAAAGTACAACCCACTTGCAGAAATGTAGGATATACAAATCACATCTGCGAAATTTGCGGTAACTCATATATTACCGATATGACGCCGATTATCTCACACGCTTACGAGCGTATTACCAAAGAGCCGACCTGTACCGATAAGGGTTATACAACTTCAACCTGTACTATGTGCGGATTGAATTATGTTTCGGACTACACCGAGCCTACCGGACACGATTGGGACGAGGGGCACACCGTTACAAATTCCACTTGTGAGAGCGAGGGTGTAATTGAATATCGCTGTAAAAATACAGGCTGCAATGAAAAAATGATTAAAGCGGAATCCGCAACAGGACACACACCCGGCAAGGCGGCGACCTGTACAGATCCCCAGACCTGCGAAAAGTGCGGTACGGTTTTAGAATTACCGACAGGACACAGCTATTCAGAAAATGTTGTTAAGCCTACTTGTACGGCAATGGGCTATACGGAATACAAATGCGATAATTGCGACGACGGCTATATCGGCGATTACACCGATAAGGCAGAACACAAATATGCAAAAAACATTACTGCTCCCACTTGTACCGAACACGGTTACACAACAAATACTTGCGTAAACTGCGGTGATGAATTTGTTTCGGACTACACCGAAAAGAAACCGCATAACTATAATGCAGAAATCACAAAGCCGACTTGTACCGAGTTTGGTTATACAACTTACACTTGTGCAGACTGCGGCGATAAATATATTTCCGACTATACGGATAAGACCGAACACAATTACAGCAAAAAAGTAATTGAGCCGACCTGCACCGAGCACGGATATACAATCTACACCTGCCCCGACTGCGGCAAGGAATATATCGGCGACTATACGGAACACAAAAATCACAGCTATAAAGAAACCGTAATTGCCCCCACTTGCACAGAAATGGGTTACACGATTTTCACTTGTGATTGCGGCGATAGCTACAAGGGAAATTATACGGATAAAATCGCTCACAGTTACAAAAAGACCGTAACCGAGCCGACCTGTACCGAAATCGGATTTACAACTTCCGTTTGCGAGGTGTGCGGCGACACAGTTAAGAGTGATTACAAAAATGCAAAGGGGCACGCACCGTCAGAATGGATAATTGACGAAGCGGCTAACATTGAGCACGGCGGCAGAAAGCATATTGAATGTATTGAGTGTAAAGCGATATTGCAGACTGCGGATATTCCGCAGCTTGTGGCAAAGGATAATTCGGACGAGGACGGCAAGGCTGAAATCGGCGGATATTCCGTCATTCTCACGGACAAGAACAACAAGCCCGTGTTTAATTCCGAAATCACGATTGACAAGGACGATAACATTTCAATCCGCTTGCCGAAAAACAGACTGCTTGATTTTGCGGACAGAACGACCGTAACCGTATTCAACACCGAAAAGCAGACGGCGGCAACAGGTTTGAATATCTTTGTTACAGACGACAACGGCAATAACACAACAGGCATAACAGACGAAAACGGACAGTTTATCGCTCCCGACAAAAAATCCTCGACAGGCGACGATAACGGAACAATCGGCAAAGAGGACGGCGACAGTAAATTTACCTATGTTATCAAGGTTACGGATAAGCTCAATGTTACAATCCCGAACTGCGAAACATATATTGGCGAAAGTAATAATATTGTTGTGAAGCTGCCCGACGGTTTAATTTTGACACAGGACAGCCCTGCAATTATCACCGCTACCGACCAGAACGGCAATCCCCAAAAGGGCGTATCTGTTATCGTAATAGCCGACAAGGACTATATCGAAAAAGGCACAACCGATATGTACGGAAAGCTGACTGTACCGCCCGTAAATTCAGGGCTTACCGATAAAGACGGAAAGGTTAATTTGCAGAATTATTATGTTTTCGTAAATGATGAAAAGGGCTATATCGAAAATGCTCTTGTAACGCTGAATGAGGACAATTCTTTCAGCGTAAAACTTCCGACGGAAAATATGATTGATTATGCAAACCGTATTACCGTAACCGTTCTTGATAAGGACGGCGCACCGCTTAAAGATATTACCGTTACCGTTTCGGACGCTGCGGAAAACAGCGAATCGGGTATTACAAATGCAGACGGAAAAATAATTGTGCCGCCGACAAACTTTGACTATACCGATGCAAACGGCTATTCGGAGGTTGACGGCTTTATCGTAACCGTTGTAAATAAATCGGGTGCGATTGAAAAAGCGTATATTAAACACAATGCGGAAATCAAAAACGAGGACGGCAGCGTTAAATCGGCAGAAAACATTTCTGTTGAATTGCCCGAAAGCGTAAAGTTTGATTATGCGAACAGAATTATTATAACTGTATCAAACAAGGCGGATAATACGGCTGTAAAGGATATGAGTGTTGTTGTTTCCGAAAAAGCCGTTGAGTGTACGGAAACAAAGTCTTTGACAGGTGTTACCGACAAAGACGGTAAAATCTATATTCCCCCTGCAAGCGAAGGTGTAACGGATAAAGACGGCAAAACCGACATTTCCGAAACTATACCGGGCAAGGATACCGACGGTGACGGAAAGGAGGACACAGAGGACACCAAAGCAGAATACAACATTACCGTTGAGGACACAAAGGGTAAAATTGAAAATGCCTTTATCGAAATTAAGGACGGTAAAATTACCGTTACACTTCCCGACGGCAAGACCTTGACAACAGATAATCAGACAACCGTAACCGTTTTTGATAAAGAAAATAAGGCAGTAAAGGGTGTATCTGTTACAATTAAGGACAAGACAACCGAAAAGACAGCAACAACCGACGCAAACGGCAAGGTTACACTTCCCGTCAAGTCAACAGGTGGCGGCGGCTCATCTTCCGGCGGTGGCGGCGGTCGCGGCGGCAGCTCCGGCGGCGGATATTATACAAGCGTAAATGTGAAAATCACCGACAAGGACGGAAAATCTGTTACAAACTTCTCAAAGAGCACCGACAGCAAGGGCAATTTGACAATTACCCTGCCGAACGGAAAAACGCTTGATAACGGAAACTTTTATACTGTTACCGTAACCGATAATAAGGGTGCTGCAAAAGAAAATGTTACCGTTCTGCTCAAAGATAAAAACAAGGGCGAAGCAACAGGCACGACAGATAAAAACGGTGTTGTAACACTTCCGGGCAAAACGCATACGGCGTACATTTTCGGTTATGAGGACGGAACTTTCCGCCCCGATAACAACATGTCGAGAGCTGAAGCTGCTGCTATTTTTGCAAGACTGATTTCAGAACAGAAAGGCGAAAAGATAAGCGGCAAATCCGATTTTGCAGATGTCAAGTCAAGTGAATGGTATTCAAAGTTTATCGGATATATCGAAAAATACGGCATTATAAAAGGCTATGACAATAACACCTTTAAGCCGGACGAGAATATATCCCGTGCGGAATTTGTGGCTATGACAGTACGCTTTGACGCATTGTTTAATGATGTCAAGAAAGGCAGTTACACCGTAAAATACACCGATGTTGCAAGCAACTATTGGGCGTATTCGGATATTGCCTATGCAAAACACGCGGGTTGGCTTAATGGCTACGCTGACGGAACATTCAAGGGCGACAACGCTATTACAAGAGCAGAAGTCGTAACCGTCGTAAACAAGGCAACCGGCAGAATTGCAGACGGGGGGTATATCAACAAAAATCTTTCGTCATTAAATAAGTTTACCGACCTTAAAAACAATTCGCATTGGGCGTTCTATGCAATCGCTGAATCGGCGAATACGCATATCGGCGTTACAAATTCGGATAATGAAACTTGGGTAAAATAAACCTTTGTGCAAAGTAGAGAAAGCAGTCGGAAACGATTGCTTTCTCGCTGATTTTGTGGTATAATATTCGTAAAACAAAATGAAATTTATGAGGGCTTGATATGAAAAGGCTATACTTAATTGGTGGAACAATGGGGGTCGGCAAAACAACAGTATGTCAGCAACTGAAAAAGGAATTGCCAAACAGCATTTTTCTTGACGGTGATTGGTGTTGGGATGCCAATCCGTTTCAGGTTACAGAAGAAACGAAAACTATGGTTTTGCAAAACATCTGTTATTTGCTGAACAGTTTTATCCACTGTACTGCCTATGATAATATCATTTTCTGTTGGGTAATGCACGAGCAATTCATTATTGACGCAATAATCAATAAGTTGGACATAATTGATTGCAATGTCATAAAGATTTCTCTGATAACCGATGAACATAATCTAAGAAATCGCTTGGCTTCCGATATTGCCCGTGGAATCCGTACTGTCGATGTCATAGACAGAAGTGTCGCAAGAATCAATATGTATCGGCTGCTTGACACTGTAAAAATTGATACAAACAATAAGACTGTTTGTGAAATTGCAGATGAAATTATGTCGCTTTAACACCGACAAATTCCGATTTATATACCGGCTTTCAAGGCAACCTACACGGGTTGTCTTTTTTCATACTTAACTTTTCAAGGAGGTGTTGCTTATTGCAGGAAGAAATTGAAAAGAAAACGATTGCGCTTGCCATATCCGGCAGCAAGATTACCGGGCGGACGCTTGCAAAAGCGATTTCCGTTTACCTAAATCACCGCAAAGGAAAACAGCCGGACTTAAAGCACGGCAGGCAGACAATTAAAGACCTGATGAAACACAACACGGCACTTTCAAACATTGAAATTACCGATAAAAATATCAGGTCATTTGAATCTACGGCGAAAAAGTACGGAATTGACTTTGCACTCAAAAAGGACAATTCCGAAAATCCGCCCCGATACCTTGTCTTTTTCAAAGGCAGGGACGCAGATGTTCTGACAATGGCATTTAACGAGTATTCGCAGAAAATATTAAGGCAGAAAGAAAAGCCCTCTGTTAGGCAGGCTATCCGCAAGTTAGCGGAAATAGTAAAATCACAGCATAAAGACCGTGAAAAAATCAAGGACAGGAGCATTGAGCGATGACAGCGGCGGATAAGAAAAAAATTATTTCAAATCTGCCGTTTCTCATTTTCTTTTGGATATTCGATAAACTGTCATACGCTGTGCGGCTGTCGGAAGAAAACATTTTAATATCGGTTGTTAAGGGAGTATCGGAGCTTACAAAAGCGCCGCTGCTCTCTTTTCATTTTACCGATATTTCCGTCGGAATTGTCGGAGCATTAGCGGTCAAGGGCATTTTGTATCTGCGGAGCAAAAACGCAAAGAAATTCAGAAAAGGCATTGAATACGGCTCGGCGCGCTGGGGTACGCCGGAGGATATTAAGCCGTACATTGACGAGGATTTTTACAATAATATTCTGCTGACGAATACGGAACGGCTGACAATGAACAGCCGCCCGAAAAATCCGAAATTTGCACGAAACAAAAATGTACTTGTAATCGGCGGCTCAGGCTCAGGAAAAACAAGGTTTTTTGTAAAACCGAATCTTATGCAGATGACGACAAGCTACTGCGTAACCGATCCGAAAGGGACAATCCTTGTCGAGTGCGGAAAAATGCTGCAAAAAGGCGGGTACAAAATCCGTTCACTCAATACGATAAATTTCAAAAAGAGTATGCACTACAATCCCTTTGCCTATATACGCAGCGAAAAGGATATTTTGAAGCTGGTAAATGTCATAATCGCAAACACCAAAGGCGACGGCGAAAAGTCGGGCGAGGATTTTTGGGTTAAGGCTGAACGGCTTTTGTATTGCGCTCTAATCGGCTACATTTACTACGAAGCGCCCGAAGAAGAAAAAAACTTCATCACGCTTTTGGATTTAATAAATGCAAGCGAAGCCCGTGAGGATGACGAAAATTACAAAAGCCCCGTGGATATGCTCTTTGACAGGCTCGCCGAGCGTGAGCCGGAGCATTTTGCGGTTAAGCAATATGT